>DATDFB010000048.1:0-12076 GCA_036522835.1 Thermoanaerobaculia bacterium | reverse complement strand
GCCGCTCTGACAGCGGCGGCATGGCCGCCGCACTCCACATCACCAGCCGCAGCTCTGTCCCTTGTTCTGCGCCTCCAGCCACGTCCGCAGCGGCGCGAAGTAGTCGAGGATCGCCGTCGCGTCCATCTGCCGCTGGCCGGTCAGCGCCTCCAGCGCCTCCGGCCAGGGGCGGCTCGCGCCCATCGCCAACATCGTGTTCAGCCGCGCCCCCGCCTGCTTGTTGCCGTAGATCGAGCAGCGGTTGAGCGGCTCCTTGTTGCCGGAGATCTGGCAGAGCGAGCGGTGGAACTGGAACTGGAGAATGCGCGCCAGGAAATAGCGCGCGTACGGCACGTTCGCGGCGATGTGGTACTTCGCGCCGGGATCGAAGTCCGCCTCGCTGCGCGGCTCCGGCGGCGCGATGCCCTGGTACTTCAGGCGCAGCTCCCACCACGCCTTGTTGTATTCGGCCGGCTTGACCTCCCCGGAGAAGACCTTCCAGCGCCACTTGTCGATCATGATCCCGAAGGGGAGGAACGCCACCTTATCGAGCGCGTCGCGAAGGAGCAGCGGGATGTCGGCTGACGGCGGCGGCTCCTTGTCCAAAAGACCGATCTGCACCAGATACGACGGCGTCACCGAGAGCGCGATCGTGTCGCCCACCGCCTCGTGGAAGCCGTCGTTCGCGCTGTTCTTGTAGAGGAACGGCGCCTTGTTGTAGGCGCGCTGATAGAAGTTGTGGCCGAGCTCGTGGTGGATCGTCTGGAAGTAGTCGGCCGACTTCGAGATGCACATCTTGACGCGGAGGTCGTCCTTGTCATCGATGTCCCAGGCGCTGGCGTGGCAGACCACGTCGCGGTCGCGCGGCTTGGTGAAGAGCGACCGCTCCCAGAACGTCTTCGGCAGCGGCGCGAAGCCGAGCGAGGTGAAGAAGCGCTCGCCGATCTTCACCATGCCGACCTCGTCGAGCTCCTTCCGCTCCTGCAGAATCTTCGTCAGGTCGTAGCCGCGGTCGGCGTTCGGCGGCGCGACGACGTCGTAGACGTTGCCCCACTCCTGCGCCCAGATGTTGCCGAGGAGGTGCGCGGGGATCGGCTTGCCGGGCGGCACGACGTCGCTGCCGTATTTCTTCGTCAGGTTCCAGCGCACGTAGCAATGCAGCGAGTCGTACAGCGGCTTGACCTGCCCCCACAGCCGGTCGACCTCGGCCGCGAAGGCGTCGGGCGGCATGTCGTACTTCGAGCGCCACATCGCTCCGGCGTCGTGGTAGCCGAGGTCGCGGGCGCCCTCGTTCGTCAGCTCGACGAAGCGCGCGTACTGCTCGCGCATCGGCCGGGAGATGAGATGCCAGCCGCGCCACACCTCGAGGAGCTTCTGCGGATCGCGCGACGTCTGCATGATCTTCGTGATCTGCTCGACGTCGAGGCACTGCTCTCCGGTGACTCCGGGCGGGCAGTACTTGCCGGCGCCGTAGATCGCGTCGAGCTCGGCCAGGATGTGCGCCATCTCCGCGGTCTTCTTCGGATCGGCCGGTCCGGGCGTGGTGAGCGCGAGCTTGATCAGGTCGAGCTTGCGGCGCACGTCGTAAGGGAGGTTCTTGACCTTGTCGTAGCGCGCGGCCTTCTTGGCCAGGTCGACGCCGAGGGCGATCTGCTTCTCGTTCGCCTGCGCGTAGATGAGCTGCGTGTCGTAGGTGATGAAGTTTTCCGCCACCCACGAGGCGCGTTGTTGCTCGACGTTGACCGCGGCGGACTTGGCCTCGGCCTCGGTCACGAATTTTGCCGCGGCAGCGGCGGTTGGCGGTGTGTCTGTCATTGCGGATGGGGCCGCCGCGGCGGCCAGCGTCGAGAGAGCGATGATGCAAGCGGCGCGCATCGGCGGAGTATAGCGGTGACGAATGCGCCGTCACATCCGTACAACGAATGCATGGACTACCATGCACGAATCGACACCTGAGGAGAACTGAATGACCTTGGCTTCCCGCTTCACCCGTGCCGCGGCGATCGTCGCGCTTGCCGCGATGGCCGTCCCGCTCGGCGCGCAGACCCCGAACGCCACGGCGCCCCCGCGCCGCCGCTCCGCGCTGCCGCCGGGCGTTCCGACCGTGAAAATCTCCGGCGTCATCACCGACGCCACCACCGGCAAGCCGCTCGCCGGCGCCACCGCCAGCGCCGACGGCCGCCCCTCCGCGCCGACCGGCGCCGACGGCAAGTACGAGCTCCTCGTGGTCAAGGGCCGCAACGTCGCCGTCACCGGCTCGCAGTTCGCCTACTTTCCGAAGACGCAGCCGGTCTTCGGCGCGGAGGGGGCGGTGCTCAACTTCGCGCTCGAGCCGAAAGCGACCGTGACGGTGAAACTGACGGCGCCGCAGGGCGATCCGGCCAAGGACACGTACGAGCTCGAGATCGACAGCTCGCAGTTCGCCTATCTGATTCCGTTCAGCGGCTACGCGCGCGCCGACGCCGGCAACTTCTGCAAGGACGACGGCACGTCGTTCACGCCCGACAAGCACGACATCAAGCGCGTCATCGGGCCCGCCACGCCGGTCAGCTTCGCCAAGTGCTGCACGATCGGTCCGATCATGAAGGCGACGGTGGAGATGAAGAACGGCCAGGTGATCCCCGTCTACTTCAACGACAGTTGCTTCGGCAACGAGGTCGACTTCCTCGGACGCGAAAAGAGCAGCGGCACCTATCAATACTTCAAGTTCACCGACATCGCGGAGATCGATTTCCCGTAGTGCAGTTCCCTCTCCCCGCCGCGCGGGGAGAGGATGGCGCCGCAGGCGCCGGGTGAGGGGCGATTCCTGCAGGATGGCACCCCTCATCCGCCGCTTCGCGGCACCTTCTCCCCGCGCGCGGGGAGAAGGATCTGCCACGGTACAATCCGCCGCGCATGTCAGTGTCCTCCATCGCGCGCTTCACGGTTTTTGACGACATCGACCGCATCCACGACGGCCAGCAGCGCCGGCGCGACGCGGTCGGCGCCACCAGCGCGAGCGAGCGCATCGCCAAGATCAAGCGCCTCCACGACGCGCTGCTCGCGCGGCGCGACGAGATCCGCCAGGCGCTGTGGGACGACTATCGCAAGCCCGCCGCCGAGGTCGACCTCTCCGAGATTTATCCCGTCCTAGGGGAGGCGCGCCACGCGCGGCGCCACCTGCGCGAGTGGATGGAGCCGCAGTACGTCCCCGCGCCGGCCGCGCTACTCGGCTCGCGCTCGCAGATCATCCATGAGCCGAAAGGCGTCGTGCTGATCGTCTCGCCGTGGAACTTCCCGGTGAACCTCTCGCTCGGCCCGCTCGTCTCCGCCATCGCCGCCGGCAACTGCGCGATGATCAAGCCCTCGGAGATGACGCCGCACGCCAGCGCGTGCATGAAGCGCATCCTCGGCGATCTCTTCGACGAGGATGAAGTCGCGGTCATCGAAGGCGACGCGATGGTAGCCGAGGCGCTGCTCAAGAAACGCTTCGACCACATCTTCTTCACCGGAAGTCCGAACGTCGGCCGCATCGTCATGCGCGCCGCGGCCGAGCACCTCACCTCGGTGACCCTCGAGCTCGGCGGCAAGTCTCCGGCGATCGTCGACCGCACCGCGAATCTCGACGAAGCGGCGAAAAAGGTGGCGTGGGGAAAGTTCTTCAACGCCGGCCAGATCTGCATCGCCCCCGACTACGTGCTCGTCGACGAGAGCGTGCGCGCGCCGTTCATGGAGAAGCTCCGCCGCGCCATCGACAACCTCGGCGGCGACGCCTCGCGCGGCGTGCTCGTGAACGAGCGCCACGCCGCACGCGTGCGGCGGCTGATCGGGTCGACCTCGAGCGACCGCGCGCTCCCGCCGACGATCGTCGAGCAGCCGGCCGAGGACTCCGATGTGATGCGCGAGGAGATCTTCGGCCCGGTGCTGCCGGTGCTGACGTACCAGACGCTCGACGACGCCTTGCGCATCATCGGCGAGCGCGAGAAGCCGCTGGCGCTCTACCTCTTCAGCCGCGACCGCCGCGTGCAGCGCGAGGTCCTCCGCCGCACCCGCGCCGGCGGCACGGCCATCAACGACACGCTGCTGCACTTCTACCAGCTCAACCTGCCGTTCGGCGGCGTCGGCAACAGCGGCGTCGGCAAGGGCCACGGCCGCTTCGGCTTCGAGGCCTTTTCCAACGCGCGCGGCGTCTTCGAGCAGCCGACGCGCTGGAGTCTCATTCAGCTTCTTTATCCCCCGTACACGCAGTTCAAGCAGAAACTGATCGACCTGACATTGAAGTACTTCTAATGTGGAGTGCGCCGGCGATGCCGGCGCTCTCACAGCGGCGGCATGGCCGCCGCACTCCAGATGCGACGCCTTTCCATACCTCTCTTCATCGTCGCGGGCATTGCCTGCGGCCTCGCCGCGGTCGCGTTTCACTCGCTCGTCGAGCTGATGCGGCGGCTGCTCATCGATCCGGCCCAGCGCCATCCCGCGCTCGTCATCGCGGTTCCCGCCGTCGTCTTCGCCCTCATCGCCCTCGTCATCCGCCGCTTTGCCGCGCCGGCGGGCGGGGCGAACCTCGCGCGCGTCCGCCATGCCTACGGCGAGGACGTGGCGCTCCTCGATGACCGCAGCATCGCCGCCACGCTGCTCTTGACGCCGATCTCCCTCGGCGCGGGCGCGCCGCTCGGCCCCGAGGGACCGACCGTCGTCGTGGCCAGCGGCATTGCCATGTGGATCGCGCGCGCGGCGCGGCTGCCGAAAAAATTGATCCGCAGCATGATCCCGGTCGGCACCGCTGCCGGCATCGCCGCGATCTTCAACACCCCGATCACCGGCGTCGTCTTCGCGCTCGAGGAAGTCATGGGCAACGCCAGCCGCGGACTTCTCGGCGGGACCATCGTCGCCGCCGTCGCCGCCGCCGTCGTGGAGCGGCTGATGCTCGGCGGCAAGCCGCTCCTCAGCGCCCCGAGCGGGAATTGGACGAACATCCGCGAGCTCCTCGGCTTTGCCGCCGCGGGCGTCGTCGCCGGCGCGGTATCGGGCGGCGCGGTGCACGCGGTCACGTTCTTGCGGCGGCGGCTCGCGCGCATTCCGCCGTGGTTGCGCGCAACGATCGGCGGGGTGGCCATCGGCGCGATCGGGCTCTTCGTCCCGGTGATCTTCTCCGTCGGCTACGAGACGACGTCGGTCTTTCTGCACGGTCACGTGCAAACCTCGGCCACCGCGTTCATCGCCAAAGTCGTCGCCTTCGTCATCGCCCTCGGCTGCGGCATCTTGGGAGGCGTCTTTGCGCCGTCGCTCTTCATCGGCGCCGCGCTCGGCGCCACCATCGGCCGCCTCACGCACGCCGCCGACCCCGGCGCGTACGCGCTCGTCGGCATGGGCGCATTCTTCGGCGGCCTGCTGCGCTGCCCGATCTCCGCGGTGCTGATCGTCGTCGAGGTCACGGGCGACTACGGCCTGATCCTGCCGCTCATGCTCGCGGTCGCGCTGTCGACGGCGATCTCGCGCGCCATCGCGCATGAGAACTTGACCGAGCGTCAGATGCGCGACGAGGGGTACCGCGAGGACGCCGCCGCCGATCCGCTGGCCGGACTTTCGGCGGCCGAGGTGATGACGAGGGAGATCGTCGTGCTCGATGCCGGCCTGACCTTGCGCGATGCCGCGCGACTCGTCGCCGGGTCGCGCCATCGCTACTACCCCGTCGTGAACGAACAGCGCAAGCTGATCGGCGTCCTGCCGGCGCAGGCGGTCGACGAAGCGAGCGAGCAGCCGCTCGCCGCGCACGTGCAGCCGTGGCCCGTCGTCGCCCGCACGACCGACGACGTGCGCGAGCTCATCCGCCGCCTGGCGAAAGAAGGGACCGACCGCTGCCCGGTGACGGACGAGGAGGGGAGGGTGGTCGGCTTCGTCAGCCCGGCCGACGTACTGCGAGTCCGGATGCAAGCGTTGTAAGGGCGCACGCTGTGCGCCCCTACCGGTAGGGGCGCACAGCGTGCGCCCTCGAAATCGTCAGCTCGGCCGACGAACAGCCAGTCCCGCCTCCGACGCTGGAATGATCGTCTCCCAGCTCACGAATCGCGCCGCGAGCTCGCGCGGATCGATCCCGAAGCGGCCGGTGGTCAGTGGATGGGTGATCAACACCCCGCCCGGCTTCAGCACGCGCTCCGCCTCGTCGAACAGCGGCCGATGCAGAAAGCGAATGATCAACACGAGATCGAACGCCGAGTCGGCGAACGGCAGCGGATCGCCGCGCTCCAGGTCCATTTTCAACTTCGCCGTCCGCACGTCCGCGAGTGCTTCCTCGGACCAGTCCACCGCCACCACCTCCCAGCCGCGCTCGGCAAGCCAATGCGCCCACCGTCCGCGCCCGCAGGCGAGGTCGAGCGCGCGGCCGGGCGGGAGAGGAGTGACGACCTGTTCGACGAGCGACATAGAATAAGGATGTGTGGACGGTGCGTGGGATTTTCAACTATGTCTTCCGAGGTGCAAAGATGCTCAAAGTCGGCGATCCGGCTCCTGACTTCGAAGCCGTCGACCATCGCGGCCGCAAGGTGAAGCTCAGCGACCTTCGCGGCAGCAAAGTCGTCCTCTGGTTCTACCCGAAAGCCGACACCCCCGGCTGAACGGCCGAAGGTTCCGGGTTCCGGGACCTCGCCTCGCAATACGCCGACCGCAACGCCAAGATTCTCGGCGTCTCCTTCGACGACCGGGAGGCCAACGCCAAGTTCGCGGAGAAGTTCCACTTCCCCTTCCCGCTTCTCTGCGACACCGACCACAAGATCGGCGTGGCCTACGGCGCGGCGACGAGCGCGAACGACCCGTACGCGAAGCGCATCGCCTACGTCATCGACGAGAACGGCCGCATCCAGGAAGCGCACGAGAAGGTGAGCGCCGGCTCCTATCCGATGGAACAGTTGGAGCGGTTGCAAGCGGCGAAGCTATGAACGTGCTCGCGCTCGCCGTCCTCTTCGCCGCGAGCCTCGGCAGGTTCGGCGGCTGGGCGGACTCGCCGCAGGGCTACTTCATGACGAAGGCCGAGCGCGCGGAGTGGTCGAAGCTGACCACCGAGGCCGACGCGGCGCACTTCGTCGAGCAGTTCCTCGCCGCGCGTGGCCCGGCGTTCGCCGCCGACGTCGCCGCCGCGGCGAGGGACGCCGACGAGCACCTCACCGTCGCCGGCCGCAAAGGCTCGACCACGCTGCGCGGCAAGATCGCCATCGTCCTCGGCCGGCCGTCGAGCGTCACGATCGCGCCGTGGAGCGGCGGCGACAAGAGCGCCACCATGGCCACTCACCTCGACACCGCGCATCCGCAGCCGGTCATGAACCTTCCCCCGAGCACGGAGCGGCCGAGCGATCTGCGCCGGCGCTACTCGATCGACTACAAGCTCGCCTATCCGAAAACGACGATCGTGGTGTCCGTCGATCCGATCACTGGCGACGACCGCATCTTGAGCGCGCGCATGGCCCGCGACGTCGACGCCATGCTCGAAGAGGCCGCCAAGGCAAGACGGCTCACGGCCTTCAGCGGTTGGGCGGGCTCGCCGCAGGGATACTTCATGACCAAGGCAGAGCGCGCCGAATGGTCGAAGCTGACCACCGAGGCCGACGCGGCGAAGTTCGTGGAGACGTTTCTCGCCAAGCGCGGTCCGGCGTTCGCGGCCGACGTTGCCGCCGCGGCGAACGAGGCCGACGAGAACCTCACCGTCGACGGCCGCAAGGGCTCGACGACGCTGCGCGGCAAGATCGTCATCCTCCTTGGCCGCCCCTCGAGCGTGACCATCGCCCCGTGGAGCGGCGACAAGAGCGCCACCATGGCCACGCACCTCAGCACCGGCGTTCCGCATCCGCAGCCGGTCGTGAATCTTCCGCCGAGCACGGAGCGGACGAGCGACCTGCGCCGGCGTTACTCGACCGACTACAAGCTCGCCTATCCGGAGCAGACCATCGTCGTGGCCGTCGATCCCATCACCGGCGATGACCGCATCCTCGACGCGCGCATGGCCCGCGAAGTCGAGGCCATGCTCGAAGCCGCGAAAGCGAAACGCGTGACGCGCTGAAACCTTCGCCCCCCTCGACCGTTATAGCTCGCAAGCAACGATCGAGGTGCAGGCATGGCAAGCAAGCGCAAGAAGAAAGTCGCGATCTTTTCGGCCATCGGGCTGGCGCTCATCATCGTCATCGCATTCGTGGCGATGAAGGCGAAGGGGAGCACGCCGAAAGAGGTCAAGCTCCCGGCGAAAGTCGGTAAGGCCGAGGTCGCCGACATTCAGGTCAAGGTCACGGAAGTCGGCAACGTGCAGCCCGAGGTCAAGGTCGACGTCAAGTCGAACGTCTCCGGCAAAGTCATCGCCATCCTCCATCGCGACGGCGACCAGGTGAAGCGCGGCGACGTCCTCGCCCGCGTCGAGCCCGACCTCAACCAGGCCCAGTCGCTCGCCGACGTCAAGAACGCGCTGAGCGCGGCGCGCATCCGCTACGACCAGGCCAAGAAGAACTACGAGCAGGACAATACGCTCTTCAGCTCCGGCCTTCTGGCCGGCAAGCAGCACCGCGACAGCGAGTCCGAGTACCTCGCGGCCAAGCAGGAGTACGAGAAGACGCAGGAGAAGTACAACCTCGTCGAGAAGAGCGGCATCCCCATCAACCAGTCGCCGGAGAAGTTCCAGGGTTCCAACGTGGTCGCGCCGATGGACGGCATTGTTTTGACGAAGAACGTCGAGATCGGCGAGTCGATCACCTCGGGCGTCTCCTCGTTCAACGCCGGCACGGTGCTCTTCACCGTGGCCGACGTCTCCAAGATGATCGTCAAGGCCGGCGTCAACGAAGTCGACATCGGCAAAGTGCGCGTCGGCATGCCGGTCAAGGTCACGCTCGACGCCTATCAGAAAATCTCCTTCGCCGGCCGCGTCGACCGCATCGCCCCGGCCGTGCGCCTGGACGACAAAGTGCGCGTGTTCGACGTGGAGATCCGCCTCGACGCGCAGGGCCGCGAGCTCCGCTCCGGCATGACCGCGAACATCGAGATGGTCGGCGAGAAGAAGCCGCACGTGCTGACCGTGCCGGTGGAGGCCGTGTTCCAGCGCGACGAGGGCGAGATCGTCTTCGTGAAGAAGCAGATCGATCCGAAGAAGGCCGCCGAGGCGACGAAGAAGAAGCCCTCCGCGAACGGCAAGCCGGCGGTCGACAAGGACGCCTGGAAGCAGTTCTTCGAGAAGCGCGTCATCGTCACCGGTCTCTCGGACAACGCCCGCGTCGAGATCGTGAAAGGTCTCAAAGCGGGGGACGAAGTGGCCCTCGAAGACCCGACGCTGCCGCTGGACAAGAAGAAAGACGAGAGCGACGACTAATGCGGAGTGCGCCGCACTCCAGAGACGACGATGAGCGCTATTCTCAAATACGAAGCCGATCCCGCCCGCGCCCTGATCCAGCTCGAAGCGGTCACGAAGACCTACGACTCCGGCGAGAACGCCGTGCAGGCGCTTCGGGGCGTCGACCTGGCCATCGAGCGCGGCGAGTTCGCCGCGGTCATCGGCCCCTCCGGCTCCGGCAAGTCGACGATGATGCACATCCTCGGCTGCCTCGACACGCCGAGCTCCGGCCGCTACTGGCTCGACGGCGAAGACGTCGCGGAGATGTCGAGCCGCCAGCTCGCGCGCATCCGCAACCAGAAAATCGGCTTCGTCTTCCAGACCTTCAACCTCCTGCCGCGCGCCACCGTGCTCAAGAACGTCGAGCTCCCGCTGCTCTACGCCGGCACGGGCGGCGGCGACCGCCGCGAGCGGGCCATGGAAGCGCTCGAGCGCGTCGGCCTCGCCAACCGCGCCAAGCACCGCCCGAACGAGCTCTCCGGCGGCCAGCGCCAGCGCGTGGCCATCGCCCGCGCCCTGGTCAACAACCCCTCGCTCATCCTCGCCGACGAGCCGACCGGCAACCTCGATCAGAAGACCGGTCACGAGATCATCGGCATCTTCGAGAACCTGATCAACCAGGAAGAGACCATCGTCATCGTCACGCACGACCCGAGCATTGCAGCGCGCACCGGCCGTCGCATCAAGATCGTGGATGGACAGATTGTTGACGGCGACACCATTGATTGAGGCGTTCTTAGGTTCTTAGGTTCTTAAGTTCTTAAGAAAACCTAAGAACCTAAGAACCTAAGAACTTAAGAACCATACGCAAATGATCCTTTTCGAATCCATATTGGACGGCATCCGCGACATCCGCGACAACTTCGGGCGGACGCTGTTGCAGCTCACCGGGATCATCCTCGGCGCAGGCTCGATCGTGGCCACCTTCTCGTTGTCCGTCGCCGGCAAGGCCCAGTCGATGAAGTTCTACGCCATCAGCGGCGGCATCCAGAAAATCTGGATCAACGACAAGCCGACCGGCAAGGTCACCCTCGACGCCAAGGCCCTGGCCTCGCGCGGCCTGACCTGGACCGACGTCGTGGCCCTCCGCCGCGACGCCAAGCACATCGACCTCGTCTCTCCCGTCTGCAACGAGACCCTCACCATCCGCTACCGCGACATCGAGAAGCCGCGCACGGTCATGGGCATCACCCCCGCCTATGCGCCGATGAACGACTTCCACGCCGACAAAGGGCGCTTCATCACCGACAACGACGTCGCCACGGCGGCGCGCGTGGTTGTCCTCGGCAGCGAGCGCGCCACGGAGTTCTTTTCCACCGACAACCCCCTCGGCAAGACCGTGATCATCGGCGGCGCCGGCTACCAGGTCGTGGGCGTGATGGAGGAGAAGTTCTTCAGCTTCGACAACAACGAGCACAACGCTCTGCGCTGGATGAATCGGCAGATCTACATCCCCATCACCACCTACATGACCCGCAAGGGCGAGCCGCTCGAGCGCGGCAAGGTCTCCTGGATGCATGCGCGCATGCGCGACACCAAGAACTGGAAGGACGCCGTCGGCGAGCTCGAGTCCATCCTCAAGCGCGAGCACGGCGTGAAGGACTTCGAGGTCTACTCGCGCGTGGCCAACCTCAAGCGCAACGAGGCCAACAACAAGATGTACGACGTGCTGTTCATGGTTTGCGGGCTCATCTCGCTCATCGTCGGCGGCATCGTGGTCATGAACATCCAGCTCGCGTCGTTCAACGAACGCGTGCGCGAGGTCGGCACGCGCAAGGCCGTCGGCGCGTCGCCGATGCAGATCTTCAGTCAGTTCCTCTCGAACTCCATCCTCGTCTCCATCTTCGGCGGCGTGATCGGCATCTTCGTCGGGAAGTTCTTCTGCGACGGCATCTCGCTTCTCACGCGGAACGCCGCGCAGATGACCCCCGATGTGATCATCAAGGCCCTGATCTTCGCCGCCGGTACGGGCCTCTTGTTCGGCATGTACCCGGCCATCCGCGCCTCGCGCCTCCACCCCATCGAAGCGCTGCGGACGGAGTAACGATCATGGTCATCGGCGAATCCGTCCGCACCAGCCTCGAGGAAGTGAAAGCGCATCCGCTGCGCTCGCTCTTCACGCTCCTCGGCGTCATTCTCGGCACGCTCGCCCTCGTGGTCGTGCTCTCCGTGCTCAACGGAGTCGCGCGCGCGGTGTGGGAAGGGGTCAACGACCTCGGCCTCGACGGCGTGCTGATGATGTCGAACCGCGCGCCGACGGACCGCATCCAGCGCGCCAAGCAGTACCTCTCGCGCGGCCTGCGCACCGACGACGAACGCTGGTTCGACGGCAGCACGCTCATCAGCGACATCGCTCCCGTCGGCGAGAACCGCGCCGTCGTCACCGCCGGCACGGTCACGCGCCGCGTGAATCTCTGGGGGATCACGCCCGAGTTCGTGACCATCAAGAGCCGCAAGACCTCCGAGGGGCGCTTCCTCGGCGACACCGACGTCCGCACGCGTGCCGCCGTCTGCGTGCTCGGATTCCAGCTCAAGCAGCAGCTCTTCGGCGGCGACACCGCCGTCGGCCAGCAGGTCACCTTGGGCGGGCGCCGCTTCACCGTCATCGGCGTTGGCACGAAGTTCAACACCATGTTCGTCAACGACGACGACATGCGCCGCGAGACCGCCGGCATGTACATCCCGTTCTCCGTCTACGAGGACATGTACGGCAAGAACGCCATCTCCTACGTCATGGCCAAGGCCGCCGATCCGGAG
>DATDFB010000047.1:0-22429 GCA_036522835.1 Thermoanaerobaculia bacterium | reverse complement strand
GAGCGCGAAGCCGCCATGCCAGAGCGCCGCCACGGCGTCGCCGCTGCCGAACGAGCCGCCGCCGGCGGACGCGTTCCAATCGCCGTCCTCGCCGCGGCGCGTGAAGAGCTGCACGACGCCGCCGACGGCGGTGTCGCCGTAGAGCGCCGACTCCATCCCGCGCGCCACTTCGACGCGCTCGATCTCTTCGACGCGGAACTGCTGCCACGGCACGAGGCCCGACTCGACGTCGCCGGCCGGCACGCCGTCGACGCGGAGCTGCACGTACTCGACTTCGCCGCCGCCGTAGAAGCCGCGCACCGCCACGGTGGCGGGCGCGGTCGACGCCGCGCCGAACACCGCCACGCCCGGCACGAGCGGCAGCAGTCCGGCCGCGGTGAGCGCCGGGGTCTGCGCGATCGTCGTCGCGTCGACCACCGAGGCCGCGGTCGTCAGCTCGTCGCGCGCCGTGGGCGCGCGGTCGGCCGTGACGACAATCTCCTGCTGCACGCGCGGCGGAACGTCGGCGGGCAGCGTCGTGCCGAGGAGAAGGAAGAGCGAGAGCAGCATTTATCGAGTTATACCCGATTCCGCAACCCACGCCTTCACCCGTTTCTCCAGCAGATCCAACGGCAACTGTCCGCCGCCGAGGATCAGGTCGTGGAAGGCGCGGACGTCGAACTTCGCGCCGAGCTCTTTTTCCGCGTAGCGGCGCAGCTCGCGGATCTTCAGCTCGCCGATCTTGTAGCAGGGGACGGAGCCGGGTTGCACGATGTAGCGATCGACTTCGTTCTCGATCTCGCGCTCGGTCTTCGCGGAGTTGGCGCGGCAGTAGTCGATGGCCTGCTGGCGCGACCATCCCTTCGCGTGCAGCCCGGTGTCGACGACGAGGCGGATGGCGCGCCACATCTCGTTGTTGAGCTGCCCGAACTTCTGGTACGGGTCCGTGTACAGACCGAGCTCGCCGCCGATCGTCTCGGCGTACAGTCCCCAGCCCTCGGCGAAGACGGGATAGACCACCCACTTCCGCCACTCCGGGAGGTCGCCGATCTCCTCGGCGAGCGAAATCTGCAGGTGATGGCCGGGCACCGCCTCATGCGCGGCGAGGCTCTCCATCCCCCACTTCGGCCGCGCCTTCAGATCGAACGTGTTGACGAGCATCCAGCCGGGACGTCCGTCGGCGAGCGCGCCTGCGTCGTAGAGCGCGGACGGCTGCGACTCCGAGCCGGCGGGCATCGCCTTGATGCCATACGGCAGCCGCGGCAAACGGCCGAAGAGCTTCGGCAGCGCCGGATCGATGCGCTTCGCGATGTCGCGGTAGCCGGCGAGCATGTCCTCCGGCTTGTCGTAGAAAAACTTCGGATCGGTTC
Source organism: Thermoanaerobaculia bacterium (assembly GCA_036522835.1). Lineage (GTDB taxonomy): Bacteria > Acidobacteriota > Thermoanaerobaculia > Gp7-AA8 > Gp7-AA8 > DATDFB01. The sequence goes on along the minus strand of DATDFB010000047.1, from coordinate 21,080 downwards.
TCAGGAACTTGGTGAAGTCGTCGAAGCTCCCCTTGAACCCGGTCGATGCGATGAGCGCGTCCATCTCGCCGCGGATGCGCTTGACCTCGGCGAGCCCGAGCTCGTGGATCTGCTCGGGCCCGAGATTCGTCGTGGTGTAGTAGTGCAGCAGGTGCGTGTAGTACGCCTTGCCGTCGGGAAGAGCGCTGACGGAGACGGACTCGCGTGCGTTCGGCACGTACGTTTTGGCGAGGTAGTCGTGCAGCTTGTGCAGCGCCGGCGCGACGTCGCGCCGCATCGCTTCGTGCGCCTGGCTCAGGAGGCGCTCGCGCTCCGCGGCGGGAATCGTCTCGGGCATGTGGCGGAACGGCTCCAGGAGCGAGCTCTTCGCCGGATCATCGGGGAGCGCAACGAGGACGCGGCCGGCCACGGCGCGCAGCGTGACGCGCGGCGGGGTGATGCCGCGGCGGAGTCCTTCGTCGAGACGCGCCATCCCCTGCTCGACCAGGCGCGGAAAGCCGCGCAGCATCGACAGCATCGCCTCGTAATCGGCGGCCGTACGTGCCGGCATGTCGGCGATCGACGCGAGCGCGCCGCCGATGCGGTCGTTCATCTGATCGACGAGGAGGTAGTCGTTGCGCCACGGATCGAGGCTGCCGAAGCGCTCCCCTTCGATCTCCAACTCCAGGCTCCGGCGCAGCAGGTCGTCATTGAGCTGCTCCGCGGGCGTGAGCTTCGCGCGATCGATCGACGACAGCGCGGCGAGCTCGATGTGGGAAAGGCGGTGCTCGAACGCGAGCGTCTCCGCCGAGAAGTCCGGCAGCCGCCCCTCCAATCCGCGATAGCCGAACGAGGAGGCGAGGTCGGGCATCTCGTGCATGCGCGCGGCCCAGTACAGATCGAAAAGCCGCGCCAGCCGGGCGCTTTCGCTCGGGCCGGCGGGGAGATGCTCGATCTGCCGCGCGATGCCGGCGAGGTCGGGCGGCCCAACCGATTCCGCCACCCACGCCTTCACCCGTTTCTCCAGCAGATCGAGCGGCAACTGCCCGCCGCCGAGGATCAGGTCGTGAAAGGCGCGGATGTCGAACTTCGCGCCGAGCTCTTTTTCCGCGTAGCGGCGGAGCTCGCGGATCTTCAGCTCGCCGATCTTGTACGCGGGGACGGAGCCGGGTTGCACGATGTAGCGGTCGACTTCGTTGGCGATCTCGCGCTCGGTCTTCGCGGAGTTGGCGCGGCAGTAGTCGATTGCTTGCTGGCGCGACCAGCCCTTCGCGTGCAGCCCGGTGTCGACGACGAGGCGGATGGCGCGCCACATCTCGTTGTTGAGCTGCCCGAACTTCTGGTACGGGTCCGTGTACAGACCGAGCTCGCCGCCGATCGTTTCGGCGTACAAGCCCCACCCCTCGGAGAAGACGGGATAGACATCCCACTTTCGCCATTGCGGCAGCTCTCCGATCTCCTCGGCGAGCGAATACTGCAGATGATGCCCCGGCACCGACTCGTGCGCGGCCAGGCTCTCCATCCCCCACTTCGGCCGCGCTTTGAGATCGAACGTGTTGACGAGCATCCAGCCCGGCCGCCCCGCGGCGAGCGTGCCGTTGCTGTAGAGCGCCGACGGTGCCGACTGGGAGCCGGCCGTCATTGCTTTGACGCCGTACGGCAATCGCGGCAGGCGGCCGAAGAGCTTGGTCAACTGCGGATCGATGCGCTTGGCGATGTCGCGGTAGCCGGCGAGCACGTCTTCCGGCTTGTCGTAGAAGAAGCGCGGATCGGTGCGGAGGAACGTCGTGAACTCCGCGAAGGTCCCTTTGAACCCGGTCGAGGCGATGACGGCGTCCATCTCCGCGCGGATGCGCTTCACCTCGGCGAGGCCGAGGTCGTGGATCTCGTCGGGCGTGAGATTGGTGGTGGTGTAGTGGCGCAACATGGAGGCGTAGTAGGCCTTGCCGTCGGGAAGGTCGCTGACGGCGACGTAGTCGCGCGCGTTCGGCACGTACGTCTTGGCGAGATAGTCGTGCAGCTTGCGCAGCTCCGGCACGACCTGCTGCTGCAATGCGTCATGCGCTTCGCGCAGGAGCCGCTCGCGCTCCGCGGCGGGAATGGTGTCGGGCATGTGCCGGAAGGGCTCGACGAGGGGGTTCTTCAGCGGATCGTCGGTGAGATCGGGCTCGATGCGCTCGGCGACGTGCTGGAGGGTCACGCGCGGCGGGGTGATGCCGCGCTTCAACCCCTCGGCAAGGAGCGCCATCCCCTGCTCGGCGACGCGCGGAAAGCCGCGCATCAGCATCAGCATCTTCTCGTAATCGGCGGCGTTGCGCGCCGGCATGTAGCCGATCGTCTCGAGCACGCCGGTGATGCCGTCGCTCATGTGGTCGATGACGATGTAGGTGTTGAGATCGAGGAAGCGCTCTCCTTCGATCGATCCCTCGAACTTGCGCCGCAGAAGGTCGTAGTTGAGCTGCTCGGCCGGTGTGAGCTTGGCGCGATCGATCGACTGCAGCGCCGCGAGCTCGATGTGCGTCAGGCGAGTCGAGAAGTCGAACGTCTCCTGCGAGTAGTCGGGCAGCCGCGCTTCGACGCCGGTGTAGCCGACGGCGACGGCGAGGCCCGGCGCCATGCGCATCTTGGCGGCCCAGTAGAGGTCGAAGAACTGCGCGAGCCGCGCGCTTTCGCTCGGGCCGGCGGGGAGATGCTCGATCTGCCGCACGATGTCGACGAGATCGGGCGGAATGGCGGACGTGGAGAGGGCGAACAGGAGGAGGAGCGTTTTCACCCGGGCATTTTAAAAAACGGCGAGGGGCGCCGGTGTGACCCGGCGCCCCTCGCGCGCTGACCGCGTCCCGACGCGTTTCAGTTGAAGACCACCAGGCGGAAGCACGTTGCCGGCTTGCCCGAGATCGTGGCCGACCCTTCGCTCTGGGAGAGGACCGAGATCGTGTTGCCGAGCGAGCGTCCGACCACCGTGGCCAGGATGGCGCTGTTGGCGTGGATGGCCGAGCTGTTCACCACCACCGAGTTCTGCCCCTGTTCCATGCAGTAGACACCCGAGACCCACGCGCCGCTGCCGGCAGGTCCCTGCGGTCCCATCGGACCCTGCGGACCCATCGGACCCTGTGCACCCGTCGCGCCGGTGTCGCCCTTCTCACCCTTGGCACCGGCCACACCCGGGTCGCCCTTGTCGCCTTTGTCGCCCTTGGCACCCGTCGCGCCGGCGTCGCCCTTGTCGCCCTTCTCGCCCTTGGCACCGGCCACACCCGGGTCACCCTTGTCGCCTTTGTCGCCCTTTTCGCCCTGCGCGCCGGCCGTGCCCGGGTCGCCCTTGTCGCCCTTCTGGCCCTGCGCGCCGGCCGTGCCCGGATCGCCCTTGTCGCCCTTCTCGCCCTGGAGACCCTGCGCACCCGCGGGGCCGGCCGGACCCTGATCGCCCTTGTCGCCCTTGGCGCCGGCGACCTGCCACTTGTCGGGGAGGAAGTAACCGATGATGTCGACCACGAGATCGACGCCGCCCTGCTGCGCGGTGAGCGTGAACATCTGGTCGCGCAGCACGACGCTCGCTTCATTCATGGCGTGCTCGCCGGGGCGCAGCGCGATCTTCGACAGGTCGTCCGGGGGGTTCTTGTCCTTGCCCGGGGTGATCCAGACCGCCATCGTGCCGAGGGACTTCGTGGAGCGCGTGCCGGTCGCCCACACGCGGGCGGCGACGGCAATGGCCTCGGTCGGGACCTGCTCGTTGCAGGGGTTGATCCAGTCGGCCGTGCGCAGCTCGCCGGTGGGCCGGTAGGAGCGGCTCTCATTCGGCTGGTAGGCCGGGCCGCCCCACTCGTGCGGATAGTTGTCCGCTTCGAGCGTGCTGATGAAGCGGCACGGCACGATCTCCTGGAAGATCGCCGGGCCGTAGGAGACCGCCGACGAGCCGTCCGCCGGATCGGAGAGCAGCACCGAGCGGAGCTGCACGCCGAGAACCGTGTACGGGTTGTGCGTGGTCGGGGTCGCGGAATCCGCCGCCATCGCCAGCGGCGCAGCGATCGTCAACGCGATCGCGGTCAACATTGTTTTGAAGATGTGCTTGCTGTTCATGGCTTCCTCTTTCTCTTTCCCTCATCGCGGCACCGTGCCGCTTTGTTGTGCGCAATGTCGGCTTGGGAGGAAAAAGCGGCATGGACGGCTGCACCGGCCGAACGGACCAATGCCGGGCGGAGGGTGGACGGGTGGGGAGGGAGGGGCGTGACCGCGGTCACGCAAACATGGGTTATTTGGAGGTCAGGTGACGGGTATCGGGTGACGGGTTGACCTGTTCCCCGTGACCCGTGACCTGTCACCCGCTCACATCAGGATCAAATCTTCGAGCTCGTCGCGGCGGTGGATCGTCATCGACGACTTGCGCATGGTGATGATCTTCTTCTCTTTGAATGACTTGAGGAGGCGCGACACCGTCTCGCGGGAGGTGCCGATCGTCTGGGAGATCTCCTCGTGCGTCATCAGCACGGGGACGCGCATTCCGCTGGCCGACGGGCTGCCGGACTCGTCGCACCACGACAGAAGAAGATAGGCGAGCTTCTCGGCGGCGGAGTTGGCCAGGCCGAGCGCGCGGATCTGATCGGCGTCGGACTCGCACTCCTCGATGAGCTGGCGGGCGATGTTGAACGAGACGTCGCGGTACTCGCCCATGAAGCGGAGAAAGTCGTCGCGCTTGATGAATTTGAGCTGCGACGGCGTGACCGTCTCCGCCGTCGCCTTGTACGGATTGCCCGAGAGGACGCTGGCCAGGCCCAAGGCGTCGCCCGGCTGCACGCGGCGCGTGATCAGCTTCTTGCCGGCGCCCGAGGAGATCGTCAGCTTGGCGGAGCCGTAACAGAGGATGAAGAGGCCGCGCGGCGGCTCCCCTTCCGCGAACAAGAGCGTCTCCGCCGGATAGACGTTGGCAAAGGTGATGGCGTCGAAGGCTTTGAGCGTGTTGGGATCGAGCTGACAAAAAAAGCTGTCGTCGCGCCATGGGCACGAGAGACAGCTCTCGCACATCTCCACTCCATACCTCGGGACCGATCGCATGCCGTCATGATAGCGCGCTTCGCTAGCAAGCTCCGGGTCCCGTCTCACGTCGAGCGAAACCTTCGGCACCGGCGCCGCGCGCTGCTTTCCTTCGCCGGTGCGGCGATGGGGCCCGCGACGGCCGTCGCGCAGACCGACGCAGCCTGCGGGGGCGTGACGCAGGCTGGCTCGGGCGTGACGCAGCGTTCCTCGCGCCTGACGCAGCCTTCTCGGGCGTGACGCACGCTGCCTCGCGCGTGACGCAGCCTGCCTTGCGCGCGACGCAGTCCCGCGCGGCGGTTCCGCAGCCGGCGGGGCGCCTTACACAGCCTGCGTCGCGCATTATGAAGCGCGCGTCGCGCATTCCATAGCCTGCGTCGCGCATGAGACAGCCTGCGTCGAGCATTCCATGGCGCGCGTCGCGCGTTCCATAGCGCGCGTTGCGTATTCCATAGCCTGCGTGGCGCGTGAGAAGCCTAGTTCACGCCGCCGCGGACTGCGCGGACGAGGTCAGCATCTTCGCTTCGAGGTAGAACTGCACGTCGTCGGGTCCGAGCGCGTAGAGCACGCGGTCGCCGCCGCGGCCCGTGGCGCTGACGAAGGCGCTGTCGTCCTGGATCAGCACCACGTCGCCCGCGTACGAGGCCGGAAGGCGGGAGAGGAGATGGAGATACTCCGCGGCGTTGGCGGCGCCGTCGATGATGACGGCTTCGATGTCCCTGCCGAGGTCTTCGACGCCACGCTCGAGCGCGTAGGGAATGACGCCGAAGCTGCCGACGAAGATGAGGCGGCGCGGCGCGTCGGACGCGGCGAGCCACGGCCGTTGCGGCGCGGAGCGGGAGCGGCTGATGAGGGTGATGCGGCGGTCGTCATGTTGCATGGCGCGGCTCCTCAGTTCACAAACAGACGGGCGGTGACGGCGACGGTCAGCGACAGCATCCACAGCAGCGACAGCACGCGCCAACTGTGGCGGCCGCCGCGGAGATCGGACGTGGTGTGCTCAACGAATTCCAGAACGCGAGTCATGGAGATCCTCCTTTGATAAAGTCTGCGCATTGGGGAGCGGGACGGTGCGGGTACCGAATTCATCGATCGGCCAGACGTCGAGCGACAGGTCGCGGCCGTTGGCCGCGTACTTCGAGTCGCGGCCGTGGCTGATCAGCTCGATCCAGCCGCGCTGCGGCACGGTGTACTCCTTCCCCGTGTAGGTGAACTGCGTGCCGGGAGCGCCGACGAATTTGTAGGAGACGGCGCCTGCGTGGCAGGTCACGTTCGGCGCCGGGCGGTGCAGGAGAGCGGCGAGTGTGATTGCTTCGATGATCATGCCGGTCCCTATGTCCAATCCCCGTACCACGCAGTTTACGCAGCAAAATCAATAATTTAGCTTTCATGGCGGGTTTCCGTTGTGTCTCGGCACCGCACACCTGTATGATTTTTGGACAATGAGCGACACGCTACTGATCGTAGACGACGATCCCGCCATCCTGACCGGACTACAGGCTCTCCTGGAGGGAGAGTGGGAGGTACGGACGGCGGAGAGCGGCCGCGCCGCGCGTGCGGCCTTCGCCGACTTCTCCCCCGACGTCGTGCTGCTCGACGTCGGCCTCCCCGACGTCTCCGGCATCGAGCTGCTGCACGACCTCAAGATGTACTCCGAGGCGGTGGCGGTGATCATGATGTCGGGCCAGGGGACGTTCGACCGCGTGGTCGAGTCGATGCGCCTCGGCGCGGAGACGTTCCTGCAGAAGCCGTTCGAATACGAGACGCTCAATCTCACGCTGGCAACGGTGAAGAAGTTGATCGCCACGCGCCGCGAGCTCCAGGCCCTGCGGCGCGCCGACACGCCCGACGCCGACCGCCTTCCCGGCATCTCCCCCGCCGTACAGCGCCTCAACGAGCTCCTCGCGCAGGTGGCGCGCGTGCCGTCGCCGGTGCTGATCGAAGGAGAGTCGGGCACGGGCAAGGGCGTGTTTGCGCGCCTGATCCACAACCGCTCGCCGCGCGCCCGAGGGCCGTTCGTCGATCTGAACTGCGCCGGGCTGTCGAAGGAGCTCCTGGAGTCGGAGCTCTTCGGCCACGAGCGCGGCGCGTTCACGAACGCGGTGAATACGAAGCCGGGCCTCTTCGAGGTGGCGGCCGACGGGACGCTGTTCCTCGATGAGATCGGCGAGATGGACGCGACGGTGCAGGCGCGCCTGCTGAAGGCGATCGAGGAGAAGCGCTTCCGCCGCGTCGGCGGGATTCGCGATCTGACGGCGAATTTCCGCCTGGTCGCGGCAACGAATCGCGATCTCGCCGCGGAGGCGGCCGCCGGACGCTTCAGAAGCGACTTGTACTACCGGCTGAACGTCGTGCGCGTGCGCATGCCGCCGCTGCGCGAGCGCCTCGAGGACATCCCGGTGCTGGTCGAGGTGATGCTCCGCCCGCTGGCGAAGGAGATCGGCAAGCCGCTGCCGGCGGTGAGCCCGCGCGCACTGAAAAAGCTCGAGCAGTACGGCTGGCCGGGCAACGTGCGCGAGCTGCGCAACGTGCTGGAGCGGGCCCTCCTGACGATGAGCGGCAAGGAGATCCGCAGCGAGTCGCTGCTGCTCGAAGCGGCCCCGCCCTCGGTGGCGGCGCAAGGCTCGGGGCTGCCGACGGCGGAGTGGGAGATCCGCGCGCTCGATGACGTGGTCGCCGAGTACGTCGCCGCGTCGGTCGAAGCGGCTGGCGGGAACGTGCGCAAGGCGGCGAGGCAACTGCAGATCAGCCCGTCCACGCTGTATGCGAGATTGAAAGAGAAGACGCAATAGTCACAGCGGCGGCATGGCCGCCGCACTCCACATATAATCCGCGTCCCTCATGGCCCAGACGTTCTACATCACCACCGCGATCGATTACGTCAACGACGACCCGCATATCGGCCACATGTACGAGAAGGTGGTCGCCGACGTCATCGCCCGCCATCGCCGGCGCATGGGCGACGATGTCTGGTTCCTCACCGGCACGGACGAGCATGGGCAGAAGATCGAGCGCGCCGCGGCGAAGGAAGGGATCCTGCCGATCGAGCTCGTCGACCGCGTGGTGGCGAACTACCACACGCTGCTGCGCAAGCTGAACATCAGCAACGACGACTTCGTGCGCACCACCGAGGGGCGGCACCGCGTCGGGGTGCTGGAGCTGATCCGCCGCATCCAGGAGCGCATCCCCGACGACATCTACCTCGGCGAGCACGCCGGCTGGTATTGCCAAACCGAGGAGACGTTCATCCCCGAGAACCAGGTGAAGGACGGCCGCGACCAGGACGGGCACAAGGTCGAGTGGACGACGGAGAAGAACTACTTCTTCAAGCTCTCGCGCTACACCGAGCCGCTCCTCGAGCACTACCGCCGCAACCCCGACTTCATCCGCCCGCGCACGCGCTACAACGAGGTCGTGGCCTTCGTCGAGCAGGGGCTGAAGGACCTCTCGATCTCGCGCACGGCCGTGTCGTGGGGAATCCCCTTCCCCGGCAATCCCGACCACGTCATCTACGTGTGGATGGACGCGCTGACGAACTACATCTCCGCGCTCGGCTTCGGCAGCGCGGACGATGACGCGCGCTTCCGCCGCTACTGGCCGTGCGACATTCACTTCATCGGCAAGGACATCGTCCGCTTCCACTCCGTCTATTGGCCGGCGTTCCTGATGTCGGCGGGCGTGGAGCTGCCGCGCGGAATCGTGGCGCACGGCTGGTGGCTGCGCGACAACCAGAAGATCTCCAAGTCGCTCGGCAACGTGGTGCGGCCGCACGAGGTGATCGACACGTTCGGCACCGATCCGTTCCGCTACTACGTGGTGCGGGAGATGGTGTTCGGGCAGGACGCGAACTACTCCGACGAGTCGTTCATCGCCCGCTACAACGCCGACCTGGCCAACGACCTCGGCAACACGCTCTCGCGCGCGCTGAAGATGAGCGAGACGTATTTCGGCGGAAAGACGCCGCCGGTGCCGTGCGACGACAACGATCTGATGCGCGCCGCGGGCGAGCTCGCGCCGGAGTACCTGCGGGCGATGGACGAGCTGGCCTTCCACCGGGCCATGGAGATCGCCTGGAAGCTGCTCGTGGCCGTGAACGGCTACATCGTCACGCGCGAGCCGTGGAAGATGTTCAAGACTGCCGGCGCGGACGAGGCGCTGTCGCGCGTGATCTGGAACACGCTGGAGTCGCTGCGCATCGTGTGGGTGATGCTCGCGCCGGTGATGCCCGCGACGGCGCGCGAAGCGCTGGCGCGCCTCGGCGCGGATCCCGAGGCGATCGGCACCGACGCGCTGGCGTGGGGAAAGCTGCCGAACGGCGTGCCGGTGCGCGCGGGCGATCCGCTCTTCCCGCGCATCGACGCCGCGGCATTCATGGGAGGGACGAAGACGATGGACGAGCCACGCGTCGAAACAACACAGGCGGCGCCGCCTGACCTCACAAAAATCGGCATCGAGCATTTCATGGGCGTCGACCTGCGCGTGGCCGAGGTGCGCGCGGCGGAGCGCGTGCCAAAGTCGAAAAAGTTGATCAAGCTGTCGGTGTTCGACGGCACCGGCGAGCGGACGATCGTGGCCGGCATCGCCACGAAGTACGCGCCGGAGGAACTGGTCGGCCGCAAGATCGTGATCGTGGCCAACCTCGAGCCGAAGGCGCTGGCCGGCATCGAGTCGAACGGCATGGTGCTGGCCGCGTCGGTCGACGGCGAGCCGTCGCTCCTGAGCGTCGATCCGGCCGTCGCGGCGGGGACGAAAGTCAAGTGAAAAACGATACGCATGAGGTTGCAAAAAGAGGTGGCGGATCGACCGCGGCGGACATAGATTGACCGCGTCGCTGATCTGAGATTTTTGCAGCGACCCAGCCGGCGCACTCTAGCGCGCCGCGCCCGTTCCCCGGCCAGGAACGGGCATTTTCTTTTCCACACGTTCAACGTTTCCATCTCTCCATTCGTTTTACATATCGTGCACGCACTGCTTGCAGTGTCTTTGCTCTTCGCCACCGCCGCTCCCTCCCGCCCGAACATCGTCCTCCTCGTCCTCGACACGGTCCGCTACGACGCCATCTCGCCGGCGAACACGCCCTTCCTCGACTCGCTGGCCAGGCGAGGGGTGGTCTTCAGCCAGGCGTACAGCACGCACGATTTCACGCCCACGTCGCACTTCTCGATGGAGACCGGCTTCCGCGACGGGCTCGGCACGGACGACGACCGCCCGGAGAACGGCGTGGCCTGGCAGCTCGGCAAGAGCGGCTACTCGACGTTCGCCGCCGTGGCGAACGGCCTGTTGGCGCAGTCGCAGATGCCGGTGCATAAGGGCTATGGCGACTTCAAGCTCGTCGGCGACATCACCGGCGTCAATCCGAACCACTTCCTCGAAGACATTCTCTCCATCGACGCAAGGCTGGCGCTGTTCCGCGTCCGCCCGACGCACTACGCACGGGCCATGGTCTACTTTTCGGCCGAGCGCGTCCTGCCGCCGTTCCTCGAGCAGATGCGCGCGGCGAAGCGGCCGTACTTCGGCTTCGTGAATCTCATCGACGCGCACGCGCCGTACGTGCCGCGCGTGCGGCTCTACCAGCCCGAGGCGAAGGTGCCGCCAAATTTCGACGGCGACGTGCTGGCGCGGCGGCTTCCCGTGGAGCTGCTGCGCCCCGACTCGGTCGATGATCCGGCGCGGCGGGCGATGATCAAAGGGAAGATCGCGGAGATCGGCGGGAATCCGCGGCTCCTGGCGCTCGACCTCCCGCCGGAGTCGCTGGCGATCTACAGGAACCGCTACATGGCCAAGGTGCGCGAGACCGACGGCGTGCTCAAGCAGTTCTTCGACGCCGCGAACGCCGAGCATCTCCTCGACGACACGGTGGTGATCATCACCTCCGACCACGGCGAAGCGTTCGGCGAGGGCGGCTACGTCACGCACATGCTGCGCGACAAGGGCGACTACGACGCCACGCATCACGTACCGCTGCTCATCGTGCTGCCGCCGCGCTTCGCGCGCAGCGCCGCGACGATCGACCGCCGCGTGTCGATCGCGAATCTGGCGGCGACGATCTACGACATCGCCGGTCTCGACTCGTCAGCGTTCGCGCAGCGCTACGACGGGTGGGCGCGCTCGCTCATGCCGCTCTTCACGACCGTGCCGCCGCGCGTGGCGCGCGCCGTGCCGCCGGAACGCTCCGCGCAGGATCTGAGCGAAGCGGAGCGCGAGCGGAGGAAGGCGATGCAGTCGTTGGGGTACGTGCACTGAGAGCGGCGGCATGGCCGCCGCACTCCAGATCAAAAGATGTCGTCGACGATGCCGACGACGACGGAGCGCACCGGGCCGTCCTGCGAGTCGAGCACCTGCCGCGCGCCGTTGCCTTCGTCGAGGACGATCACGCGCTCGTCGGCGCCGGCGCCGACGGCGTCGACGGCGATGAGGTAGTCGCCGCCGTCCTTCTCCACGACGAGGAGGCGCCGCGAGTTGTAGAAGGGGTGCTTGATCGTCCCGTGAATCTCGCCGATGACGCGGCCCAGGATCATGTGACGTTCACTCCGTCGACAATGGCGATGATGGCGTGATCGACGGGGACGAACCATGGGTCGAGCGCCAGCGCGGCCTCGCGGCCCCCTTCGTACGAGACGAGCTCGCCCGGACCGGCCATGCGCGTCGAGTCGGCGGCGACGATCGACTTTCCCTTCGGGTTCAACTTCTTGTCGAGCGGTTGGACGATCAACATGGGGACGCCTTCGAGTCCGGGCGTGACGATGCACGGAACGACCTGGCCGATGACGCGGCCTAGGAGCATTGCCCCTCCCGGTTTCTCGATGGAGGACAGGCACTCTTGCCTGTCGTGGGCGCGGGGGGACAGGCATGAGTGCCTGTCCTCCACAGAGACGCGGCGCGTGTCATCCGGCCTCCCCGTCCAATTCCAAGAGCGGCGCGGCGTCGAAGCGTGTCGCCGCGGTAATGTCGCGCTCCAGGACGTCGTGCGGTGCGGCGATGATGCGGTGGGAGAAGACGCGCGGCGGTCCGCCGCCGGGCGTGCCGGCCGCGGCGAGCGTTGCCGCGGCGTCGATGTCGTGCAGCGTTCCGGCGAGAAGGGCGATGCCCTTCCCGGCCAGGCCGGTGTCGGAGAGGCGCACTTCAATGAGCTCCACCGGCGTTCCTTTCACCGCCGCCTCCACGGCGCGCACGATCGACGAGGCCGTGTCGGTCTCGAGGATCAGCAGCGATCCCGAGGAGCGGTGCCTCGCCCCAAAGACCGCGTCGTAGAGCGCGGGGTGAATGTCGGGGAGGAAGGCGTGGTCGATCACCGCCGTCGGCGTCGTGGCCAGCGCCTCCTCGAGCGACTCCTTCGTCGACGCCGTCGAGCCGCCGAAGAGCACCAGATACCGCCCGCGCGTGACCGTGCCGGCGCGCACGAACGCGATCGGCGCTTTTTTCAGGATGCGGTCGACCGCGTACACGCCGGCCGGGATGTCTTCGTAGTCGATGACGGCGAGTGCGGAGGCCTTCTTCATCACGTGATCCTGAAGTGATCGACGAGGGTGCAGCGGCGCCAGCGCGAGAAACTGCGCGGCGAGGTCATGCCTTCGCCGGTGGGGCTGGCGATGGTGAACGAGCAGTAGCCCTCGCCGTCGAGCCCCAGGCCGGCCTGGGAGCGGCCGTTCTTGACGAAGATCGAGCAGTCGCAGAGCTTGGCCATGCGGGAGAGGTTGTCGAGATTCTTCGAGTGCATGACCGACGTGTGGCGGTTGCCCCCCTCGACCTCCACGGCCAGATCGATGGCGCGGTTCGCGTTCGGCACGCGGCAGACCGGCATGACCGGCATCATCTGCTCGGTCCAGAGGAGCGGATGGTCTTCGTTGACCTCGACCACGACGAGGCGGACGGAGTCGGGCGCGCTGATGCCCATCTTGCCGAGGATCACGTTCGCGTTCTTGCCGATGAGGTCTTTGTTCAGCCGCGCCTTCTGGCGCGGCCCTTTCATCTCGGCGAAGACGACGCGCTCGAGCTCCGGCAAGCGGTTCGACGGCAGGACGACGGCGTTGCTGCGTCCCATCGCGGCGATGAGGGCGTCGGCGATGGAGGCGACGGCGAGCGTCTCCTTTTCGTCGGTGCAGATGATGGTGTTGTCGGTGGAGGCGCCGAGAACGATGTCGCGCGCGGCCTTGTCAATGTCGGCGGTCTCGTCGACGACGACCGGAGGGTTGCCGGGACCCGCGCAGATGGCGCGCTTGCCGCTCAGCATGGCCTGGCGGACGACGTCGGGGCCGCCGGTGACGACGACGAGGCGGATGCCGCGGTCCTTCATCAGCTCCTGCGCCGACTCGATGGTCGGATTGGCCACGCCGGTGACGACGTTCGGCGGGCCGCCGGCGCCCGTGATCGCTTTGTTGATGAGCGCGATCGTCTGCATGCAGCAGTTCTTCGCGTAGGGGTGAACGTTGAAGACGACGCTGTTCCCCGCGGCGAGCATGCCGATGGAGTTGCAGATGATGGTCGACGTGGGGTTCGTGACCGGCGTGATGGCGCCGATGACGCCGAAGGGCGCCGGCTCGGTGAGCTCGAGGCCGTGGTCGCCGCTGACGGCGATCGGCGCGAGGTCCTCGATGCCGGGCGTCTTCTCGGTGACGAGCCGGTTCTTGACGACTTTGTCTTCGTAGCGGCCGTAGCCCGTCTCGTCGTGCGCGGCCTTCGCGAGCGCCTCGCAGTTGTCGAGCATGGAGCGGCGGATGGCTTCGAGGATCTTCGCGCGCGTCGACAGCGGCAGGGCCACGAATTGTTTTTGCGCGACGGCCGCCGCGGCCACGCACTCGGAGACAGTCGGGAAAACGCCATGGAGGACAGGCACTCTTGCCTGTCCTTCCGATTGGCCGAGGGGGACAGGCATGAGTGCCTGTCCTCCACCGAGGATATCTCCGGCGATGCGGCGGGCGATCTCGTCGATCTCGCGGTCGGTGAGGCGGTTCATGGGGGTGCTCATTTCTTGTATTTCTCGACGTCGCCGACGGACCAACTGTCGACGATGGCAAGAATCACCGAGTCGACCGGGCGCTTGTCGGTGGCGGTCGTTTGCCGCGCGGAGCTGCCGGCGGCGATCAGCACGACTTCGTCGGGGCCGGCGCCGACGGCGTCAGCGGAGACGACGGCGTTCCCCGTCTCCTTCCCCTCCTCGTCGAGCGGCTTGACCACGAGGAGCTTGATGCCGTTGATGCTCGGCTCCTTGCGGGTGGAGACGACGGTGCCCACCACTCTTGCCAGTTGCATGGCGGGAAGCTATCCCTTCTTGCCGCCGCCGCCCGCCGGCGCGGGCGTGCGCCCCAGCGGCATGACGGCGTCGACCTGGTCGTGGGGGCGGGCGATGACGTGGACGGTGACGACGTCGCCGACGCGCCCCGCCGCGGTCTGGGCCGCGTCCATGGCCGCGCGCACGGCCGCAACGTCGCCGCGGACGATGATGGTCGTGTAGCCGCCGCCGGTCTTTTCATACGAGACGAGCTCCACGCGCGCGGCCTTGACCGCCGCGTCGGCGGCCTCGACGACCGCGGGGAAGGAGCGGGTTTCGATCATTCCGAGTGCATCAGTCATGTTCGTTTCCTTTCATTCTCAGGCGCGCCCGGCACGCCCGCTAATCGATTGAATGGCTTGTTCGGCGGCGCGGTAGCCGACGTCGATGTCGCGCTCCTCGCCGCCGAGGTAGACGCGGCCGAAGCTGCCGAAGGCGCGCACCTCGAGGACGTTGATGTTCGCCGCCTTCTCCGCCTCGTTCGCGGCGATGGCTGCGTAGCCGGCCGGCGCGCACTCCATGACGTACAGCGACTGCCCGGGGACGATCATGTCGCCGTGGCGGGTGCGGTTGATGAGCTGGCAGTGATAGTCGGACATGTTCCGGATGACCTGGCTGGTGGTGATCTCCGGCTTGATGCGCTGCTCTTCCTTGAGATCGAGCGCCTCGAGAATGGCCCGGCCGGCCTGGCGGACGTCGGCCTGCGAGTCGGAGTGGAGCTCGAGCATGCCGTAGAGGCGCTCGATGATCATCATGCCGGGCCGGACGTCGGTCGCTTTCAAGGCGACGTCGGTGACGCGCATGATGTCCATGCCGGGGGCGACCTCGACGAAGAGCGACGCCTGTCCGGGCACCGGCAGAAAGCCTTGCGCGACCGTTCCGAGAAACGACGCGAATTGCGGCTGGAGAGAATCGATGAAGACGTAGCAACGAAGCTCGCTCAATCTTTACCCCTTGCCGGCCAGTTGCCGGGCTTCTTGCAGAATTGCGACGCTGTTCGATGAGCCGATGCGCGTGGCGCCGGCCTCCACCATTTTGACGACGTCGGCGTAGGTGCGGACGCCGCCCGAGGCCTTGACGCCGAGCTTGCGCGGCGCCACGGTCCGGGCCATGAGCTGCACGTCCTCGACGGTGGCGCCGTGCTTGGAGAAGCCGGTGGAGGTCTTGACGAAGTCGGCGCCCGCTTTCATGGAGAGCTGGCAGGCGCGGACTTTCTCTTCGTCGGACAGAAGCGACGTTTCGATGATGACCTTCGACAAGCCGTGGGCCTCGTCGCAGACTTCGACGACGCCGCGGATGTCGCGCGCGACGAGGAGGTCGTCCTTGCTCTTCAGCGCGCCGATGTTGATGACCATGTCGATCTCGTTGGCGCCTTCGCGCAGGGCTCGGCGCGCCTCGAGGGTCTTGATCTCCGGCGACTGCGCGCCGAGTGGGAAGCCGACGACTGCGCAGACTTTGACGGGCGTGCCGCGCAGGAGCTGCTTCGCCTTCGGCACCCAGGTGGGGTTGACGCAGACCGAGAAGAATTTGTTCTCCGCCGCTTCCTTGCAGAGTTTCTCGATCTCCTCGGCCGTGGCCTCGGGCTTGAGCACGGTGTGATCGATGAGCTTCACGAGCTGGTCGGGCGGGATGGGCGCGGACGCACGCTGTGCGCCCCTACCCTCCAGGAGCTCGCGCACGCGCGCGGCGATGCGGGCCATGTCGTCGGCGGTGAGGTCGGTCTGGCTCATGTTCCTGTTCTTCTCGTAGTCGCGAATCATCGTCACCCGGGCGCGGTGGCGGTCGGCCGTGCAGTCGGTGGAGAGGAAGACGTCGACGATGCGCTTGGCGGTGTCGAGGTCGACCTGACCGCTGCCTAGGGTGAGGACGTTGGCATCATTGTGCTCCCGGCTGTTTCGCGCAAGCGCTTCGTTATAGGCAGCGGCGGCGAGGACGCCGGGAACTTTGTTCGCGGCCATGGCCGAGCCGATGCCTGCGCCGTCGATCATGATGCCGAATCTGGCATTGCCCGAGGCGACGGATTCGGCGACGGCGCGGGCGATTTTGGGGTAGTCGACGGGGTCTTTGCTCTGCGTGCCGAGGTCGCGGATGGCGTGGCCGCGGTCGCGCAAGTAGGCCTTCAGAGCTTCCTTGAGCTCGAAGCCGCCGTGGTCGGCGCCGAGTGCGATCTGAAGGGGGCCCGGCATTGGAACCAGGCGGCGGAGGATAGCATGGCTCAGGGGACAGAGCGCAGGTGACGGGGAACAGGTGGATTGTCTTGCTGATGCACGTGCACCGGCAAGAACTCCACCTGTGCCCTGTCCCCTGTGCTCCGTGACCTACGGTGCGATCTGCTCCTGAATCGCCATCCGATCCGTGACCATCCGGTGCTCCGCGATCTTGCCCTCGCGGAACGTGAGGATGTCGATCACCTCGAACTGCACGGGCTTCCCCGTCCCCGGCGCGCCCATGAACTCCCCTTGGTGCGTGCCGGCGAAGGTCTTGCGCGTCACCACCTTCTCGCTGTCGGCGACCTGTTCGTCGATGCGGACATGCAGGTCGGGGAAGGCGGCGCGGAGGTAGCCGAAGAGCATCTTCACGCCGTCGCGCGTCGGCGGAACGCCGGGGAAGGGCGTGTGATCGACGAAGTCGTCAGCGAGGAGCTCGTCGACGACGGCTAGGTTGCCCTGCGACTGCGCTTGGTCGACGAGGCGGCGGACGAGATGCTTGTTCGTGTCGGCGGACATACTCGACGTACGTCCGCCGTTGCGAATCGGATCTTTACCGCGCCGCGCGCCGCCGGATCGGATCGACGATCTTCGGCTGCCATCCCTTGTCGCCGTTGAGCGTCCAGGTGTCCGACAGATACTGCTGGGCCGCGTAGCCGCCGAAGATCACCATCTGCTGCATCGACGGGTCCCACTGCATGCCGCCGTTCTCGCGGGCGAACGGGACGCGCGGGTACGTCACCTGCTTCCAGTTCGTGCCGTCCCACTCCCAGAAATCGTCGGCGTAGACCTGGACCTGCGTCGTCGTCGACGGCCCGCCGTTGGTGCCGGGTACCTCGACCGTGTCGACGCGCAGTCCGCCGAAGAGGAGGACGTTGCCGGTCGTCGGATTCACCGCCACCTGCGCGCCGAAGCGCGCCGGCGGCACGGTGGCCGGCTTGATCTCGGTCCACCGCGTGCCGTCGAACGACCACATGTCGTTGAAGCGCGTCACGCGGTCCTGCGACGAGGGCCGTCCCTGTCCGCCGAAGATCACCGTGCGCTTCAGGTGCGGGTCGTACCACATCGAGGCGAGAATGCGCTGCGGCGGGAGGTCGCGGTCGACCTCCGTCCACGTCGCGCCGTCCCACACCCAGGTCTGGTCGATGTAGTCGGTGATGTAGCCGCCGAAGAGCACGGTCTTCTTGAGGTTCTCGTCGTAGGTCATGCTGCTGAAGGTGCGCACGGGGGGCGTCTTCGACAGGCCGGTGATCGGCTTCCAGTCCGTGAAGTCGTACTCCGACATCGTCGCCGAGTCGGCGCAGAGAACGATGAGCTTCTTGCGGTCGGTGTCGAGCGCGCTGGTGGGGGTGGCGCAGAACTGCGGCGGCGGGGTATTCGTCGCCGGGGCGCGCTGCCACTTGCCGAACTGATACTTCCAGAGGTCGGCGTACGTCGTGAACGGATCGATGCCGCCGAACATCCAGATGGCGTTGGTGTTCGGATCGCTGCGGAAGACGAAGAATTCGCGCGCAGGCGGGATGAGGTTCGGGTCGACGACCTGCGTCCAGTCGCCATCCTTGTAGGTCCACATCTCGTTGCGGGGGCTGCTGCCGAGGACCGGGGTGCCGCCGAAGAGAAGCGTCTGCTGGCGGGAGAGGTCGAAGGTCATGGCCGGCCCATAGACGCGGCCGACGGTCAGCTTCGGCGTAATCGGGTTCCACTGGTTGCCGTCCCACTCCTCGCTCTGCTCCGTGCTGCTGACGCCGACGCAGGCGCCGCCGGTGAAGAAGACCGTGCCGTTCGTGTCCTGAGCGGCGAGGCCACCTTCGTTGACGCAGCTCGGGAGGCGCGTGCCGGTCTTTTCCTTCCAGGCCGGCACGCTCGGGTCATAGTTGTACTGATGCGTGGCGATGTTGGTGTCGACGCCGAGCATGAGAATGTTCAGGCGAGCGTTGTCCCAGGCCATGATCGGCTTGTCGACCGCGGGACCGTCGGCGAGGACCTGGCGCCACGTCGTGCCGTCGAACTCCCACGTGTCGTGGAACGTCGTGACGGTCTTGTTGTCGGACGTGATCGTCGCGCCGCCGAAGAGGACGATGCGGTCGCGTAGCGGGTCGTAGACGGCGCCGGCGAGGACGCGCGGCGACGGCGAGGTGGGCGGGTTGAGCTGCGTCCAGTCGCCGTCCTTGTAGATCCAGGTGTCGTTGAGGTCGGTCTTGGAGTTGCCGGTGCGGCCGCCGAACATGACGATGCGTTTGCGCGCCGAGTCCCACACCATGACGTGGCCGTAGCGCGCGGTCGGGACGTGCACCGGGAAGAGCTGCGTCCAGATCGTGCCGTTCCAGTCCCACGTGTCGTTGAGCTCGTAGGAGAGTTTCGTCCCGCCGTTGTCGACCCCGGTGCTGCCGCCGAAGAGGATCGAGTGCGTGGTTACAGGGACGTAAACGATGCGCGCGTCGTAGCGCGCCGTGGGTGTCGTGGCGAGCGCGGCAGAGGCGAGGAGAAGCGTGGCCAGGGAGAGGAACAGCGCACGTCGGGGCGAGAAGTCGCTCATATTCGATCGCGTGGCAACCGGACGGGTCCGAGGATTAATCCCCCGTGAGACGCGTGTCGGCAGGTAAAGGTTTCCGGGCCCATCGTTTGCTGTTTGTCCATGGCGGGAGGAGACGCATGCGAAACGAGATGATCGGCGCCGTGGTACGCCGCGCCATGGAGCACCCGGAGTTCCGCCGCCGCCTGATCGAGAGCCCGCGCGAGGCGCTCCAGGCCCACGGCTTCGCCCTCGAGGAGCCGGAGATGGCTGAGATCGAGCGCATCCGCACGCGCCTCGGCGGCGACGACGTCGAGCAGGAGCTGGTCTCGGTGGCGGAGCAGTACGGGGTGAACCCGCGGCGATAGACGAGAGTGCTGTGTGCTGGGTGCTGAGTGGCTGCGCCGGTGCTCGACTCAGCACTCAGCACTCAGCACTCAGTACACAGCACTCAAATCCTCACCCGCAGCGTCACTAACGTCTCGTCCGGCCGCAGCCGCGCCCCCGGCACGACAATGACGTGCTTGGCGTGCTCGATCGTGACGTCCGTGTGCTTGGCAAAGCCGAGGCGGACGCCGTAGTCGATCTTCACCCAGTTCCACCACATGCTCGGGTCGACGAAGTTCTTCGGCCCCTTGAAGTCGTTCTGGAGCGCGCTCCAGCGGACCGCCGGCTGGATCCCCTGCACGAGCGACTCGCCGCCAAAGCTCGGCCCGAACGACAGCGGGAACTGATAGCCGACCTCCAACTCTTCACCCTGTCGATGCAGACCGGCGAAGAGCTGCTTGGTGTATTGCACCGTCGCCGTCAAGCCTTTCCACTCGGTGTAGATCCGCGTTCCGGTCTCTTCCTTCCGCCGCCCGGTGACCGGAAGACTGATGCCGGCGCCCTCCGGACCGTTCAGGAGGTCGAGATCGGCGCCGTAGAACGTCCCCGTCAGTTGCTCGCGGTCCGCCATCGAGCGGCGGTAGTGAAAGACGACGGCGTCGAAGCCGAACGTCTGTGCGGCGTTCTGCCAGCGGTAGCCGATCCCCTGCCCGAATTGGACGTGGTCGGTCTTCAAAAAGTAGTCCTCGGTCTCCGTGTTGTAGAGGATCGGAATCCCCGATTTCAGATGCGGATCGGGATTCGGCGTCAAGAGCTCTTTGATCCCGTTGTCGCCGGCGAGTGCGTTGGGATCGCGGAAGTAGAGGGGATTGCCGCTCGTGCCGGAGAGGCGCCAGTAGAAGTTCCGCCCGACCGAGCCGCCGCCCATGAAGCCGACGTCCTCGAAGCGGTTGAACGCTGTCGCCGCCAGGCCGTAGCTCTCCAAGAGCCGCGTCGGCTGCCGCTCCATGTGCGGGAACTTCCCGGCCTGGATGAAGAACGATGTCTTCTCGGGGCGGTCGAGGAACTCGGGCTTCGGCCCGAGGCGGAGCCAGAGCTCGTCGGCGTCGACCTTCTTGTCCTCGCTGGTCGGATTGCGGCGGTACTTGTCCTGGCCGTGCACCTGCGCGTGCGCGGCGAACCAGTTCCCGTAATCGGCGTCGAGCCGCAACTGCACGACGCTCAATTCCGTGTGCCGCCCGGCGTTCACGGTCTCGAGAAAGCCGGTCGTCTCCCCCACCGGCAGGAAGCTCGGAGGGAACGGAAAGGCCAACGCCCGCTTGGCCTCTTTGCTGTCGCGGTAGTTCGCGCGCAGCTCCAGGCGCGTGCCGAAGGTCCACTGGCCGTACAGCGCCGGGGCAGACAACAAAACGATCAACGCGGCGACACGTCGCATCCCGCACCTCAGTACGTTGTTGGGGAGTCGAATGGATTGTAACAGGGGGCAGAGCGCAGGGGGCGGGGCGCAGATGGTTGTCGTGCCGCCGCACGAGCTTGTGCCTTGGCCAACAGTCGTGCGTGTGCAAGAGAACACTACTTGCGCCCTGCCCCCTAGGCCGAACACAACCGGCACGCGTGATAGCCCGCCTGCGTCGCATCGGCGGCGCTGGTGAACATGATCCGCGTCTCCTCGTCGATCCGGCGCGCGGAGCCGCAGCTCAGGCGATGGAACTTCCGCGCGACCGGGCTGGCGATGAGCAGCTCCGTCGCGGGCGGGCGG
>DATDFB010000046.1:0-9788 GCA_036522835.1 Thermoanaerobaculia bacterium | reverse complement strand
GGTGGAGATCTGGTTCAGCAAGATCGAGCGCGACGTGATCAGTCGCGGTGTCTTCACCTCGATTCCAGACCTACGCCGCAAGCTGATGACTTACATCACTCGCTACAACGACAAGCCACGTCCGATTCGCTGGAGTTATATTGACGTGAGGCACCGCATCACTGGTCCCAAACGATCCTTTACGCGTCACTAGTAAACCATTGAAAACACGGATAGCCTCGGATGTCCATGGACGGGGATAGTTTTTGACACGGTGGAGGTCAGCGGTTCGAGCCCGCTGAGGCCTACCAAGGACTGATGGGCTTCGCCAACGCGCTCTCGAGTCCGTCCTTCCTTCCTCGGCGCGGTCGACGACTTCTTCGCGACATTTTCGAGGACCTGAAACGGCGCCATCCGCCGGCCCATCGCTGACGGTCGCGCTTCGGACTCTCGCCGGCCCAGACGCTGGAAGAGAACGTGGCCTGGGCTGCAGGAATCGCGTGCGAAACGGGCGCACGCTGTGCGCCCCCCTACTGCGGCGCGAAGCCCGACGATCTCGACGTGGAGACGAAGGCGAACGTGCTCGGCCAGATGGCCAGCGCCAGCCGCGCCGTGCTCGTGCTCGAAGTGGCGCAGGGGAACATCGACGTGAGCGTGCGGCGCAAAGGGCCGAAGCGCTGAAGACGACGGTAGCGGCGAAGAACTAATTCATGAGCCGCCGAAGGTTCTCGGCCCCCTAATGGATTTCAGCAAAGAAGATGTCGTAGACCGGCGCCGCGACTACGTGAGCCTGCCGCATGATCAACACTCGAGATTGATACCTGAAAAGATTTCCGAACGCGTCGTGTCGGCCGACCCAGTGGTAGTCGAGAACGATTCCCGCCAACGGGCTGTCGCTGGCCGGTATCAATTCGGAAGGCTGTGAGATGCCGTCATGATTCGTATCCGTCCACAGAAGCAGGCGTCCCCAAATCGAATCCCGATCATCAAGCATCCCATCGTGATTGTCATCGAGCTCCGCGAGCGCTTGAAAGCCGTTGTCGGCGCGCTGGCCGTTCTTCAGGAGCGTCGCATTACCAAAGAGCTCGGCCCCGCTCGTGATCGCGCCGTCCCCGTCGCGATCGACACACAGAAACGCCTGCGCCGTCGCCGCCGCAGTCCATCCGATGAGAACCGGCAGCCCCGTTGCTTTGATGTCGAACCAAACGGGTGCATCTCCCCCGGTCAGCGAATAATCGCCGCTGCCGAAATTGATGACGATCGGCGAATCGGCTCCACTGCCTTCCTGGCAGCTGAAACCACATGTCGGATCTCGGAACCGCTCGTGATTGAAACGGTCCCATTCTCTGTCAACGGCACAATCATCGTCACCGCCCAACGCATCCATGTAGCTGGACGCATTGGGATCGATGATCCCATACATGACGGTGTTGCCGTTGCAGCCGGACGTATATACATCCTCGAATCCGGCGGCGTGTCCGACTTCGTGAAGCGCCACGTATTTCATGAAGTCGCTGCGGTTGCGATAATCCGGATTCAACCGGATGCTGCCCGGATCGAAGGCGGCTCCCGTGGTCGTTCCGGCCAAGCTGGGATCTTCATAGATCCAGAGGGAGGCTTGAGAAGGAGTCGACGCGTACGTAAACATGGTGGCCGTACCACTGTATGAGCCTCCCGCGATTGCGTCGTTCCACTGCTGAAGCGCGGTCTGAACGGCTTCGAGCTCCACGCTACTGAGGGACGGATCGAGGTACACCGAATAGGTGGCATTGATGCTATAGCCTGATTTCATCGCGGGGGAGCAGGTACAAACCGCGCCTGCATGAACGGCGAGCGCGAGCATGACGATCGAATGGAGCAGCGACAGGCGCGCGATCTTCATTGACGTCTCCTCAGTACTTCGGCCGTGTACGTTCAGCGACACGCTGCAGCTCGTCGTTGAACGCGCTCTCGCGCAAGTTCGCGTGCTCTTGGGCCACCCGCCCAAAACCCTGAGGGGCAACGCGCCCGTCGTGCAGCTTGAATGCCCCGTCGCGTTCGCCGAGGAGGCCCCATTCATCGCCGGCAGACGGCGGTTGCCTGCGGAGGAAGACTACATACCGTTGTTGAGCCGCCAAGGGTGGTGGACCGCTGACGCGGATAATGCGATCGGCCAATTCCACTTCGCCGGCCTGTTGTGAAAACGACAGGGTCGATCCCGGCTTGAGGTTCCCCTTCAAAACGCGGAGAACCGTCGATGTGTGAAGTGTGCGTATCGACGGCAATTGCTCGCGGCCGTGAAACGCCGGCCGGGCGATTGCTTTCGCGGTGCTCGCGTCAATTCGAACCTCGGCCACTGCATCGGCCGATTCCCACATCCGCTGAAGCGAGCTTTCGACGACCGGCAGGATCTCGGTTTCGTAAACCGGCTTACGGCCGGGCTCCTTGAATTGCGCGGACGCCGCCGGTACAACGCCAAGAAGAAGCAAGACAATGAATTTCCGGTGCAACTGGAGCATTGTGTTTCTCCGTCAAAGTAGTTCGTTGGGGCAACCTACATTCGGGCAGATAAGTTGTCAACGACCGGCGCGACTCGGTCCGCTGTCATCCCACACGATCGACGCATCCGACTCGATGATGTGCTTGGGGCGTGTTCACGCCGAGCTTGCCCCAGGTGATCTTCTCGTTCGGCCTCGCGCCGGAGTACGAGCCGTACGACATGGTCGAGTCGCTGATCTGGCAGACGTAGCCCCGCAGCGGGACCTCGGGGCGCTGCAGGTCCTCACGCCGCTCGAGCGCTTCGTGCCGAAGGACCGCCCGTCGAGCCCGCTGGGCCCTACCCTGTCCCCCCTCGAAGTTCGTTGGCATCGACCTCGAGGACGACGGCAGCGTTACTCGAGCATCCGGTCCAACAGGTCCGCCAGGCGATACCCTGCCAGCGCAATCTGCATATCTGCTGTCGTGAATGCCGCTTGGCGATAAGTCGCACTCGGCGAATTCTTGACCAACAGAGGCTGCGGATACGCGAGCTGCTTCGCCAGCGCGAAGCCTTCGTCCGACCAGCGGCCGAACTGGCCGGACGCGAGCTGCGCGGCCGTCACGTCCTTCCGCGGATGATCCGCCATGAGTCGGGACGCCAAGCGATCGATGTACGCGATCTCCGCCTCGCCGTTTTTCTGCTTGATCGTGTGATCGACAATGTCGTCCCAGAAGCTATGGAGATTCGGCGGCGTCTCGGCGTCCGCCTGGAGGGGAAAGAGATTCCCGCCTGCGTCTCCGTTCGGATTCTTCTGGCTGACGCGCCCGGCGTTGTGCAGCGGCTGGTGGACGTCACCGACGAGGTGGAGCATCCAGGCGAGATCGTGCGCGCGCTCGACGGAGCCGATCATGCACTTCGGCTTGCAGGTGACGAGCGGCCGATAGGTCGCGAGCCGCTCGACCGCGTTGCGCGGGTTGCCCGCGATGTCGGACCGGTTCTTCGGCGCATTCGGACCCTTTCCGTCCGACACACCGGACCAGAACTGATCCCGGAAGTGATCGTCGCGCACGTGGAACTGCGTGCAGGTACGCGAGTCCTTTTGGATCACATGACCCTGCTTGTCCTTCTTGTCGTTCGGCCGCACGACGTCGGGCCAGGTTGCCGCTCGGATGAAGTACGCGCGCGGATCGCCACCCGCCCCGAGCTCCTTGAGGCAATCGTGCTCCTGCGCGCCTTCAAGGATCGCGCTGACCTTCTTCTGCGTCGTCGGCTTCATGGTCTTCCACGCGATTGCCGCCACCGTCTCGTGACCGGGCGAGTCCCACGCCAGCACGGCCGGGGCAAACAGAATCGACAGAACCACCAGCACGCTCTTCCCGTAGCGCATGAGAGACCTCCTTGGTCGTCTTCAAGATGGAGTGACATGAAGCAACGTTTTCCCCTACGCCCACGCAAAATCCACCCGCAGGATCATCAACGCCGTCAGCCACCCGAAGAGCGCGACGCTGACGGCGACGATCGCGCGATCCACGGCGGCGCGCCGTCCCATGAACGCCATCGCGATGAACAGCGGAAACACGACGGCGGCGTAGCGCGCCATCGACTGCAGCGAGCCGGAGGCGAGCGGCAGGAGGAGCGAGAACGCCGCGTACGCGCCGAGGGACCATTGGCGGCGGATCAGCCACCAGACCGCGGCGAAGAAGATCAGCAGCGCGGCGACGAAGTTGAGGGCGAGCAGGTTCCACGGCTCGCCAATCGTGCTCGGGTGACGAAGGAACGCAACCAGCGGCGTCCATGGCATCGCCGCGTGGCGGTGCCACTGCTCCTGCGCGCCCTCGAAGGCGAAGGCGTTGCCGGTCAGGCGGTAGAGGTGAACCAGGAACGCGGCGGCGCCGAGCGGGATCAGCAGCAGCCACCCGAGCGCGCGGCGCCAGGTGCCGCGCTCGATGGCCAGCAGCGCCAGCGCCGGCAGCAGCAGCCCACCGGCCGGGCGGGTGGCGGTGGCGAGCGCGCCGAGAAGGCCGGCCAGCCACCAGCGGTCGCGGTGCGCGGCGGCGAATGCGCCCACCGTCAGGAAGAGAAAGAGCGACTCCGGGAGCGGCAGCGAGAGGAAGTAGGCCGTCGGAAAGAACGCCAAGTAGAAGCAGGCGCGCGCGGCGTCGTCCTCCGTGCCGCCGCAGGCGATCGTCAGCGTCGGGAGGAGCAGCAATGCGCCGAGCAGCGCCGCGTGCGAGACGAGCATGCCGCTGAGCGCGAAGTCGCCGCCGAGCACGCGCACGGTGAGCGGATACAACGGGAAGAATGCCCAATTGGCCTGTCCGGGCGCGTACGGCCGCCGCTCGTAGCCGCTCACGGCAATCGAGCGGTACCACCACGCGTCGCCGTTCATCACCGTCAGCACGATGGCCGGCACGATCCGCTCGCCGCGCAGCACGACGTTCGTTTCCCACAGGCGGTCGTTGTAGACCTTGCGCAGGAAGGCGACGTTCGATCCGACGACGACGAGCGCGAAAAAGACGGCGCGGCTCAAGACGAAGGCGAAGAGCGCCGCGCGGATCGTGCGCGAATTCACGGAGCCCGCAGAATACAGCAGTGCTGCATCTCGCGGTTCACGGGCGGGCGAATGACCGCGCCGGGAAACTCGCGCCGCAGAAACTCGACCGCGTAGTAGACGTGATAACTGAGGCACGGCTGGCCGTCCCAGACGCCGTTGCTCTCGCGGAAAATCTCGCGGCCGTCGACGAGCGAGCACCACGGCGCGCCGTCGGCTTGCGCCGTCAACGCCTTCACGTCGAGCGACGGATCCGATTCACGGAACCGCGAAAGGCGCCACTCCAGGTTCCCGCCGTCGAATGAATTGGGCCACGAGCGCCACTGCGGATCGATGAACGTGAACGCCAGCGCGCCCCCCGGCGCCAGCCGCGCGCGCAGTTGCCCGACGAGGTCGTGCATGTCCTCGCGCGTCGTGTGCGTGAAGACCGAGTACGCGAAGATGAAGTCGAACGGGCGCTCCGTCGGCGGCACCGGCAAGCCTTCGACGCCGTCGGGGTTGAACGAGCAGTTGTAGCGGTCGTAGTGGATCCACGCCGCGCGCGGGAAGCGCGCCCGTCCCGACTCGACGGCGCCCGCGAGCACGTCGATGCACGTGTAGTCCTCTTCGGCGATCGGACAGTTCGGCGCGAGCAGCAGGTTGCCGTCGTTGCCGCCGAAGTCGAGCACGCGCTTGCCGCGCCAGTCGGGATGGCCGAGCTGTTGGTCGAAGTAGGTGAAGCGGCCGAGGTCGCGCGCCGGTGTGGCGCGCTCCTCGGCGGATCCGCGCCAGCGGTGGACCTCTTCCATGACTACAGGACGTTCGCTGCGGCGCGCGCGTGACGGCACAGAGCTTGATTGCTATACTTTGCAGCCCATGAAGGCCACGACCACTCGGCAGACGCGAACGACGGGAACGCCCTCGCTCCCCTGTCGATGATCTGTTTCTAACGATGCAATCAACGACAGGGCCGACGAAAATCGGCCCTGTTTCATTTTCGGGAAGGTTTTTTTGCCATGAACGTACACCTCCCGGACGGCTCCCGACGAGACGTCCCCGACAACGCCACAGTCCTCGACGTCGCCAACGCCATCGGCAAGCGCCTGGCGAAGGACGCCATCGCCGGCAAAGTCGACGGCAAGGTCGTTGACGTCTACGCGAACGTGCCTGACGGCGCGAAGGTCGAGATCGTCACGCCGAAGTCCGACGCCGGCCTCGACACCATCCGCCACTCGACCGCGCACCTCATGGCCATGGCGGTGCAGGAGCTCTTCCCCGGCACTCAGGTCACCATCGGCCCGGTCATCGAGAACGGCTTCTACTACGACTTCGCCACCGACCGCGCCTTCAGCGACGACGACCTCCGCCGCATCGAGGAGAAGATGGCCGAGATCGTGGCGCGCGATCTCCCGGTCCGCCGCGAGGAGTGGTCGCGCGACGAGGCCGTGCGCGTGTTCGACAAGATCGGCGAGAAGTACAAGGTCGAGATCATCCAGGGCATCCCCGGCGATGAGACTCTGTCCGTGTATCGCCAGGGCGAGTGGTTCGATCTCTGCCGCGGCCCGCATGTCCCCTCGACCGGCCGCCTAGGGGCGTTCAAGCTGACTCACGTCGCCGGCGCGTACTGGCGCGGCGACGAGCGCAACCAGATGCTCCAGCGGATCTACGGCACCGCCTGGGCCGACAAGGAGCAGCTCGACGCCTACCTCAAGCAGGTGGAGGAGGCGCGCGCGCGCGACCACCGCAAGCTCGGGCGCGAGCTCGGCCTGATCTACTTCTCGCAGTTCGCGCCGGCCATGCCGAACTTCCTGCCGAAAGGCGCGGTGATCTACAACGAGCTGATCGACTTCGTGCGCGAGTACTACCGCCGCGACGGCTACAGCGAGGTGGTGTCGCCGCTGGTGTGGGACACGGAGCTCTTCAAGATCAGCGGCCACTACGACAACTACAAAGAGAACATGTACTTCTCCGAGGTGGAGGAGAAGGAGTACGGGCTCAAGCCGATGAACTGCCCCGGCCATACGCAGATCTATGCGATGGAGCGCCGCTCCTACCGCGACCTGCCGATCCGCCTGGCCGACTTCGCGCGGCTGCACCGCTACGAGCGCAGCGGCGTGACCGCGGGCCTGGTGCGCGTGCGCGCGTTTGCGCAGGACGACGCGCATCTGTTCATCACTCCCGAGCAGATGGAGCCGGAGATCGACCGCGAGCTGCACCTGATCAAGGAGATGTACGACGTCTTCGGCTTCACCGACGTTCGCATCGCCCTCTCCACCCGCCCGGAGAAGCGCCTCGGGTCGGACGAGGTGTGGGACGCGGCCGAGGGAGCGCTCGAGCGGGCGCTGCAGAAGAACGGACTCGACTATCACATCAACCCCGGCGAGGGGGCGTTCTATGGGCCGAAGCTCGAGTACCAGGTCACCGACGCGATCGGACGCCCGTGGCAGCTCGGGACCGTGCAGATCGACTACAACCTGCCGGAGCGCTTCAAGCTCGAGTACATCGGCGCCGACAACGCCGAGCACCGCCCGGTGATGATCCACCGCGCCATTCTCGGGTCGATCGAGCGCTTCATCGGCATCATCATCGAGCACTTCGCCGGCGCGTTCCCGTTCTGGCTCTCGCCCGTGCAGGCGGTGGTGCTGCCGCTGTCGGAGAAGTTCGTCGACTACGGCCGCGAGGTGCGGGCGAAGCTTCGCGCGGCGAACATCCGTGCGGAGATCGACGAGTCGAACGAGAAGCTCGGGGCGAAGATCCGGCACGCGCAACTGCAGAAGGTGCCTTTCATGCTCGTCGTCGGCGAGAAGGAAGCGGCCAGCGGCAACGTGGCGCTGCGCGAGCGCGGCGGGCAGCAGAGCGTGCTTTCGATTGATGCGTTGATCGCGAAGGCGCAGGAGCTGATCAAGACGAGAGCGTTGTAACTACGGGACGATTTCGAACGCACGCACGTGCTTGGGGCGAACGACGGAGAAGTGCCGGCGATCGAGTGTGGCGATGGTGCTCGCCCAGAGCCGTTCGGCGGTCGCAACGACGGACGCGTCTACCGTCCCGAGGGTTAGATCGTGGTACTTCCCCACGAGCTCCGCGATTCGAATCCAATCCGCGGCGATCACCGGCTCCGTCGTGAAGGTACCGGCCGCAAGATCCCCGACGAATTGAACTTCGGCTCGCGAACCGAGACGAGTCTCGATCAGGTAGGCGACCTCGGCGATGACGAGCTGCGGCACGAGGAGCGGCCCGGCGTAGGACTCCAGCAGCGCCAGGCAGGCCTCATGGTCGCGATCGGACTCGTCGATCAACGCGTACAGCGGACCGGAATCGACGATGAGGGCTATCGGCCCCACTCCTGGCGAAGAATTTCTTCGATCCGTCGCGCCGTGTCGTGGTAGCCGCTTCGGCCGGCCTTAGCGCTGAGAAATCGCCGCCGTTTGCCACTGCTCAGATGTGCTTCCAGCGCCTCGCGCACGATCTCCGCGATCGTCGTGCCACGGCGCGCCGCTTCATGACGCAACTTGGCATCGATTTCGTCCGGCAGCTTGACCGTCGTGCGTTTCATCGTATGCCAGCATACACTTCTTTGGCCGGCGCATCAGATCGTGCATCCGTTGGTGATTCCTTCAGCGACGCCACCGGCTCCCTGCATAGTTCCACCCTCCCTGTTATATGCTCGCTTCACTCAATCCACCCAAATGGACTCCGGGGCCGAGCTCTTCCGCGCAAACCTTGCTCTCATCGACCGCGTCATCGCGCGCGTCTGCGCGAAAAATCGACTGCTCGGGCCGGACGCCGACGACTTCGCGTCCGAGGTCCGGCTGGAGCTGATGGCCGACGACTACGCCGTCCTGCGGAGCTGGGAGGGGCGCTCGTCGCTCGCCACCTTCCTCACCATCGTCGTGCAGCGCCTCCTCATCAACGCCCGCGTCCGCGAGCGGGGCCGCTGGCATGCCTCGCACGAAGCGCAGCGCATGGGGCGCGCGGCGGTCGAGCTCGAACGCCTCGTCCAGCGCGACGGGCGCAGCCTCGACGAGGCCATCCCCATCGTGCAGAGCGTCGAGCCGGGACTGACGCACGACGAGGTCGCCGCCATGGCCGGGCGCCTGCCGCCCCGCGCGCCGCGGCCCGTCGCCGTCGCTGTAGACCCCGATCTCCTTCCAGCGCAGGAGTCGGCGGAGACGCGGGCGATGGCGGCGGAGACGCAGCGGATCTCCGCGCGCGCGAGCGACGTCGTCCGCCGCACGCTGGCGGCGATGCCGCTCGAGGATCGGGTCATCCTCCGGCTCCGCTTCGGCCGCGGCATGACCGTGGCCGACGTCGCGCGGATGATGCAAACCGAGCAGCGCCCGCTCTACCGCCGCATCGAAGCGAGCCTCCGCCGCCTCCGCACCGCCCTCGCCGAGGCCGGCATCGACGGCGCCACGGCCGCGGAGCTGATCGGCTCTCCGTTTCAATCATTGAACTTCCGCCTCAGCGACGAGGAAAACGAAGTCGACCGTCTGTCCAAAGGATCAGTATGAATCACCCTGGCGCCGAGACACTCGCTGCATTCGCCGAGGGACGGCTGCCGGCCGCGGAGCGGACGGAGCTGCTTGCGCACCTCGACGCGTGCGAGGAGTGCCTCGAGCAGCTCGAGCTGGCCAACGAGACGGTTCACGCCGAGGGCGTGGCCACGAAGTCGCGGGCGTGGCAATGGCTTGCCGTCGCCGCGGCGGCCGCGATCGCCATCGTCGGCGGCGCCACGTTCCTCTTCCGCCCGCGCTCGCCCGAGTCGCACCTCGTCGCCGCCGCGCCGCGCTCGGAGCGCGCGGTCGAGGCGCGGCTGAC
>DATDFB010000045.1:0-13327 GCA_036522835.1 Thermoanaerobaculia bacterium | reverse complement strand
GTTCTCCGATCCGGAGGGAGCGAAGCTCGAATTCCTGAGAGACGCGCAACAGCGCGGCTACACCGTAATGCTTGTCTTCATCGGCCTGGACGACAGCGAATTGTCTCTCTGGCGCGTTGTTCGCCGCGTGCAGAAGGGCGGCCACGACGTGCCGAATGACAAACTGAAGTCGCGCTTTCCGCGCACACTGGCGAACCTTGCGAACGCACTTACCTTCGTCGACTACGCGATGGTCTATGACAACAGCTCCAGTGAAGAGCCGTACCGTTTCGTTGCCGAATTGCACAACGGCAAAGTCGTCCGCCGCGGCACGACCCAGCCCGACTGGTGGGCCTCCCTCCGCCGCCCCTAATCCGCCCGGTGCGACCGCCGCGTCTGCTGCACGATCCTCTCCGCCCGCTCCAGCAGCTCCGTGGCCACGGAGAGCCGGGCCTGCCAGTGGTGCGGCACCTCTTCGTCGTCGCGGCCGTCGAGCAGGGCCAGCGCGGTGCCGGCCTCGATCGTGTACGGCACCTCCGCCTTCTCCAGCCGGTCGACGATCTCGCCGAGCTCCTCGGCATTGATCGTCTCGAGGATCGGCGTCAGCCCGGCGGCGATCTCCTCGTGCAGCTTCGGCGCGAGCGTCAGGACCAGCGCCACGCCGCAGTCGCTGCACTCGGTGAAGCCTTCGCGGTACTCCGCCTCGCACGACGGGCAGAACATCAGGTCACCTTCTTGCCGAACAGGTACGCCACGGCCACGCCGACCAGGTAGAGCCCGATCATCGGCAGCGCCAGCGACGTCTGCGTCATCATGTCCGGCGTTGGCGTCACGATCGCGGAGATGATGAACGCCAGCACCACCGCGTACTTGAACTTCTGCAGCAGGAACGCCGGCGTCACGATGCCGAGGCGGGCCAGGAAGAAGATCAGGATCGGCGTCTCGAACACCGCGCCGGTGGCGAGGATGATCG
Source organism: Thermoanaerobaculia bacterium (assembly GCA_036522835.1). Classification (GTDB taxonomy): domain Bacteria; phylum Acidobacteriota; class Thermoanaerobaculia; order Gp7-AA8; family Gp7-AA8; genus DATDFB01. Next base: position 12,375 of record DATDFB010000045.1, on the reverse strand, counting down.
TGCTCGAGAACGAGTAGTAGTCGTCGATCGTGATCACCTGCTTGAACTGCTTGCCGGTCTCCACGAAGAACCCGCACATGCCGGGCAGCAGATAGCGGTAGCCGAAGTAGCCGCCGAGGATGAAGAAAATCGTCGCCCCGATGATGAACGGCGCCGCCAGCCGGCGCTCGCGCTTGTACAGCCCCGGCGCGATGAACAGCCAGAGTTGCAGGAGGATCACCGGCGCGGCGAGGAAGATCCCGGCCAGGAACGCCACCTTCATGTACAGGATGAACGGCGCCGTCAGGCGCGTATAGGCGAGCTTATCTCCGGGCGGCAGCACCTTCAGCAGCGGCGCCTGGAGGTAGGCGTAGATCTTGTCGGCGTAGCCCCAGCAGACCAGGAAACCGGCCAGGAGGGCGACGATCGAGACGAGCAGCCGCTTGCGCAGTTCCTCGAGGTGGTCGAGGAACGACATCTTCGGCAGCTCGCGCTCCTTGTCGTCGTCGGCTGCGAGCGTGGTGGGGGTGACGGTGTCGTCCATCGATTACTCGGCGTGCTCCGCGGCGGCGGGGGTGGCCGGGGCTGGCACGGCCTCGGCGGTGACAGCCGCTGGCTCAGCTCTTGATACCGTCGTGTCCGGAGGAGGCATCAGAGTCACGTTCTTCAGCGAATCTTTCAACTCCTCGGCGTGGACTTCGCGCTCGATCGTGTTCTTCAGTTCGTCGCTGGCCTTCTTGAACTCTCCCAAGGCTTTGCCGAGCGTTTTGCCGATCTCGGGCAGTTTGCGCGGCCCGAACACGATGAGCGCCACGACAAAAATCATCAGCAGCTCGGGGAGTCCCAGTGAACCGAACATGAAGAGGCCTCTTTTCCGGATGGTAACGTGCGGGTGAACACCCCCCGCCCGGTGAATACTCCGCATCTATAATGACGTTACGAGATCGATCATGACGAAACTTAGAAAGACCGAGAAGTGGACCTTCTCGCTGACGCTCGCCGCCGCGATCGCCGGCGCGACGCTGTTCGGCGGATTCTACGGCAATCGCCTCTTCGGATCGCCGGTGCAGTCCGAGGTGCAGAAGCGCCTCAAGGAATACACCGACCTCCTGGGCGCGGTGACGCAGTGGGCGCCGGAAGAGACCGGCTCCGACAAGTTCGTCTACTCGTCCATCGACGGGATGCTGCGAACGCTCGATCCGCATACCTCCTTCCTCGAGCCGAAGGAGTACGCGGACATGCAGGACCGCCAGAAGGGCTCCTTCTACGGCCTCGGCATCCTGGTCACGAAGCGCAACGATCAGGTCACGGTCATCACGCCGCTCGAAGGGACGCCGGCCGCGCGGCTCGGCATCCGCGCCGGCGATGTCATCTCCGAGGTCGAGGGCGTTGCCACCGAGGACCTCTCGCTCGACGAAGTCGTCAAGCGCCTCAAAGGTCCGAAGGGGACCACCGTCCACATCAAGATCATGCGCGTGGGGATGAAGGAGCCGATTCCGCTCTCCATCGTCCGCGCGGCCATCCCGACCAACTCGATCTCCAACGTGCTGATGCTCAAGCCCGGCGTCGGCTACATCCGCATCAAAGACTTCACTGCCACGACCGTGCGCGAGCTCGACGAGGCCATCGACAAGCTGAAAGCCGACGGAATGAAGGACCTCGTCCTCGACCTCCGGCAGAATCCCGGCGGCCTGCTCGACGCCGCCGTCGGCGTCGCCGATCACTTCCTCGACAAGGGGCAGATGATCGTCTACACCAAGGGCCGCACGCCCGACTCCGAGCAGAACTACCTCGCGCCCGGCAAGCATCAGAAGCTCGACGTGCCGCTGGTGGTGCTGGTCAATCGCGGCAGCGCCTCGGCCTCGGAGATCGTTTCCGGCGCCATCCAGGACCACGACCGCGGCCTCGTCGTCGGCGAGACGAGCTGGGGCAAGGGCCTGGTGCAGAGCGTCTACACGCTGCAGTACGGCGCGGGGCTGGCGTTGACGACGTCGAAGTACTACACGCCGTCGGGCCGGAACATCCAGCGCGACTACAGCTCGTTCTACGACTACTACGTCGCCGACGACAGCGAAGACGGCAACGCCGCCGAGGTGCCGCTGAAGGACCGGAAGCAGTACAAGACCGAGACCGGCCGCGTGGTGTACGGAGGCGGCGGCATCACCCCGGACGTCTTCGTCAAGCCGGCGCCGCTGACGCGCACGACGCAGATCCTCGAAGTGCGCAGCGCCATCTTCAACTTCGGCGTCGACTACGTGGCCAAGCATCCCGACGTCACGAAGGACGTGGCCGTCACGCCGGCGGTGATCGAGGACTTCACGAACTTCGCCGCGGCGAAGGACATCGCCCCGATCGCCGACATCCGCGACGCGCTGCAGAAGCCGAACGACCGCCGCTACATCGAGCGCGCGCTGAAGGCGGAGATCATCGCCGCCAAGTACGGCTTCGACGCGTCGTACCCGTTCCGGCTGCAGGGCGACAACCAGGTCGAGAAGGCGCTGGAGCTCTTTCCCGAGGCGCAGAAGCTGGCCGCGCAGGCCAGCGAGATGCAGAAGCAGGGGCAGCCGGGCGCGGCCAACGCCGGCTCGCGCGCGGCCTCGAACAGCGGAGCGCCGAAGACCCAATAATTACGACACGTGGAGAGAGACGCTGACCGTCCGCGTCAGCGTCGTCTCTCCGCTCGCTGTGATCGTCACGGACCCGGTGAGCGTCTGGCCGCTGACGCCGGCGAGCGCGTCTTTGTCGATGTCGACGGTCCAGCCGTAGACGTCCGGCGCGAATTCGATGTCCGAGGGTGTCACGCTGAACCAGCTCTCCCCGCTGCCGGCGGCCGTCAGCGTGAACCCCGGGCCGGCCGAGGCCAAAAGAACGCGCGACGGCGGCGAAAAGCCGCGCGTGTCGACGATCACGGCGCTCGGGCTGGCGATGATTTGTCCGGAGAATGGCGGCGCATCGTTGACCGACGAGACGTCGACGAACTGCAGTAGGCTCGGCGCGGCAGCGTCGCGCTCCGTCAGCGATCCCTCCCCAAGGTTGAAGACCTGCCACGCGGTTCTGATGATCGACGTATGGTCGAACGTCGCCCCGGAGAGGGCCGCCTTCGACTCGGAGGCGATGTACGGCGAGACGATGATCGCCGGCACGCGTCCACCGAAGGCGTTGAAGCCGAAGTTCTCCGCGGCCACGTCGTGCTGATGCGGCGACTGCACGGCCGGGACGGAAACCGGGACCGCCGGCGGTGGCGCGACATGGTCGTAAATCCCGCCGGCCTCGTCGTAAGTGACGATCAGCAGCGTCGAGTCCCAGTAGTTGCTGTTGCGCAGGAGGTTGTAGACCTGCATGAGCAGCAGCTCGCCGCCGGTGGCGTCGATCGGCGGATTGCTCGGGTCGGGCGCCGGCGGCTTCTTCGTGAACAGGCTGAGGAGCGTGGTGTTTCCGGCGCCCGGATGATTGGCGCTCGGCGGGAGAGTCTCGTTCGGATGGCGCTCGAACGGGATGTTGATCAGGCCCATGTTGTAGCGCGGCTCGATGAACGAGAAGGGCGGCAGCGTGCCGTTCTGCACGTCCTGGACGAACGTGCTTCCCGGAACGCCGGCGAGCTGCATCGGGAAGCTGCCGGCCCAGTCGCTGTCGTCGAAGGTGGAGACGTTGTTCTGCGAGGCGGACGCGCGCGCGGCCTTGGACGCGTACGGCAGCGTCATGAGCGCGATCGAGTAGTCATGAAAGTAGATCTTCCATTGCGGCCCGCCCGGCGCCGGCTGGATCCGATCGAGCTGGCTCAGGATCGAAGCGCTGTCGACGACCGAGGATTCGGGCGAGAGATGGAGCGGGTCGATGGCGTGGTCGGCGTCGTCGACGACGCTGTAGTTGTTGGGGACGAGAACGGGATTGGGATCGCCGGTCCCGTCAAATGCGTACGTCTCTCCCGCGATCACCTGCGGCGCGGCGCAGAGCGCGAAAAGGCGGTTCGTGAACGTCTGCGTCGGCACGGAGGCGAACCATGCGTCGCAGACGCCGAACTGCTTCGCCAGGAACGCCGTGACCGGAAGCTGCTCCGGCGTGAGGTAGGTCATGACGTCGCCGATGTTCTGCGGCGTGATGTTTGGAGCGTTCGCGTAGTTGTCGACGAAGCCGCTCATCGGCGCGTCGCCGCCGTAGCCCTCCCACGGAGTGGCGCTGTCCGGAGCGTTGCCGAGGTACTGCTGGGCCATGTCACCGAAGGGCTCCTGCGGATCGATCATCGGAACCGTGGTGGCGGGATAGGTCTGGCCGCTTCCGCCGATCGTGCTCGGCGCCGCGTTGGCGATTTTGTATACCGTGCCCGCGGAGTCGGTGTTGCTCTCGCTGCCGGTCAGCCCGTTCAGCGGCGCATCCTTCCGGCCGCCGTACAGCCAGCCGAGGACGTTGTCGTAGGAGCGGTTTTCGAGCATGAGCACGACGACGTTCGTGATGGATGCCATCGTTTTCCCCTCAACGCAAATCGAAGTTGACGGTGACGCGTGCTCGGACGGTGATCTGTCCGGGCACCACGCGCATCTCCGCCTCGCCGATCGCCGTCACACCGTCCCGAGGCAAGGCCTCGCCGTTCGCCGTGATGTTCCACTGCGCATGCGCCGCCGGGAGCGCTGCCACGACGAACAGGGCCGCGAGAAATCGTTTCATGTCGAACCTCCGGCACCGAGTTTAAGTCCGCGTCTTGCCGAGGCGTGCCGTTGCTGCTAGCCTGTCGCCGCTTTTCGCACGGAGAACCATCGCTGATGCCTGATCTCGGAAAGAAGTACACGTGCTACAGCTGCCATACGAAGTTTTACGACCTCGGCAAGCCGGTTCCGCTCTGCCCCAAGTGCGGCGCGGACCAGCGCGACGCCGAGGAGGCGCCGGCCGTCCCGGCATCGCGCAGCCGCAGCCGTGCCCCCGTCGTCGAGGAGCCCATCGAGGAGCCGGAGTTCTCCGGCGAAGGCGAGAGTGAAAGCGGAGCCGCCGGGGAAGAAGACGAAGAAGCGGTCGTCCCCGAGCGCGAAGAATCGGACGACGAAGACGAAGAGGAAGAGGAGTACTGACCGTGCGCAGCATCGGTGTCATCGGCTGTCTGATCGGGCTCGTCATCGTCGTGCTGATCTTCGGCGGCTGGTACGTCGGGACGCGCAATCACCTCGTCAAGCTCGACGAACAGGTCAACGCGCAGTGGGGGCAGGTGCAGAACGACTATCAGCGCCGCTACGACCTCATCCCCAACCTCGTCAACACCGTGAAGGGCTACGCCGCGCACGAGCGCGAGACCTTCGAGGCCGTCACCAATGCGCGCGCCCGGGTTGGGCAGGTGTCGGTGCCGCCCGGACCGCCGGGCAGCGCGACCGACATCACCACGAACCCGCAGGCGATGGCGCAGTACGAACAGGCGCAGGCGGGGCTGGGCAACGCCCTCTCCCGATTGCTCGTCGTCGTCGAGCGCTATCCGGAGCTGAAGGCGAACCAGAACTTCCTCGAATTGCAGTCGCAGCTCGAAGGGACGGAGAACCGCATCGCCGTCGAGCGCAAGCGCTACAACGACGTCGCGCGCGACTACAACACGGCGATCCGGCAGTTCCCCGGCAGCCTGGCGGCATCGATGGGCGGCTTCAAGCCGAAAGCGTACTTCCAGGTCACCAACCCGGCCGCAAACGAGGCGCCGAAGGTCGACTTCGGTACCACGACGAGCAAGTAGGAGTCGATGCGGGCGCGCTGCCTCGCCGTCGTCATCCTCCTCGTCGCCGTGCGCCTGGTGGCGCTCGACATCCCGCCAAAGCCTACGCAGTGGGTCAACGACTACGGCGCGAACCTCCTCACCGCGCCGGAGACGCAGCAGCTTAACGAGAAGCTCGAGTCGCTCTACAAGAAAACGAACACGCAGTTCCTGATCTTGATCTGGCCGTCGCTGCAGGGCGACGACGATCTCGAGTTCACCAACCGCGTCGCCAACGTCTGGAAGGTCAAGGACGACAAGGCACTGATGCTCTTCGTCTTCCTCAAAGAGCACAAGATCCGGATCCAGGTCGGCTACGGACTCGAGGGCGTCATCACCGACGCCTACTCATCGCGCGTCATCCGGGAGACGATCGCGCCGGCATTTCGCCAGAACCAGTACGCGGCCGGGCTGAGCACGGCGATCGATCAACTGGCGACGAAGATCGATCCGAGCTGGACGTCGACAACGTCTTCCACGACGGCGCCGATGCGCGAGCCCGTGCAGCAGCGTCCCATCTCGCGCTCGACGCCGGGGCCGTCCGGCTCCGACATCGTCATCCTCATCGTTCTCTTCCTCGTGTTCCTCTTCGTCATCCTGCCGCTGCTGCGCCGCGGCGGCTGCGGCGGGTGCAGCGGCTGCATCTTCCCGTTCTTCTGGGGCGGTGGCGGCGGAACGACGTTCGGCGGCGGCGGCTTCGGCGGCGGTGGCGGTGGCGGATGGAGTACCGGCGGTTCGTGGGGCGGCGGCGGAAGCTCGTTCGGCGGCGGCGGCGCGGGAGGAAGCTGGTAATGGATCAGAAGGAGTTCCTGGCGCGGCTCGACCAGCAGCGCATCGTCGAGGCCATCCGCGCCGCGGAGAACGAGACCTCGGGCGAGATCCGCGTGCACGTGCAGCCGAAGGCGCGCGGCGGCGACAGCCGCTTCGTCGCCGAGCGGACGTTCGAGCGCCTCGGCATGACCAAGACGGCCGCGCGCAACGGCGTGCTGCTCTTCATCGCCTCCGAGGAGCAAGGCTTCGTGATCCTCGGCGACCGCGGCATCGACGAGAAAGTGCCGGCCGGCTTCTGGGACGAGATCGCCGCGAAGCTGACGATCCGCTTCAAGAACGGCGAATTCACCGAGGGAATCGTCGACGCCGTCACGGCGGCGGGGGAGCATCTGAAGGAGCTCTTCCCGCGCGCGGCCGACGACGTCAACGAGCTCTCCGACGACATCGACGTCGCGGATGAGTAGCACCGTCGCCATCGCCCTCGGCGCGAACCTCGGCGACCGCGCCTACACGCTGCGCCGCGCCATCCGCGAGCTGCGCACGATCGTGCACATCGTCCGCGTCAGCTCGTTCCTCGAGACCGAGCCGGTCGACGCCCCGCCGGGATCGCCAAAGTTCCTCAACGCCGTCGCCATTGGCTACACGTCGCTCACGCCATTCCAGCTTCTCGCGAAGATGCAAGAGATCGAATCGAAGCTCGGCCGCCGCCGCACCCGCGTGCGCAACGCGCCGCGCACGATCGACCTCGACCTCATCTTCCACAGCGCGAACCGCGCGCGCACGAGAACGCTTACGCTGCCGCATCCGCGATATCGGGAGCGCGAATTCGTATTAACGCCATTGAAGGAGATATGGCGATGAAGCTCGTGCTCACCATCTTGCTGCTGTCCGCGATGACGGGATTCGGAGACGAACGCGATGTGCCGTACGTGGAGTCGCCGGCGTCCGAACAGCGCTTCGACATTTTCTGGCCCACCGGCGTGCCGAAGGCGACGGTCCTGTTCATCCACGGCGGAAGCTTGAATGAGGGGGGCGAGCGCCGCTCGTCGCCGGCCTACCGAAACGTCTGTAAGCCGTTCGTTGCGGCCGGGATCGCATGCGCGTCGATGGACTATCGACTCTTCCCGTCCAACAAATGGCCGGCCATGCCCGAGGACGTGGCGGCGGCGGTCGCCGCCTTGCGGCCGCGCATCGCCGAGCGCGGCGGCGATCCGGGCCGCCTCTTTGTTTTCGGGCACAGCTCCGGATGCCACTTGGCGAGCCTCGTGGCGGTGGACGGCGAGTACCTCGCCAAACACGGGTTGAAGCGATCCGACATCGCCGGTGTGATCGCCATGGGCTGCACGCTCGACCGCGATGACGCCCAGGTGCGGAGGCTGACCGCCGGCCAGATTCGCGCGGCATTCGAGCGGGACGCGGGCGACGTCGCGTTGTACGGCACGCCCGAGGCCTACCTGAAGGCGAACCCGGCGAGCCACATAGGGGCGGGTGTTCCTCCCACGCTCATCGTCGTGGCCGAGGAGGAGCGATTCATGCCCCCCATTCTCGAGCAGGGCGCGCGGTTCGTCCGGCGACTCCTGGAGCTCGACGTCCCCGCCAACCTCATCATCGTTCCCGGGAAGCACATGAGCAGCATCACCAACGTGGAGAGGCCGGGCGATGCGACGTTCCAGGCGATCGCCGCCTTCATCGACGATCCACGCCGCGCGAGCGCGGCGCATTGAACGCCGGCTACCGCGTCCCCACGCCCCCGCCCAGCTCCACGTGCGGATGCGCGCGGGCGACGGTGACGGCGTGGGTGAGGAGGGGGTAGGGGTTCACCATCTCGTCGCTCTCGTTCACGCCGAAGTGAAGGTGCGACGGGGTGTGCAGCGCGTTGCCGGTGTTGCCGACGAAGCCGAGCAGATCGCCGGCCTGCACTTCCATCCCTTCGTAAAGGCCGGGCGCCCAGCGGTCGAGGTGCGCGTAGTAAAACGACGCGCCGTTCTCCGTCGTCAGCCAGAGGCAGTGGCCGCCGAGCTTCTGGTCGCCGATGTAGCTGACGATGCCGTCGGCCACGGCCACGACCTCCGTCCCTTTCGGCGCGAAGATGTCGATTCCCTTGTGCACGCGGCCGCCTTCGCGCGGGTCGTGCCAACTGTCGTTGAGATTCCGCACTCCGATGCCGACCACCGGCATGCGCAACTGCGTGCCGTTGAGCGGCGCGAAGAGCGCCTGCGCGCGCTCGGCGAACTCGCGGTCGCGCGCCTTCGCCGTGGTCGTGCTCGGTGTAATCGTCGGCTTGCGCACGATCTCGCGGCTCGTGTAGCGGCTCAGGTCGGCGCGGAGCTGCGCGTTCAATTGCGTCCAATCGTCATCGTCGGCCGCGGGGAGCGACGCGGCGGCCGGAGCCTGGGGAGCGGGCGCCGCGAACGGCAACGTGGCGCACCCGCAGAGGAGAAGGGTAGTGCTCGCCAGCACGCTGCCACACGTGCCAACCCACCACCTGCGAGCGCGAAGGGTTTCCATGGTCTACCGGAACGGGGGCAGTTTACGGGGTGGCAGCTGAGCTTGTAAAGAGAGCGGCTGTGAACTCTTCGATCCGCCGGACCGGCACGACGTCGACGTCCGCGCGGATCTCGCCCGCGTTCGACTGCGGCACGAGGAGGCGCCGGAAGCCGAGCGCGGCCGCTTCGCGCGCGCGGAGATCCGCCTGCGACACGCCGCGCACCTCGCCCAGCAAGCCGACTTCGCCGAAGAGCGCCACGTCGTGCGCGACCGGCGCATTGCGCTGCGACGACAAGAGCGCCGCCACCACGCCGAGGTCGATGGCCGGCTCGCTCACCTGCAGGCCGCCGGCGAGATTCACGTAGACGTCGTGCATCAGGAAATTGCCGCCGCTCTTTTTCTCGAGCACGGCCAGGAGCAGCGACACGCGGTTCGCGTCGATCCCCATCGCCATCCGTCGCGGCGACGGGAAGTGCGTGGCCGAGACGAGCGCCTGCACTTCGATCAGCAGCGGGCGCGTCCCTTCGAGCGCGACCACGACCGCGGAGCCGGCCGCGCTCGACCGCTGCGCGAGCAGCGCCGCCGAGGGGTTCGGCACCTCTTCGAGCCCGCCGTCGTGCATCTCGTAGATCGCCACTTCGTTCACCGGGCCGAAGCGGTTCTTGTAGGCGCGTACCACGCGGTAGTTCTGAAACTTGTCGCCCTCGAAGTAGAGCACCGTGTCGACGATGTGCTCGAGCGACTTCGGGCCGGCGATCGTCCCTTCTTTGGTGATGTGGCCGATGAGAAAGATCGGGATCGACAGCCGCTTGGCCAGCGTCATCAGCACGCCGGCGGAGTCGCGGACCTGCGCGACGGAGCCCGGCATCGAGTCGTTCGCGGCCGTGTGCACGGTCTGAATGGAATCGACGATGACGGCCACCGGCATCATTTTCTCCACCTCGGAGACGATTCTTTCGACCGACGTCTCGGTGAAGAGACGGATGTTGGCGGACATCGTGCCGAGGCGACGGGCGCGGAGGGCGATCTGGCGCGGCGACTCCTCGCCGGAGACGTAGAGCACCGCGCCGCCGCGGGCGAGCTCCTGCGCGGCCTGCAGGAGCAGCGTCGACTTGCCGATCCCCGGCTCGCCGCCGACGAGCGTGACGGCGCCGAGGACCAGGCCGCCGCCGAGGACGCGGTCGAAGTTCGGGAGGTTCGTGGAGATGCGCGGCGCGACGTCGGCGTCGATGGCGTCGATCGGCATCGGTGCCGCGCCGCTGCTCAATCCTGCACGCGGCCGCTCCTCCGCCGGTGCATCTTCCTGCACAAAGGAGCTCCAGGCATTGCATTCGGGGCAGCGCCCGAGCCACTTCCGACTCTGGTTGCCGCACTCGGTGCAGGCGTAGACGAGTGTTGCTTTCTTTGGCATCTCGACGGGCGCACGCCGTGCGCCCTCTCGATCGCTACATATTGAACTGTTTCTGCCGCGCATTGAGCGCAGCAATCGTCCGCTCCAGCCGCCGCCGCTGCGTGGCCTCCTGCTTCGCCTCAGTGATCCACCGGATGTAGTTCCGCCGGTGCGACGGCGGAATCTCGTTCCAGAACTCCCACGCTACCGGATGTAGAGCGATCTCGCGGGCGATGAGCTCGGGCACCGGGTCGCCGGTCTGGTGCCGCCGCGGCGGCGCCTTCGCGCCCTTCGGCTTCACGGCGCGCCCCGCGTCGGTCATCTTTCCGGCCCTCTCCAGCGCCGCGAATTTGTCGAGGTTGATCTGCGACCACCGGCTCGTCGCCTTCCGCGGCACGAAACGCTGCTGGTAGTAGTCGTCGTCGAGGCGCTTGACGAGGTTGTCGACCCAGCCGAAGCAGAGCGCCTCGTCGAGCGCCTCCTCGTACGTCAGCGTTTTCTTGCCGCTGCCTTTCTTGGCAAAGGCGAGCCAGATCTCCGTTTCCTTGTCGTGATTGCGCTCGAGCCAGCGGCGCCACTGCGCGGCCGTGGAGAACGTCTTCGTCATTCGGCCATGACTTCGTCGACGTAGCACCACTTCCACGTCTCACCCGGCTGGAACGACTGCATGACCGGGTGAGACGTGGCCTGGTAGTGCTTGGTGGCGTGCTTGTTGTTCGACGAGTCGCAGCAGCCGACGTGGCCGCAGTGGAGACAGCGCCGGAGGTGCACCCAGCGGTCGCCGCTCTTCAAGCACTCCTCGCAACCGTTGGGCGTGCGCGCGGGGGCGTCGTCGGCGGTGCGGAGGTGCTCGCAGGCGGCTGCCATGAGCTTACTTTAGCAGGATCTTCTCGATGGCGGCCACCGCGCGCGGATCGTCGATCTGCGATAGCCAGAACACCGCCTTCTTCCGCACGTTGCGGTCGCGGTTCGTCTCCGCGAGGTGGATCAACTGCGGGATGGCCTCGTCGTGGGGCCGCTGCGAGATCGCGAACACCGCCGCTTCCCGCACTTCGGCCTCCGGATCGTTCTCCGCGAAGTCGCGCAGCGCCGTCCCCGCGATCTTCGACGCCGCTTTCTGCCCCAGCCAGAAGAGCGCCTGCGTGCGCACGTGCCGGTCGGGGTGCGTGCGCGCCAGCTTGATCAGCATCTGCGCGGCCTCGTCGCCCGGCACTTGGCCGATGGCGAAGACGGCCTTCTCCTGCACGCGGCGGTCCGTCTCCTGCTCGAGCCGCTCGCGCAGGATCGGCAGTGCCTTCTGCCCGGCCTCCTGGCCGAGCCAGAAGATCGCCTCGCTGCGCGTGTCGGCGCTGGCGTGATGCCGCACGATCTGCGCGAGGGCGTCGAAGACCTCCGGCTCCCGCGACTGCGTCAGCGCGAAGACGGCCTTCTTGCGAATCCGTTCGTCGGGATCGTCATTGGCCATCTTCCGCGCCACTTCAAAGCCGCGCCGCCCGCCGGCCTGCGCGAACCAGAAGATGGCGTCGCCGCGAAGATCGGGATCGCTCCCCTGCGTCGAGAAGCGCTCCAGGATCTGCGCCACGCGCGGCGAGCCGTGCATGGCGATGGCGGCGAGCGCGCCACGGTGACGGTCATTGCGGCCGCCGACGCGCGCCTCGAGCATGTTCAGACTCTCGACGGCCGAAACGTCGTCCGCGACGTGCACCGTCGCGCCGCCGGCGTCGACCGGGCAGCCGCCGCTGTACGTCTCGATGCGGCCGCCGTGCAGCGCCACGAGCATCGTGGAGCGGTCGATGTTGTCGAAGTGGCCGTTGTCGTCGCCGGTGAAGGAGCTGCCGCCGTGTCCGAGGCGGCAGATCTTGGGGTTGATGACCTTGTCGTGGCCGATCCACTCCATGCAGCACATCAGGTAGCGGCCGTTCGCCGGCACCTCGTACACGACCCACGAGTCCCCAGCCGCGCTCATCGCCTGCGACAGCGACGCGTGGTGGACGATGCGCGCGTTCTCGAGGCTCCCGAACGCGAC
>DATDFB010000044.1:0-50207 GCA_036522835.1 Thermoanaerobaculia bacterium | reverse complement strand
CATCTGATGCAGGTGCCGCGGCGCCGACGCCGCCATCGGCATCTCCAACGTCTTCGTCACCCACGCGCACCTCGACCACGCCGCCGGCATCTCCTTCTACGCCGGGCAGCGGCACCTGCATCAGATGCCCGGCGGCCGCGTCTGGGTGCCGGCCGAATCCGCGGACGGCTTCCGGGAACTGATGCAAGTCTGGGAGCGCCTCACGAATAGCCGCTTCGACGAGGTCGAGGTCCTCGGCATGGCCGCCGGCGACGTCGTGCGCGTCAGCCGCTCGCACGAGGTCCGCGCGCACGCGGCCACGCACCGCGTTGCCGCCAACGCCTACGAGATTGTCGAGATCCGCCATCGCCTCAAGGAAGAGGGGCTGTCGCAGGAGGAGATTCATCGCCGCCGCGCGGACGTGATCGAGGAGTACCGTGCGCCGCTCCTCTTCTACACCGGCGACACCGACCGCGGCATCCTGGAGAGCTGCGAGGCCCTGTTTCGCGCCGAGGTGCTGATGATCGAGTGCTCGTTCGTCTTCGACGGCGACCAGGAGCGCGCCGCGAAGTACCGCCACATCCACTTCGACGACATCGCCGACTTCGCCGAGCGCTTCCAGAACCAACTCGTCGTCCTCACGCACTTCAGCCGCCGCTACGGCCGCGCCGAGATCCGCGACGAGGTCCGCCGCCGCTGTCCCGCGGTGTTGCGCGAACGTTTGCGTCTGGCGCTGCCGGAGCCGTACCAGCGGGTTTGAAATCTGCAATGATGCGGGCGATGACGGGTTCGCGGTGGCGGTGGGTGGCGCTCTTCGCCGTCCTCACCCTCTTCTTCGTTCCACAATCCGACGCAGCAAAGAAACGGCGCAAGAAGCCGCGCGCTCCGGCCGCGCCGCTGGAGACGGCCAGCGGCACGACGCTGCAGGAGCGCCTCAACTCGCTCGTCAACGGCAAGGTCTCGCAGATCTCCGACGCCGGCATCCAGATCGTCGAGGTCGAGAGCGGCACCGTCATCGCCGAGCGCAATCCGCACTTGCCGCTGGCGCCGGCCTCGAACATGAAGCTCTTCACCACCGCCGCGGCGATGGACCTGCTGCACCCCGAGTTCGAGGTGACGACGACGGTCTACGCGCGCGGCGCCGTCGATGCCTCGGGCACGCTCGACGGCGACGTCAAGATCGTCGGCCACGGCGATCCGACCATCGGCGGCCGTTTCCACGACAACCATGCCACCGCCGTCATCGACGAGTGGGCCACGGATCTGAAGCGCGCCGGCATCAAGACCATCAAGGGAAATCTCATTTTCGAGTACGGCTACATGGACACGGAGTACATCCATCCGACGTGGCCGGAGAACCAGCTCGTGAATTGGTACGAGGCGCCGGTGTCGGCGTTCTCGATGCAGGAGGGGTGCGTGGAGGTGCGCGTGCTGCCGTCGAAGCCCGGCAAGCCGTGCACGGTGCAGCTCGATCCGCCGACGGACTTCCTCACGCTGCAGAGCTCGTGCGTGACCGGGCGCGGCCTGCCGTTCATCACGCGCGTGCGCAACTCGAACACGATCGTTGTGCGCGGCGGCGTGCCGTCGCGCTCCGGGGCGACCGAGGTCTTCGTCACGGTCGAGAATCCGATCCAATACTTCGCCTCGGCCACGTACGAGGCGTTCGTGCGCAACGGTCTCAGCGTGAAGGGACAGATCGTCGTCACGCCCGTCGACGCGCGGCCGGACTGGCGCGCCGTCGCGCAGCACCGCACGCCGCTCAACGTCATCATCTTCGTCATCAACAAGAAGAGTCAGAACCATTACGCCGAGGAGCTGGTGAAGATCATCGGCGCGGAGACGAAGAACGGGGGCTCGTGGGCCGGCGGCACGGGCGAGGTGAAGCGCTGGCTGACGGAGAAGGTCGGCGTGCCGGCCGCGGAGTTCAGCCCCGCCGACGGCTCGGGGATGTCGCGCGACAACCGCGCCTCGGCGTCCGCATTCGTGCACCTCTTGCGCTACATGTGGAAGAGCCCCTACCGCAACGACTTCGTCAGCTCCCTGCCGTATCCCGGCGATCCCGAAGCGAAGTTCGGGCGGCGCCTGCGCGGCGCAATGTACGCGCGGCAGGTATTCGCCAAGACCGGCTACATCGTCGGCGTGGTCGGCCTGTCGGGCTACGTGCACGGCGCATCCGGTAAGATCTACGCCTTCTCGTTCCTGTTCAATCGCTATCACACCGGCGTGTACGCCGTGTACCACGTGCAGGACGAGATGCTGAAGGAGCTGATCACCAAGGGATGAAACGCGACACGGTGGTCTTCACGATTTGCGGCTTCGCCCTCGGCATCGTGATCGGGACGTTCTTCATCGGGCCGCATCTGGCGAAGCCGGCCACTCCCGCGGATGGCGCGGCGATCGCGGCGGAGCCGGCGGCGGCGACCCCATCGGCCGCGCCGCCGATGGCGCAGATGGACGCCGTGCGCCAGCAGCTCAACGCGCTCAAGCAGCGGATCGAGACGGATCCGCGCGACACGGCGGCGCTGACGCAGCTCGGGACGATGTACATGGACGTGTCGAAGTTCCCGCAGGCGATCGACTACTTCGAGCGCGCGCTGGCCGTGCGCGAAGACCCGATCACGCGCACGGACCTCGGCATTTGCTACAAGCAGAGCGGGCAGCCGGAGAAGGCGCTGGCGGCGTTCCACCGCGCGGCCTCCGAGGCGCCGGAGCAGTGGCAGGCGCTCTACAACGAGGCGCTCGTGCTGGGCGAGATGCAGCGGTGGGACGACGCGCGCGCCGTGGCCGCGAAGCTCAGCGCCATGCGCCCGAACGACGCGCAGGTCGCGCAGCTCGTGCAGTCGCTGAAATCGAAGTGATCGAGATCCGCGAAGCGACGCGCGACGACGTCGACGGCATCGCCCGCGTGATGCGCGCCTCGCTGCGGGAGATCGGGCGGCTGTCGTACGACGACGCGCAGGTGGCCAGCTCGCTCATCCATCTCGCCGTTCCGGATGAGCTCCTGATTGACGACGGCACGTACTTCGTCGCCGTCGCGGACGGCGAGATCGTCGGCTGCGGCGGTTGGAGCCGGCGCAGGAAAACGCACGCCGGCAGTGCGCAGTCGGCGTCCGATGCCGCGCTACTCGATCCGGCAACGGAGCCGGCGCGCATCCGGGCCATGTTCACCGACCCGCGCTGGGCACGCCGGGGGATCGGGCGGCGGATCCTCGAGCTCTGCGAAGCGCGCGCGGCCGCGGCGGGCTTTCGCAAGCTGCAGCTCGTGGCCATGCGCAGTGGCGAGGCGATGTACCGCGCGTGCGGTTACGTAGAGGTCGGTGACGCGCCCGTGCGGCTGGAGGATGGGGTGGAGCTGGAGTGCACGCTAATGGAGAAGATGTGGAGTGCGCCGGCCATGCCGGCGCTCTGACAGCGGCGGCATGGCCGCCGCACTCTACAGCTCATTCTTTAAGAGGCACGATGTTCTGGCTGCTCGGGCTCACCTGCAGCGTATACACCCCATCCACGTCCCGCACCGTCGCCACCGCATGAAAGCCCGGGAATTTCAGCACGTTCCCGATCACCTCGCCGTGGCGCTTCGACACGAAGAGGCGCACCGCGTCGTCGACGTTCTCCGCCTCGCACGTGTGGAACGACACGGCGGCGGGATCGTCGCGCACGGGCCTGCCGGTTTGGTCCGTGAGATGGCGCTGCTCGATCGTGAACCTCATCAACATTGCTAAGCGGGACTGCGACTGCGCGCATCGCGCGTGCAATTTCGGTGCACTTTGTGGCTGTTCTATACTCGCTCAAAGGGGCAGGCGATGAGCGACGAGCGTCTACTTCACGAAGTCCCGCCGATCAGCGGCATCATCATTCACGAAGATCAGGAGCCCGCTCCCTCCGGCGCGGCGCGCTTCGCCGAGGGCATCGAGGTCGGCTTGACCTTCGACGACGTCCTCCTCCGTCCCGCTCGCTCCGAGGTCCATCCGAACTTCGTCGACGTCTCCACGCGCCTCACGCGCGACATCCGCCTCAACATCCCCATCATCTCCGCGGCCATGGACACCGTCACGGAGGCGCGTCTGGCCATCGCCATGGCTCAGCAGGGCGGACTCGGCGTCATCCACAAGAACATGACCATCGAGCAGCAGGCCGAAGAAGTGGACAAGGTGAAGCGCTCCGAGGCCGGAATGATCGTCGACCCCGTGACCATGCGGCCGTGGCAGTCGATCTCCGAGGCGCTGCAGGTCATGGAGAAATACAAGATCTCCGGCGTGCCGGTGACCGACGCCAACGGCAAGCTCGTCGGCATTCTCACCAACCGCGACCTTCGCTTCGAGACGCGCTTTGACCTGCCGATCTCCGAGCGGATGACGAAGGAGCACCTCGTCACCGTCCCGGTCGGCACGACGCTCGACGAAGCGCGCGAAGTCCTGCACCACCACCGCATCGAGAAGCTCCTCGTCGTCGACTCCAACGGCGACCTCAAGGGCCTCATCACCGTCAAGGACATCCAGAAGGCCCGCCGCTACCCGCAAGCCGCGAAGGATCCCCTCGGGCGACTCCGCGTCGGCGCCGCCATCGGCATCGGGCGCGACGGTCTCGACCGCGCCCGCGCGCTGATCGACGCCAAGGTCGACGTCGTCGTCATCGACTCGTCGCACGCGCATTCCGAGGCGGTGATGGAGACGATCAAGCAGTTCAAGAAGGTCTTCCCGTCGACATCGCTCATCGCCGGCAACGTCGCCACGTACGAAGGCGCCCGCGATCTCTGCGCGCTCGGCGTCGACGCGGTGAAGGTCGGCATCGGCCCCGGCTCGATCTGCACGACGCGCGTCGTGACGGGCGCGGGCGTTCCGCAGATCACCGCGATTCTCGACTGCGCGCGCGCCGCGGAGAAGTTCGACGTGCCGATCATCAGCGACGGCGGGATCAAGTTCTCCGGCGACATCACCAAGGCCATCGCCGCCGGCGCGCACTGCGTGATGGTGGGATCGCTCTTCGCCGGCACCGATGAGGCGCCGGGTGAGACGATCCTCTACCAGGGCCGCACGTTCAAGGCCTACCGCGGCATGGGCTCGATCGGCGCGATGCAGGCCGGCTCGAAGGACCGCTATTTCCAGGAGCAGGCCGACGAGGTGTCGAAGCTCGTGCCCGAGGGGATCGAAGGAAAGGTTCCGTACAAAGGCTCGCTCGGGGCGATGGTGCCGCAGCTCATCGGCGGCGTCCGCTCGGGCATGGGCCTCACCGGCTCGCGCAATATCGAGGACCTCCGCACGAAGGCGCAGTTCGTCCGCATCACCGCGGCGGGGCTGCGGGAGTCGCACGCGCACGACGTGGTGATCACGAAGGAAGCGCCGAACTACCGGATCGAGTCGAACGATTAATACGATCGACGACTTCGAAGTGCTCATCGGCGGCGACGACCGCGTCGTCGTCTTCGCCAGCGCCGCGCGCGGCGAGCTGGCGCGCTTTCCGGCCTGGGAGCGCGCCGACCGCGACCTCCGCCACTTCGCCGCCGACGACATCCCGACCGGCACGCGCGAGGAGCCGTTCGTCGAGGTCGACGACGGCTGGCGCATCGAGATCTTCGAAGAGGACGGCTTCGTCTACGTCCGCGAGAACATGGATCGCTTTCGCGTCGCGCGCGACGCGTACTTCGCTGCGTGGGACGCGCTGATCGCGCGGTACAACCCGGCCGTCCCGCTCGACGAGCTGTTCGGCGAGTGAGGGCGCGGAGCGCAGGGGGCAGGGCGCACGTGATTGCCCTGCAGCCGCACGTGCATCGGCAAGAACACCATCTGCGCCCCGCCCCCTGCGCTCTGCGCCCTATTTCTTGAACACCTTCCCGTCCTTCATCACGAAGCGCACGTCCTTCAGCACGTCGACGTTTTTCAGCGGATCGCCGTCGACGGCGACGACATCGGCGTAGGCGCCGGGAGCGATCACGCCGAGGTCGCCGGTCATGTCGAGAAGCTCGGCGGCGCGCGACGTCGCGGACTTGATCGCATCCATCGGCGACATGCCGAACGACACCATCCGCCCGAACTCCTGCGCGATCGGCTCCGTCCACGAGAAGCCGCCCACGTCCGTGCCGAAGGCGATCTTCACCCCCGCCTTCATCGCCTTCTGGAACGACGGCCCGTGCACCGCCACGCGCTTGCGGTCGCGGCGGCCCGACGGCGTGTCCGGCGGATCGTTGTGGTCGTAGTAGACCGAGAGCGTCGGCACGAGCCACGTTCCCTGCCGCACCATCTGCGCGACCGCGGCGTCGTCGAGGTCGAGCCCGTGCTCGATCGAGTCGCAGCCGCCGTCGAGCGCGCGGTGCAGCCCCTCGCCGCCGTAGGCGTGGCAGGCCACCTTGCGGCGTTGCCCATGCGCCTCGTCGACGATCGCCCGCAGTTCCTCGACCGTGAGCGTCGGCTGCGAGACGAGGTTGCCCTGCTTGTCGAGCCAGGAGCGGTGCGTCATGTAAACCTTGATCCAGTCGGCGCCGTTGTCGATCTGCTCGCGCGCCGCCTTGCGCGCTTCCACCGGTCCGTCGACGATCTGCACGCCCTTCGGCACGGCGATCTCCGGAGCATAACCCTCGAGCGGATAGCCGCCCGTCGTGGAGATGGCGCGCGTGGCGGCGAAGATGCGGGGGCCAGGGATGTACCCTTCGTTCACGGCCTGCTTGATCCCGACGTCGCCGTAGCCCGCCCCCTCGGTCTCGACGTCGCGGATCGTGGTGAAGCCCTGCTCGAGCGCGCGTCGCGCCGACACGGTGGCGCGCGCGGCGCGGTAGGCGAGGCCGTACTTCAGCAGTTGCACGTCGTAGCCGCCCGCGGCCGGGTCCTCGCCCTGCAAGAACATGTGCGTATGCGTGTCGATGAGGCCGGGCAGCACCGTCGACTTCGAGAGGTCGATGACCTGCGCGTCCGCCGGCACGGCGACGCGGTCGCCGACGGCTTCGATGCGGTTGTCGCGGATGAGGATCGTCTGATTGTGGCGCGGCGCGTCGGCGCGGCCGTCGATCAGCGTCCCGGCTTTGATGGCGATGACGGAGGCGAGCAGCGTTGCGATCATGCGGCGAAGAATACAATCGCCGCCCGATGTTTTTCGACGCCGCCGCCCGCGCTCTCGCCCACGAAGTCGTCGATGCGCTCTTCGACCACGTCGAGCGGATCGAGTCGCGCCCCGTCGTCGACTGGCACACCGCCGACGACATCCGCGCCCGCCTCGGCGGCACGACCGCGATGGAGTGCGTCCGCCAGCTCCTCGACCACTCCATCCAGCTCCACCACCCGTCGTACATGGGCCATCAGGTCTGCCCGCCATTTCCCGCCGCGGTCATCGCCGACATGGTGATCTCGACGCTGAATCAGTCGACGGCGGTATGGGAGATGAGCCCGATCGGCACGGTGGTCGAGCAGGAGATCGTCCGCTGGCTCGCCGACTGCGCCGGCTACCCCCCCGCCGCCCTCGGCACGGCCGTCTCCGGCGGCTCCGCGGCGAACCTCACCGCGCTGCTCGCGGCGCGCGCGAAGTACCCCGACCGCCGCGTCGTTGTCTGCGGCGCCGACACGCACTACTCCGTGGCGCGCGCCGCGGCGATCATGGGCGCCGAAGCGGTGAGCGTGCCGACGAACGCGGCGCACCGGATGGATGTCGATGCGCTTGATGCCTTGCTCGCCGATGTGAAGCCGATGGCGATCGTGGCGACGTCGGGCTCCACGGCGACCGGATCGTTCGATGACTTGCGCGCCATCGCCGCGCTCCGCGACCGCCACGACACCTGGCTGCACGTCGACGCCGCGCACGGCGCCTCGGTGTTGCTGTCGCCGTCGCTGAAACACCTCGTCGAGGGGCTCGACCGCGCCGACTCGTTCTCATGGGACCCGCACAAGATGATGTGGATGCCGCTCTCGCTGGGTGCGGTGCTGGTGCGCGACGGCGTCTGGCTGCGCCGTGCCTTCGCCGCCGACGCGCCGTACCTCTTCCACGGCGGCAGCGGCAACATCGGCGAGATGACGATCCAGTGCTCGAAGCGCGCCGACGCCATCAAGCTGTGGCTCACACTGCAGATCGCCGGGACGGAGCCGATCGTCCGCGCGCTCGATCACGTCACGGAGATCACGCGCTACCTCTACGAGCGCGTGCTCGCCTCGGACGACTTCGAGGCCATGCACGAGCCGGAGTTCAACATCTTCTGCTTCCGCCACCGCAGCGGCGACAACGCGCAAATTCGCGAGCGCGTCATTCAGTCGGGCGCGGCGTGGATCACGTCGACGCTGCTGAAAGGAGAGCGCGTGCTGCGCGTGACGATGATCAATCCGCGCACGCAGCGGGAGCACGTCGACGCCATGCTCGACCTCATCAGATCCCTCGCCCCGCGCGGCGGGGAGAGGGTGGCGCGGCAGGCGCCGGGTGAGGGGCGATGACGGGAAGCTGGCGCCCCTCATCCGCCGCTTCGCGGCACCTTCTCCCCGTGGGCGGGGAGAAGGCTCTACCGCAATGAAGCTCCGCATCGTCCTCGTCGAGCCGCGCGAGGCGGGGAACGTCGGCGCCGTAGCCCGCTCGATGAAGAACTTCGGCTTCGACGAGCTCTGGATCGTCGGCGAGCACCCGCCGCTGTCGCCGCTCGCCGGCTGGTGGGCGAGCGGCGCGGACGACGTCGTTGACTCGGCGCGCTTCGCCGACTCGCTGCACCACGCCGTGCGCGACGCCAGGCTGACCGTGGCCACGACGTCGTCGCGCGGCCGCACGACGCCCGCCGACCTCACGCCGCGCTCGCTCGGCACGTTGGCGCGCACCCTCGGCGACGACGACGTTTTAGCCCTCGTTTTCGGCCGCGAGGACAGCGGCCTGACGCGCGAGGAGCTCGTGCAGTGCCAGCGCAGCGCCTCGATCCCGACGAACGAAGGCTTTCCGACGATGAATCTCGCGCAGTCGGTCTGCGTGTTCTGCTACGAGTTGTCGCCGGTCGAGCGGACCGACGATGTACGCGACCGGGCACCCGCCGAAGTCGTCGAGCGCCTGCACGACCGCGCCGCGGCGCTGTTGCTCGAAGTCGGATTCCTGCAGGAGAACAACCCCGAGCGGATCTACGACGACCTCCGCGCCATCGTCGGCCGGGCCGATCTCGACGCGCGCGAGATCACGATCCTCTTGGGCATCATCAGGCAGATTGAATGGAAGCTGCGGAACTAGCCCGTCGCGTGCGCCTTCTCCAGGCAGTCGCCGATCATCTCGATGAACTTCTCGAGATCGAACGGCTTGAGGATGGCGTTGCACACCGCGTTGGGCGGGATCTTGTCGACGCCGCGCTTGCCGGCGGCGGTGAAGACGATGATGTGCGGGCGGCCGTCGGGCAGCACGTCTTTGATCCGCTCGATGAACTCGTAGCCGTTCACGCGCGGCATCATCAGGTCGAGCAGAATGAGGTCGAAGCCGCCGTCATGGCGGAGTTTGTCGAGGCCGACCTGCCCATCCTCGGCCAGCTCGACGTCGAACTTCATCCGCCTCAGAACGGCCTGCAGCAGGACGCGAATGGCGAGATCGTCATCGATGACGAGGATCCGTCTGCCGCTTCCATCGATCTTTCCCACTGGCATCGGTGTTTCGACTTTGCGAAGAGCGTACCGACCTCAGGTGTGCTTCCCAACTGCTGCTTTACATTACGGTGTTCTTACGCGGTGCGCAATGGCTGAGTACCCGTTCCGGCCCTGGGTCCGCCGCGCGGGTCTCTCGATCGTCCTGGTGGCGGCCGGGGCGACCGCGGCGATCGGCTGGATCGGCGAGCGCGCCGTCTGGGCGTACATCGCCCTGCTGTGGATCGGCGGCCTCAAGGTGTGGCTCGGAACGTTCCGCGCTGTCGCCGAAGCCGACGAGCAGCGGCTGATCTTGCGCCCTCTGCATAACGTGCGGCAGCGGACGATCGCGTGGACGCGCCTCCGCGGCACGGAGCAGATGATGGGCGGCGACCGCTTGATCGTCTACTACGACACGCCGCGCGGCATGCGCTTCGTGGCCCTGAATCTCAACCTGGTGAAGGGACGCCGCGACTTCCTCACGATGCTCGACGCGCGCCTCCGCGCCATGGGCTTCGTCGAGAAAACCGTCGAGCGCTCGCGTTACCTCACGCGCGCAGACGCTGCCACGCCAGAGCCGTGAGGCCGATCGCCACCGCGAAAAGCAGCGCAGGCGAGAGCGTGGGGATATCGGTCGACAGCGGCGCGGTCGCGGGGCGTTGCTCGCCGTTGACGGCGACGACAGTGATGATCCTGGCGAATTGGCCGGTGACCACGCCGTCGGCCAGGCGGATGCGATCGAGGGCAGTCGCCGTGCCGAGAAGGATGAAGGCCGGATCGCTGTCGAAGGCGAGCGCCTCGATCTCGCCGACCTGCGGCGTGTAAGCGCGGAGAAGATGGTCCTGCGCGTCGAAGATCGACAGCGTCGAATTGATCCCGGCGGCATAGCCGCCGTCGCTCATCGCCCGGACCGCGTTCCACGGACCCGGCGCGAGGTTCGCCAGCGGCTGCTGCGTGCAGACGTCGTAGCGGCGTCCCGTCTGCGCGGTGTCGACGTAAAAGAGCGTGCATTGGTCGGGGCCGAGGTCGAGACTCGGCGCGCGAATGGCCGGACTCCCGAACGGCAGGGAGATGGTTTGCAGCACCGCGCCGGTAGGCGAGTAGATCGTCAGCTCGCCGGTGAACGAAAGCACGAAGAGGTTCCCGTTCTGCGCGACGGTCAGCGCCGACGTCGTTGCGAACGGCCGCGTGAACATGCGCACGGGCGTGAGCGTCGTGTCGTACTCGGTGACCGACCCGCCGTCCGACGCGAAGAGATGGCCGTTCGGGCCGAACGCCGCGTAATACCCGGGGCGCAAGCCCTTCACGCTCAGGCCGTGGTCGAGGAGATAGTACACAGGCGGCGGCCCGGCGGAGAGGCATACGTTCAGGCACGACGGCGCGGTCACGGCGACGTCGCCGGGAACGACCGTGACGGCGTCGGCGGCAACGGCGCCGAAAACGATGGCGAGGACGGCGGTCACGATCCTCATGCCTCTTGTACGCTACGCAGCGCAATGACGCCCAAGCAAGAAATCGACAAGCTCCGGAGCGACCTGGAGCGCCACAACCGCCTCTACTACCTCGAGGCCAAGCCCGAGATCAGCGACTACGACTTCGACCAACTGCTGCGCCGCCTGCAGGCGCTGGAAGAGAAGCACCCCGAGCATTTCGATCCGAACTCGCCGACGCAGCGGGTGGGCGGCGCGCCGATCGAGGAGTTCAAGACCGTCATCCACGACCCGCCGATGCTCTCCATCGAGAACGCCTACACGCTCGACGAGCTGCGCGAGTGGGACGCCCGCGTCAAGCGCGGCCTCGGGCGCGAGGAAGTCGAGTACGAGGCGGAGCTGAAGATCGACGGCGTCTCCATCGACCTCCTCTACGAGCGCGGCGCGCTCGTCCGCGCGGCCACGCGCGGCGACGGCGTGCGCGGCGACGACGTCACCCCGAACGTCCGCACCGTGCGCAACCTCCCGCTGCGCATCCCGGGCGACCGCGTCGAGGTGCGCGGCGAGATCTACATCCCCCTCGCGGAGTTCGCCAAGCTCAACGAGCAGTTGCAGGAGGCGGGGCAGGAGCCGCTGGCGAATCCGCGCAACGCCGCCGCCGGCTCGCTCCGGCAGAAGGATCCGAAGCTCGTCGCGAAAAAGAAGCTCTACGCCTACGTCTACCACGTGCTGGGCGCGATCGAGTCGCAGTGGCAGGCGTACGCGATGCTCGAGTCGCTCGGCTTCCCGACGAATCCGCAGCGATGCCTCTGCGCGAATCTCGACGAAGTGATCGCCTTCATCGACAAATGGCAGGAGCATCGCCACGAGCTCGAGTTCGACATCGACGGCATCGTCGTCAAGGTCAACAAGCGCGAGCAGCAGCTCGAGCTCGGCGCGACGTCAAAGGCGCCGCGCTGGGCCATTGCGTTCAAGTACCCGCCCGAGGCGGCGCAGACGGTGGTGCGGGCGATCAACCTCTACGTCGGGCGTACCGGCACGGTCACGCCGGTCGCGCAGTTCGACCCCGTCCAACTCGCGGGCACGACGGTGGTGAACGCCAGCCTGCACAACTTCGACGAAGTGGCGCGCAAGGACGTGCGCGTCGGCGACACGATCATGGTGGAGAAGGGCGGCGACATCATCCCGAAGGTCGTCGACGTGCTGAAGGACAAACGCCCGCGCGGCGCGCGCGCCGTCACGCCGCCGGCGCACTGCCCCGAGTGCGGCGAGCCGCTGCACAGGTTCGAGGGCGAGGTGGCGGTGCGCTGCATCAACCAGGGCTGCCCCGCCATCGCCCGCGAGTCGCTCTTTCACTTCGCCTCGCGCAAAGCGATGGACATCGAGGGCCTCGGCTACGAGCGCATCAAGCTGATGCTCGCCCAGGGGCTCGTGACGGATTACGCCTCGCTGTACGAGTTGCGCGTCGACGTCGTGGCCCAGCTCGAGCGGATGGGGGAGAAGTCGGCGCAGAAGCTGATCGACTCGATCGAAGGCTCGAAGGCGCGGCCGCTGCCGAATTTCATCTTCGCCCTCGGCATCCGCTTCGTCGGCGAGCGCGCCGCGAAGCTGCTCGCGGACCGCTTCACCTCGATCGACGCGCTGATGAACGCGACGGCCGAGGAGCTCGTGGAGGTGCCGGAGATCGGGCCGAAGGTGGCGGAGTCGGTGACGTTCTACTTCTCCGTTCCCGCCAACCGCGAGCGCATCGCCAAGATGCAGCGCCTCGGCGTCGACCCCAAGCACACCCCCGCCGCGACCGGGACGAAGCTGGCCGGGAAGTCCGTCGTCGTGACGGGCACGTTGACCCGCTTCACGCGCGACGAGATCCACAAGCTCATCGAGAGCGAGGGGGGGAAGCCAGCGGGATCGGTGTCATCGAAGACGGCGTACCTCGTGGCCGGCGAAGCGGCGGGATCGAAGTTGGAGAAGGCGAAGTCGTTGGGAGTGCCGGTGCTGACGGAGGATGAGTTCCTGGCGCTGTTCGCCGCCTCGTCATAGAGCCCCGGACGCGCCTTCGGGCGCTGCGGCGGATGGAAGCGTCGATGCAGGCATGGGGTAGCCGGCAAACGACACTGGCGCGCCTTCATCAGAGCGAGCGCGTCAGGCCGCGCGCTGCAAATGCAACATGGTGTGCCATTGCAACGGCGATATCGCCTCAGCCGGCGCGAGCTCGACGTGTAAGACGCGTCGATGCTCGGTGGTATGCGATTCCGAGGTCGAGTGAATCAACAGCGGATGCATGAGCAGCAGGCCGCCCTTGGCAACGTGAACCTCGATCGATCTCGAATCCGCAACCCGATTCTGCAAATCCTCGTCCGAGAGCTTGCCGAATACGTGGCTGCCCGGAATGACCCGAAGCGGACCATTCTCCGTATCGGAATGGTCGAGGTAAATCCGAACGGCGAGCATCTGCTGCAGCACGGCGGCAGGCGGCTCCGCGTGCTGCACGCCCGCCTTCATCGACCACGACCCGTATCCTGAAATCTGCATGCGCTCGCGGATTGCAATGACGCGATCCTGATGCCACTGAGCACGCCAGTTCAGTGCGACCATCTTGTCGAACAGAGTGGCTTTGACCGCGACGAGGTCTCGCCCCACGACGGACCAGAGATAACCGCCAAACTGCTTGTGGAGAAGTAGCTGCACGACGGCCGGGTGCTGAATCAGCCCCCGCACGACGCCGTGGCTGGCGCTCAACGACGGAATCGCTGCCGCGAGATGGTCGCATTGCTCGTCCGTAAGACGAATGTCGGCGACAGCAAAGCCCTGTGCAAAAAGATCGCTTGTAAGCATTCTGTCCTCGATCGCGGAACGAGCATCGCGCCGGCGCAGGATGATCACTCGGCGCGGCCGGAGCTCCGGTTTGACGCTCCGCCGTCGTCTTCAGTGACGGCCGTCTTGCGAAGAGCTCTCCGCTGATCTTTTTCGATCTGCTTATCTCGTTTCTTCTGCTCGCGTTGGCGTTTCGTGACTGATGGTCTTGGCTTGGGCAATACGGTTGCCTCGCTTTCCTGCGCCCGCGTCTCGCTTTGGGCGAGCGAGAGTCGTGGCGAATCGCTGGCATCGTATCATTGCGGTCTCCCGCCTACATGTCCTTCCGGTACTTCGGATCGAGCATGTCGATCAGTCCATCGCCCAGGAAGTTCAGCCCCATCACCGCCAGCATGATTGCGGCGCCGGGGAAGATCGTCAGGTGGTTCGCTTCGCCGAGGTAGCGGCGGCCGGCGTTGAGCATGGCGCCCCACGACGGCGTCGGCGGCTGCACGCCCAGTCCCAGGAACGACAGCGCCGCCTCGGAGAGAATCGCGCCGGCCAAGCCGAGCGTCGCCATCACCACCACCGGGTTGATCACGTTCGGCAGCACGTGCAGCACGATCACGCGCGGCGACTTCGCGCCGAGCGCTTTGGCCGCCGTCACGTACTCCATCTCGCGCACTTTCAGCACCTGCCCGCGCACCAGGCGCGCGTACGCCACCCAGCCGATGATCACCAGCGCCAGCACCACATTGTTGAGACTCGGCCCGAGCATCGCCACGAGCGCGATGGCCAGCAGGATGCCGGGAAAGGCCAGCAGGATGTCGGTGATGCGCATGATGATCGTGTCCATCCAGCCGCCGAAGTAGCCGCTGATCGCACCGAGGCTGATGCCGGCGAGCGAGGCCAGGATCACCACGCTGAAGCCGACGCGCAGCGACACCCGCGCTCCCCAAAGAATGCGCGAGAGCACATCGCGACCCAGCTCGTCGAGCCCGAGCAAATGCTCGCGCGACGGTGCCTCCAGCCGCCGCGACGTGTCCTGGAAGTTCGGATCGAACGGCGCGAGCAGCGGCGCCGCGATCGCGGCCAGCACCAGCGCCACCGTCACGATGAGACCCACCGAGAACGCGAAGTTCCGCAGAAACCGCTTGAACCGCTTCATGACTCGAAGCTCCTTCGCCCCGCCGCGCGGGGAGAAGGTGGCGCGAAGCGCCGGATGAGGGGCCCCTCACCCGGCCTTCGGCCACCCTCTCCCCGCTGCGCGGGGCGAGGGGTCTGTTCGTGATGCTTCATTCCAGCTTGATCCTCGGGTCGACCACGCCGTACAGCAGGTCGCTCGCGAAGTTCACGAAGATATACGTCAGGGCGATGACGAGAATCGACGCCTGCACCTGCGGGTAGTCGCGCTTGGAGATCGAGTCGATCAGCAGCCGCCCCAGGCCCGGCCACGAGAAAATCTGCTCCGTGATGATCGCCCCGGTCAGGAGCGACCCGAATTGCAGCGCCAGCACGGTGATGACCGGGATCAGCGCGTTCTTCAGCGCGTGGCGGAAGATGGCTTTTCCGCGCGTCACCCCCTTGGCGATGGCCGTCGTGACGTAGAGCTGCGTCAGCTCGTCCGCGAGGCTCACCCGGATCATGCGCGTCAGGATCGCCGACAGCGCCAGGCCCATCGTCAGCGACGGGAGGATGAGCGACTTCACCCCTTCGTCGCGCCCGGAGACCGGAAGCCACGGGTGATTGATGGCGAAGGCGATGATCAGCAGCGGCCCGAACCAGAAGCTCGGCATCGACACGCCGAGGAGCGCGAAGAAGCGCGCCACGTTGTCGACCCATTTGCCGCGGTAGATCGCGGAGACAATGCCGAGGGGGAAGGCCACCAGCAGCGCCACGAGCATCGATCCCATGGCGAGCTCGATCGTGGCCGGATAGCGCTGGCGGATCTGCACGGCCACGCTCTCGTTCGTCTGGAACGAGCGGCCGAGGTCGCCGTGAAGGAGGCTGGTGAGGTAGTTGAGGTACTGCCGCCCGAGCGGCTGATCGAGCCCCAGCGCGTGCCGCACCTGCCGTACGTCCTCGGGACGCGCGTTCTCGCCGGCGATCTGGATGGCCGGGTCGCCGGGCACGAGGTGGATCAGCGAGAAGATGAGCGTGACGATCCCGAAGGTAATCGGAATCATCTGCGCGAGCCGCCGGATGATGTACTGCGTCACGTTCGCTACCCGCCCGCTGCAAATTTCCAGCCGCGGACCTTCATCGCCGGCGCGATCGTCCCTCCGAAAGCGTTGTACCACGCCCCGACCCGGCCCCGCTCGCGCGTCAGGCCGTCGATCGCCGAGAAGGCCTCGACCATCGACTGCGTCCAGCGCAAGTTCGGCAGCCGGGCCACGGCCTCGCCGTCGCGCACGAGGAACGTGCCGTCGCGCGTGGTGCCGGTCATGAGCGCCGTCTTCGGTTCCAGAAGGCCGTTGACGTAGTTGAAGCGCGTGACCCAGATGCCGAGCTTCGTGGAGCGGATCAGCTCCTCGCGCGTGGCCTCGCCGCCGGCGACGGAGCCGTGGAAAACCGTGCCGTGCTCGCCGCCGCCGAGGCTCCAGCCGTTCGCCGTGGGCGGGAGGCCGAGGCGGTCGGCGTAGACCTTGTCGACCACGGGCGTGCGCACGACGCCATTCTCGATCAGCGCGACCCGGCGCTTCGGCATTCCTTCGAGGTCGAACGGGAACGGCAGAAAGTCGGGATCGACGGCGTCGTCGGCGAAGGTGAAGTTCGCGCCGAGAATGCGCTTGCCGACGTTGTCGACGAAGAACGACGAGCCGTCCTCGAACGACTGCCCGCTGAAGGCGATCATGTTCATCCACTCCAGCACCTCGGCCGTGCACGGCGGCTCGAGAATCACGTCGTACGCGCCGGGCGGCAGCATCTCGTTGCGGCCGGCGCAGAGCGTGGCCTTCAGCGTCGCTTCGTCTCCGAGGGCGAGGATGTCGAGCGGACCGCGGTCGACGGCGGTGGCGTAGCCGGAATCGCCGCCGCGCAGGGCGATGACCGTGGCGTCGCACGAGGTGACTGTGGCGTAGCGCCGCACGCCGTGCGTGTTCGCGCAGGCCACCGACGAGGCGCCCGTCGCGTAGGAGCCGGCGAAGAGGACGCCGTGCTCGCGGCCGCGGTCGAACATGGCGCGCAGCGCGCGGGCCTTCTCGGCCGGCGCGATCGCGGCGGCGCGCGCATCGAACGTGACGACGTCGGGCAGCGGCTCGTTGTCGCCATAGAGGCCGCGAAAGCCCGGCAGCGCGCCGGAGTGCCTGGCCGCCTCGCGCGCCAGCTCGGCCGTGCGCGCGAGCTCGCCGTCGTCGAACGACGTCGTCGCCGCGGTACCGACCGCGCCGTTCACCACCACGCGCAGCTTCAGCCAGGCGCTGATCTCCGCCATGTTCTGGTGCACGCTGGAGTTGGCGAAGCGGCTGATGTTGTGGTCGGTCGACGCGAAGACGGCGTCGGCTTCCGCGGCCGCGAAGCCGAGGATGCGATCGAGGATCTCGTAGCTTTCGCGTTCGTCGCGCATCTCACGAAGTGCTGAGTGCTGAGTGCTGAGTGCTGAGTGGCTGCGCTTCTCGGAGCGATCGCGGCCGGAGGCGAAGCAACTCAGCACTCAGCACACAGCACTCAGCACTCTTCCTCATGCCATCTCCACGTCTCTGAACCTCGCCACCGGCGCCCCATGTGCGACCCGCATCGTCTGCATCGGATCGCCCTTCCCGCAATTCGGCAGGCCCCAGACGCGCCAGGTCGACGGGTCGCCGACGGCGTCGCAGGAGCGCCAGAACTCCGGCGTCGTGCCGGTGTAGAGCGGGTTCTTCAGCATCCGTCCGAGGCGGCCGTTCTCGATCTCGTAGGCCACCTCGCAGCCGAATTGGAAATTGAGGCGCACGTCGTCGATCGACCACGACTTGTTCGTGTCGACGAAGACCCCGCGCTTCGTCGTGGCGATCAGCTCCTCGAGCGGCGTCGTTCCCGGCTCGAGGTTGATGTTCGTCATGCGGATGATCGGGATCCGCGACGCGCTCTCCGCGCGCACCGTGCCGTTGGAGGCGCGGCCGATTGCGGGCGCCGTGTCGCGCCCGGTCAGGTAGCCGACGAAGAGGCCGTTCTCAATCAAGTGAAATCGCTGCGCCGGAACGCCGTCGTCGTCGAATGCGAACGAGCCGATCGCTCCCGGCAGCGTGGCGTCGGCGACGATGTTGACGAGCGCCGAGCCGTAGCGGAAGTTGCCGAGCATCTCCGGCTGCAGGAACGAGCCGCCGGCGAGCGAGATCTCCAGGCCCATGGCGCGATCGAGCTCGGTGGGGTGGCCGCACGACTCGTGCACCTGCAGGGCGAGCTGCGAGGAGCCGACGACGAGGTCGAAGCGCCCGGCCGGCGCCTTCGGCGCGGCGAGCAGCGCCAGCGCTTCGTCGCGCACGCGCGGCGCCTGGCCCGGAAGGTCGAGCGCCTCGATGATCTCCCACCCGCCGGCCTGGTAGTCGCCCCCGAACGGGTTCGGGTAGGTGCGCCGCTGGTACTCGCCGTCGTCGATCGCCAGCGCCTCGATGCCGCCGCCGACCTCCGTCGTGGTCTGCTCGATGAAGCTGCCCGCGGTCGACGCGAACGTCTTCTCCTGCCGGTACGCGGAGAGCTCGCCGGAGACCTGATGGATGCGCGGATCGCTGCGCATCGGCTCGGTGGAGGCGAAAAGATGATCGATCTTGCGGTCGAGCGGAATCGACCACGGGTCGACGGCGTACGCCGACGCCCACGCCGCCGTGTACGCGTCGACGTCGCTCAGGACGACCGTCTGCGTCGTGGCGATGTGGCTCGCCGCCGCAACCTCGAGGGCCCGCCGCGCCGCCGCCCGGATCGACTCCTCGGACACGTCGCTCGTCGCCGCGAAGCCCCACCCGTTGCCGACGAGCACGCGCACGCCGGCGGCGCGGTCGACGGTGGAGGCGAGCGTGTCGACCTCGCCGTTGCGTACGCGGACGTGCTGCTCGGAAGTGACGGTGAGGCGGATGTCGGCGTAGCGGAGATTGGGAGCGCGCAGCGAGGCCAGAAGAGTGTCGAAGAATGCGCGCAAGGGGCGGCGATTATACGTAGGGGCGCACAGCGTGCGCCCCGAAACCTCAGGCTTGCGCTTCCGGATACAGCTTGTATCCCTGCCGCACGTGCTCCGGCGTCATGCGATCGCCGAGCTTCGCGTGGAGGCGCGACTCGAAACCCTTCACGCCCGTCTGGTCGGTGCCGGTGAGAATGCAGACGAACTCGCCGCCGCGGTTGTGGCAGACGATGTCCTCCTGCCGGCAGAGCTGCGCGAGCGACTGATTGAACTCCGCGTCTTCGTCGTTGGCCTTGATCCAGTAGACAGCGAACGGCTGATCGAACTTCGACACCGTGTCGACGTTGCGCCGCAGGCGCTCGTCGAACTCGGGATGGAACGTCACGTTCGCGCCGTTGGCTTCGATCACCGGACCCTTGCGCGCCGGCGCCGTGTCGCCCTGGTTCATCAGCGACGACAGCTCCTCGGCGGTGATGTGTCCGATGTGGCTGTCGCGGAATTTGAGGCGCCGCCCGCTGCGGCGGAGCAGCGCATCGACGCGCGCGCGCAGCTCGGCGGGGGTGAACGGCTGGGTGATGAAGTCGTCGGCGCCGGCGCGGAGATACAGCACCTTGTCGGCCTGACGGTTCGCGGCGGGGGAGAGGAATGCCAGCGACGACGCCGAGTCGCGGGCCAGGTCGAGGATGGCCGCGATCGCGCCGAGGTTGCGCGACGGCGTGATCAGAACGAGGCCGGGCCTCTCGCGCCTGGCGCGCTTCACGCCCTCGCTCAAGTCCGCCTCCGCGCGCACGTCGTAGTCGTGCCCGAGCGCCTCGGTCACGCGGATGACGATGTCGGGCGGCGCGCCGATGAGTAGCACCGAGCGCGTGGCCGTCTCCTCCCACGGCTTGGTGACGTCGGAGACCTGCGCGCCGTCGCTCTCGTAATTGATCAACCCGCGGCCGTTGAGGATGCGGTAGTGCGCGGCGAGATTCGAATGATCGGCGTAGCGCAGCTTCGCCAGGCGCATCAGGCGGCCGTTCGTGGCCGGATCGTGCGCGAGGTCGATCACGCCGAAGGCGTTGTGCTCGAGCTGGCGGATGATCGGATTGAGGTCCGCGTCGTTCTCGTCGCCCGCCACCAGCAGCGTCGTCACCGGCAGGTCCTCGAGCGCGTTGATCAGCGACTGCGTGATCGACAGCGCGAAGTGCGCCGAGTAGGCCGTGTTGATGAGGGTGTAGACGGGATCGATGACCAGGCGCCGCGCTCCGGTTTTCTGGATGTAGTCGCCGAGCTCCGCGACGATGGCCAGGACGTCGGCGGGACTCTCGACGAGCTCGAAGTAGCGCTGGCTCGGATTGAGGATCCCGAGCTGGCCGCGCTTCACCGCTGCCTCGACGTTGAAGCCGAGCGCGCTCGCCTGCGCGAGCACGTTCTCCGGCCTCTGATCGGTGATGAGGACGCCGGGCTCCTGCAGCTCCAGGCCGCGGACGAGGTATTGCAGCCCGAGAATGCTCTTGCCGACGCCGGCGGCGCCTTTGACGACGTAGACCTTGTGCGGCATGAGGCCGCCGGCGCCGTAGTCGAGAAGATCGATGCCGCTGATGAGGCGGTCCGCGGCGACGGCGGCGGGCGTTTTGGCGTTGGTCTCCTGGATGGGTGCGGCGAGCGGGAGCTCTTTATCGGTTCTGGTGGTGGGATTGCTGGCGTGATTCGACGATCGTACTTCGGACGATCCGTTCATGGGATTCCTCTTCTCTCAATGAGGTCGGTGCACAGCGTACGGGGCAACGAAAAGCAATGAACGTTCCAGGCTATTGACCGGTGATGTGAATGGCGTCGTCGGTCGAGACCTGTTGATGGCTGCTGAAAATGTCCGCTTCGAGGCTCTGCAGCGGCGCGTAATCGTCGTTCGGAACGCGCACGGCCTGGCCGGGCTCCGCCAGGCGCGTCACCTCGAAAACCTCGGTCATCGGCTTCAACGACACGTGGCGGATGCTTTGCGGCTTGATGTCGTGGAAGCGGCGATAGAGCGTCACCATTTGCGTGGCGGTTAGGTTCGTCTGCGTCGCATTCGACAAGGTCGTGGCCGCTGAGAGCATCTTCAATGCGTCCTGCGGGCTCAGCCGCTGCAGTTTGTCGCGCAATGCATTGACGACCTGTTGCTGCCGCAGCTCGCGCGCGAAGTTGTCCCCCTCGGGGCCGATGACGTAGCGGTAGCGCGCGTAGGCGAGGGCGCGCTTGCCGCCGAGGTGGTGCCAGCCTTGGGAGAATCCGTCGTGGAAAAGAAAGTCGTAGAAGCCGCGCTGGCAATAGACGTCGACGCCGCCGACGTCGTCGATCAGTTTCTCGAACGCGGCGAAGTCGACGCGCACGTACGCGTGCACCGGCTGCCCGAACACGCGCGAGACCGTGTCGCACAAGAGTCCCGGCCCGGCCCCCGGATACCCGCTCTGACCGCCGGCCTCGTGCGCGTAATTGATGCGGTGGCTGCCGTACGGGCCGATACGCACCCAGAGATCGCGCGGCACGGAGACGAGCGCCGCCTCTTTCGTCGACGGCTTCAACGACACCAGCATGATCGAGTCGGCGAGCTGGTCGTGTTTCGGATGATTGTCGCCGCCGATGCCGAACAGGAGGATGTTGACGCGGTCATTTTTCAATCCGGCCGCGACCGTGTTCGGCACTTCTTTGTATTTGGCCGAATTGCTCGTATAGAGCGCGACGGCGGCCAGAACCAGGAGGACACCGAAGACGATGAATAGCGCGATCTCGACCGCGGACTGCGTGCGCGTCGGCTTCGGCTTCTCTTTGTCGAGGTCGGGACGGACGGCGTGGCGGCCGCTGCCGTCAGGGTTCCATTTACTGTAACGAGTGGGCCGGAAGTCCGCGGACATGGGGTTCCTCGCTCTCTGCATTGGAGGTGCCACGAATGATGGCAAAGGGATTGAACTCGTCCGCCGCCATGACGGTTCGACGGCTCTTCCTCATTGCAGTGCTCGTTACGTCCGCCGCGCGCGCCGACTGGCGCAGCGTCGCGCCGGGCGTCGATTACCAGGAGTTCCGCGCCGAGAAGTACGACATCCACGTCACGCGCATCAACATCAATAACGACCAGATCCGTATCGTCGTCTCCAACGAGACCGACAAGGGGCTGAAGGTCAGCGACTACGCGAAGAAAGTGAACGCCATCGCCGCAGTCAACGGCGACTACTTCGACGACCACTTCAATCCGGTCGGCCTCACCATCGGCCCGTGCGGACCGTGGACGAACACGAAGGACATGAAGCGCGAGGTCGTGCTCCAGATCGCCAATCAGCGCGTCATGCTGCACAAGCGCACGGAGATTGGCGATGAGCCGGACGACCCGGTCGACGCGGCGATCTCCGGCTGGCCGTACATCGTCGCCGAGTGCAAGGCCTTGGGGCCGACGGAGCTCCCCGGCAGCGACGCCTTCACGCGCGCGCCGCACCCGCGCACCGCCCTCGGCATCTCCAACGACGGGTCGCTCCTGTATTTCGTCGTTGCCGACGGGCGGCGCACGGGCATTCCTGGTCTGACGCTCGCGGAATTGGCGTCGTTCATGGCCGACAAGCTCGGCGTCTGCTCGGCGATGAACCTCGACGGCGGCGGTTCGACGGCCATGTGGGTGGGCGACAAGATCGTCAACCGCCCCAGCGACGGCGTGGAGCGCGGCGTCGGCGACCACATCGCCGTCATTTTTCGCCGCGATTACAGCGGATGCCCGAATACCCAGGTGACCGGGAACAGGTGACGGAAACAGCTCGACCCGTTACCCGTCACCGATCATCTGTGCCCGATCTGGAATATCTGTTGCACAAGGCCCGACCGCGGTAGCAGTAGCAGTTCTCTCTTACGCCCAATCACGCTGTCTCACGGAAGGGTCGCCATGAGGCTTCTCAACACTGCTGTCGCCGCCGTTTCACTCTGCGCGGCGACCGCTCTCGCGCAAACCGACAATCAACTCGATCTCGCCCGCCAGTACATGCAGAGCGGACGCTATTACGAGGCGCAGCAAGCCGCCGACCGTCTGCTCGCCGACAATCCCAACGACGCCGCCGCGAAAGACATCCGCGACAACGCCGCGCGGGCGCTCCGCGCCATGCACGACAAGACCGTCGCGGAGGCGGAGGCGCGCTACAAGGCATCGGGCAGCGATGCCGACCGCTTCGCGCTGGCGAACGCGTACTTCGACGCCGGCAGCTATGGCGCCGCGGCCGACATTTATGCGAAGTCGCCTCCGGCCGTGATGGACCGCGAGGCCCGGCTGCGCTACGCCCGGTCGTTGTCGTGGTCGAGCCAGCTCGATCCCGCGGAGCGCGTCTATGCCCAGCTCCTCAAAGAACAGCCCGACCCGGCCGTGCAGCTCGAATACGGGCAGCTCCTGTCGTGGATGGGCGCTTCGCGCGCCGCCGTCGACCGCCTCGCGGACGTCTACAACGGCACCCACAGCGAAGACGCGGCCGTCGCCCTGGCGAACGCGAAGGCGTGGAGCGGCGATCGCGAAGGCGCCATTCGCCTGCTCAACGATTTTCTGCAAACGAGCCCGAATGCGTCGAAGGCGAAGCAGCTCTCCGCGCAACTGGCGGCCTCGCCGGAGCTGCGCCTGGAGCGCGTCGACAAGGCCATCACGCTGCAGCCCTACAACCTCGCCCTGCAGGTGGAGAAGGCGCGGCTGCAATACGACGCCGGCCGCTACGCCGCCACGCTCAGCACCATCCGCTTCATCCGCGAGCACAGCTCGCAGGCGATCGAAGGGCTCGACGAGCTGGAGCGCTCCGCGCGCGAGAAGCGCAGCGCGGAATTGTCGACGCTCGAGCAGCGCCGCAAGGCCCTCGATGCGCAGGCGTCGATGGCGTCGTCGTCGCAGAATCCCGACGAGATTCTCTCTCTCGCCAAGGCCTACACCGGCCTCGAGGATTACGACACCGCCGTCAAGCTCTATGACCGTTATCTCCGCCTGCGCCCGAACGACGCCGCCGCGCGCGTCCAGTACGCGCGCGTCCTGAGCTGGGACCGCCGCTGGTCCGCGTCGGAGCAGCAATACGAAACGCTGTTGGCGCAGTATCCCGACCGCGCCGACCTGCGCTTCGAATACGGCCAGGTGCAGTCGTACGACGCCGACTTCAGCAATGCCCTGCACACCTTCCGCGCGGTGACGGACCTCTCGAGCAATCCGCGCGCGGAGCTCTATCAGGACGTGCCGCCGCAGGCCTACTACAACATTGGCCAGATTTACCGCTGGTACGGCTGGAACGATCACGCCATCGCCGCGCAGAATCAGGCTCTGGCGATCGACGCCGGCTACATGCCCGCGCGGCGGGAGCTCGACCTGGCGCGGCATCTGCGCCCGAGCTCCAACGTCGAAGGGCGCTACACGTATGCGACGGATTCCGACGATTTCACTTTCAAGCGGATGGACCTGACGGCCGAGAAGTGGACGAGCGCGCGCACCGCCTTCGACATCGGTCTCGGCCGCCACGAGTTCGAGCATCTCGACGACAGCGTCTATGCCAACGTCGTCAGCGCCGGCGGACAATACCGCTGGAGCGACCGCTGGACCGGCCGGGCCCGCGTGGGCGCGAATTTCTACGACAACGGCCTGGGCTCGCGCCCCTTCTTCGGCGTCGGCGCCGAATGGATTCCGTCGCTGCAGAGCCGCGCCTCGATCGACTTCAATCACTACGACCTCGTCTATGACGTATTCACGCTGACGTCGCTGGCGCTGCCGTCGGGCGGCACGCAGATCAGCATCACCGATCCGCTGTCGATCAACGACACGCGCGCGCATTACGACTACAACACCGGCGGCATCGTGGCCTGGCTCGCCGACGCCTCGTACGGATTCATCTCCGACTCCAACAACCGCGCCGCCGCGCACGGCCTGGTGTCGTTCCGCGTGCTGAAGGCGCCGTTCCTCGCCTTCAAGGTCGACGGCCGCTACCTGCGCTACGACTTCCGCACGAACCGCTACTGGTCGCCCGACAATTACCGCTCTCTCGCCGGCGTCGTTCAGCTCGGCCAGAACCTCCGCAATGGACTCCATTGGGATGTCGAGGCCAAGGCCGGGCGCGCATACGAGACCGGCGTATCGTCGGACTTGCGCGCGTATGAAGGGACGGTGTCGGTGCCGGTCAGCGATCTATTCGACATCGTCGGCAACTATGGCTACGGAAAGAGCGGGCGCCTGCAGTCGGTGCTGCCGTTCAACAATGCGCCCGCCGACTTCGTGAATTACTGGCAGCGTCACTGGTACGTGGGCGTGCGAGTCAAGCAATTGCTCGGGCGCGGCGACCGGACGCCGAGCAACCCTTATTACTACGACAGCCGGCCGTTGTCCGGCTCACCTGTGATCCCGCCGCTGGGGGAGACCCACTAAATGGAACCCAAAAAGCCGCTACGGCCACTCACGCAACTGCTCATCTCGATCGCCATCATCGCCCTGGCGGTGATCGCGACGCTCCTCCTCTTCAAATACCCGCAGAAGCTCGGGCCGATCTTCATCACCGGCCTCGTCGTGACGCTCGCCTCCTTCCTGCTGTTGCTCGCCCTGCGGCACTTCGTCCTGAGCTGGTTCAGCTACCTGCACCAGCGCGAGCTGGCGCAGGATCCGGTGCAGGACCACTATCCGTTCGTCTCCATCATCGTCCCGGCCTTCAATGAGGAGCAGGTCATTCAGGCCTCGCTGTCGTCGCTGCTGGAGCTGCGCTATCCGTATTACGAGATCATCGCCGTCGACGACGGCTCCACGGACGGCACGTATCAGAAGATGCGCGAGTTCGAGGGGAACCATTACGGCGTGCGCGTCTCCGTGTTCCGCAAGGAGAACAGCGGCAAGGCCGACACGCTCAATTACGGCATCCGCCGTTCCAAGGCGCCCATCGTGGTCTGCATGGACAGCGATTCCCGCCTGACCGCGGCCGCTCTGCGCTACGCCGTCCGGCACTTCAATGACCCGCACGTCGGCGCCGTCGCCGGGAACGTGAAGGTGATCAACCGCCACAACATCTGGACGAAGCTGCAGGCGCTCGAGTACATCGAGGGATTGAACATCGTCCGCAAGGCCCAGGCCTTCTGGCGCAGCGTCAACGTCATTCCCGGGCCGATCGGTATTTTCCGGCGCGCCGCCATCGAAGCGACCGGCGGCTATGACAGCGATACGTTTGCCGAGGATTTCGACATGACGGTCAAGATCCTCGCGGATGGATGGAAAATCCATTACGAGCCGAAAGCCGTCGCCTTTACCGAAGCGCCGGAGGAATTGCTCGACATCATCAAGCAGCGCTACCGCTGGAGCCGCGGCATTCTGCAGGCGCTGCGCAAGCAAAAGCACCTGCTGACGCGGACGAACGTCAACGTCACCACGCCGCTGTCGCTGTGGTACATGATTTTCGAAGGACTGGTCTGGCCGGCGATGAACATCTTCGCCAACGTGTTCTTCGTATGGGTCGCTCTCATTTACGGCATGACCAAGTTGCTGGTCATGTGGTGGCTGCTCCTCACCGTCCTGGACTTGTTGATCGCCGTGCACGCGATCCTCATGGAAAAGGAAGACGTGGGGCTGGCCATTTACGCAGTGTTCTATCGCTTCTTCTACATTCTCATCATCGACGTCACGAAAGTCTTCGCCACGCTGGAGGAGCTGGTCGGCCTCGACATGTCGTGGGGAAAGCTCGCCCGCAAAGGGCGCATCTAAGGGGAAACCGCCATGAGATTCGATTGGGTCAACATTCTCGCAACCGTGATTTTCGTCTCCATCGTGGTGACGCTGAT
Source organism: Thermoanaerobaculia bacterium (assembly GCA_036522835.1). Taxonomy (GTDB): domain Bacteria; phylum Acidobacteriota; class Thermoanaerobaculia; order Gp7-AA8; family Gp7-AA8; genus DATDFB01. The sequence goes on along the minus strand of DATDFB010000044.1, from coordinate 23,586 downwards.
TCTCGCCGTCGCTTCGTATTTCGCGTACAAGGTGCGTGAGGCGCGGCGGCCGAAGACCGCGGCGGAGCTCCGGCAGGAAGGGCAAGTGAAGGTTTTCTTCAGCGAATACAAGCCGGGCGAGAGCGCCGCGGCGCCGACGAGCACTCCGAAGGCGTAGCCGTTCGCATCGGCCCCCATGGCACGAGGGCGAGCCCGTCTCAAGAAGAAACACGAGAGAGCGCGCCGGCGCGTAGTCGCCGGCGCCCGCGTCGTGGCGATGGAAGCGGCCGAGGTGGCGCGCTCCATCGCCGCGGCCGAGGCGCCGCCCGAGACGGTTGCCGCCGTGCAGGAAGCGGCGGCGGCCATGCAGGAGGCGGCCAGCGTCGTGGCCCTGACGTGGCCCGAGGTGGAGCGGCGCAGCAAGCCGCGGCTAGCGGCCTTCCACCTCCACAACGCGCGCGTGCAGTGGAAGCACGTCGCGATTTACGTCCCCCTCCTCCTCCTCGTCATCCTCCTCGGCGTCTTCGCCCTCTGGTCGTTTTTCCAGCGGCAGTCGCTCGTGCTCGACGCCATCCCGCTGCCGAAGGTCACGGTCGTCACGGCGAATCCGGCCTCGCGCCTGGCCGCGTCGTGGGTGCGTTTGCTCAACGATGCCGAGCTGCAGTCGACGCTCGTCACGGCCGACAAAGTCGAGACGTTGGAAGGCGTGATCGTGCTCTGCGACATCTGGTCGCTGCCGCAGCCGCTCGCGGCGAATCTCGATCGCTTTCTGGCGAATGGCGGCTCCGTCGTGGTGATCGGCGCGCCGCCGGTGACGCCCCTCGGCGGCCTGCATCTGACCGCGGACAGCGGCGTGTCCGACACCGCGGTCAAAGTCGGCGAGAGCGCCTCGCCGCTCCTGGCCCGGCTCGCGCCGGGCGCCGTGGTGTGGCTGCAGCCGGCGAAGGTGGCGTTTCTGAAGGAGACGCCGCGGATGGCCATCGATGCGCGCTGGCGGACGAACGCGCGCGCCGCGGTGATGCACGTGGAGAACGGCCGCGCGCGCTACGTCTGGATCGGAATCGACGCGGACGCGCTGCCGCCCGCCGGCAACAACGATCTCGCGCTCCTGGTGCGCAACGCCTTTCGCTGGGCGGGCGGCGAGGCGGTGTCGGACGGCGCGGTCGGCGCGGCCGCGGAGACGAAGACGTTCGCGCCGCAGACGCGGCGGGCCGCGCGCGCCGCGCACTTCGCGTTTTCGGTCGACCAACTGCGCGACCACCGGCAGTTCAGCGTGCGCATGGTCAACCGCGGCGCGGCGCCGCTGGAGAATCCGACGGTGAAGATCTGGCTGCCGCCGCGGGTGCGCGAGGTGGAGCTCGCGGGCGACCTGCTGATGCGGCGCGGCGCCACGCTGACGGCCATTCCCGACGAGCAGGCCTGCCTGGTGGCGTTACCATCGCTCGGGCGCAACGCCGAGCGGGTGCTGAAGGTGAGGGCGGTGGCGCCGAGGTAGACGGCTACGTACGAGCATCGCCGGCAAAGACTTTTGACGCGCGCGCAGTTCGCGCGGCGCGTGCTGTGGCACGTCGCGTTCGCCGCGGCCGTGATCGCGGTCTCGCTCGGCCTCGGCATCGCCGGCTACCACTGGATCGCGCGCTTCTCCTGGATCGACTCCCTCCTCAACGCCTCGATGATCCTCGGCGGGATGGGGCCGGTGGGCGGGCTGGAGGGCGATGGAGCGAAGGTGTTCGCGTCGGTGTACGCGCTCTTCTCGGGTCTTGTCTTCATCGGCGTGCTGGGGATGCTGCTCGCGCCGTTCGTGCACCGGATCATGCACCGGCTGCACTTCGAGGATGAGAAGGGGGAGTGAGCGTCTTCCCCCGTGGAGCACTGCTCCGCACCGTGCGAGCACGTGCTCCGAGGGTTCGGAACACCGTTCCACACCGTGCGAGCACGTGCTCCGAGGGTTCGGAGCAGCGTTCCGCACCGTGCGAGCACGTGCTCCGAGGGTTCGGAGCAACGTTCCACACCGTGCGAGCACGTGCTCCGAGGGTGCGGAGCAGCGTTCCACACCGTGCGAGCACGTGCTCCGAGGGTGCGGAGCAGCGTTCCACACCGTGCGAGCACGTGCTCCGAGGGTTCGGAACACCGTTCCACACCGTGCGAGCACGTGCTCCGAGGGTTCGGAACAGCGTTCCACACCGTGCGAGCACGTGCTCCGAGGGTGCGGAGCAGCGTTCCGCACCGTGCGAGCACGTGCTCCGAGGGTTCGGAACACCGTTCCGCAGCGTGCGAGCACGCGTCCCGCTGACTCGATACGGGCTACCCCGGCCCGAAGTAGTGGCAGCGCGTCGTGCACGTCTCCTCCACCGTGACCCGGTGAAGCAGCGGCACGTGCGGCGCGAGGCGGTTCCAGAGCCAGACGGCGAGCATTTCGGACGTGGGGTTTGACAGCCCTTCGATCTCGTTGAGCAGGTAGTGGTCGAGCTGGGCGACGAGCGGGTCGACGGCGCGTTTCAGGTCGGCGAAGTCGATCAGCCACCCGGTCGCGGGATCGACCTCGCCGCGCACCGCCACCTCGCCGCGGAATGAGTGGCCGTGCATGCGGCGGCACTTGTGGCCCTCGGGCGCGCCGGGAAGCCAGTGCGCGGCCTCGAAGCGAAAGTCTTTCACCAGTTCCACGCGATGGGGCATGATGAGATTGTAAGGTCAGAGGGAACAGGTCACGGGGAACAGGTCACAGGTCACGGGTGACGGGTCACAGGTCACAGGTCACGGATCACGGGTCACAGGTCACAGGTCACCGTCACCTGTCACCCGTCACCTGTCACCCGTCACCTGTCACCCGTTACCTGTCACCCGTCACCCATCACCCGTCACCCATCACCCGTCACCTGTCACCCATCACCTGTCACCTGTCACCCATCACCTGTCACCCGTCGCCCATCACCCATCACCTAGGCTTGCATCTTGCTCGGTCGAGGCTTGTCATGGCTCGCAACGCAACCGCAGAAACACTCGACGACGACCGCTCGCTCGGTACGATCGTCAAAGAGCTCACCGCAGACCTCTCCACCCTCTTCCGCAGCGAGATCGCGCTGCTCAAGCTGGAGGTCAAGGACACCGTCGCCAAGCTGAGCGGCGGCACGGCCATGTTTCTCGGCGCCGCGTTCCTGGCGATCTTCGGCCTCGGCTTTCTCTTCGTGACCATCGTCCTCGGCCTGGTGCGGCTGGGCGTGCCGGCGTGGCTCTCGACCCTCATCGTCACCGTCGTCCTCTTCGTCGTGGCCGGCATCCTGGCGATGATGGGGAAGAAAAAGTTCGCGGCCGTGCAGTTCGTGCCCACCGAGTCGATCGAGCAGATCAAGACCGACATCGAGTCCATCAAGGCCGATATCGCCCGGGTCAGGAGCCAGTGATGCCAGACGTCGACACCGAGAAAAAAGAAGTCAACCGCGCCATCGAGCGCGCACGCGACGGCGTGAGCGACCGCATCGACGAGCTCGACCGCCGCCTGCGCACGACCCTCGACTTCAAGACCTTCGCCACCGAGCACGCGCCGCAGCTCATCGCGGGCGGCGCGGTGGTCGGATTCCTCGTCGGCTTCGGCTTTCCCAAGCCGCTGCGGCGCCTCATCCAGTTCGGCGTGCCGATCGCCCTCATCGCGTACAAGGTCAAGCAGAACCGCGATAAAGCCAGCGGCAACGGCAGCGGGGCGTACGAGGCGATATAGGCTCCGAGCTAATCGCGATTCAGAGCCGAGATCAGCAGGCCTGCGCCGATCGCCATGACCGCCATGCCGACGGCGACTTTGCCGGGGTTTTCCTTCGCATAGGTCTTCGCCTTCTCGCCGGAGGCCTTGAGGTACTCGCGTGCGGTGTTCAAGTACTCCTCGAAGTCGACATTCTGCGTCTGCGACTTCAGGCGATCGATCATCTCTTCGGAGAAACCAAAATCACTGAGGAACTGGCGGAGATCGGATTCGCGGGCGGTCGTTTGGCCGCAGTTCGGGCAGACGTCGTGAAGGGCGATGGCGAGATTGCCGACTGACGCTGGGGCGTATCCGTCGGCAGACTTCTCGCTCAACGTGAACAGCGGCTGTTCGGCGGCGTGACGCTCCTGCCGTAGTGCCTCGCGGACGGCGCGGCGCCGGCTGGGAATCCGATCGAGCACCGAACGAAGCGATGCCGCCTCCCGCTCCGCCGTCTCGTCATCGGTATTCGCGACACCTTCGAGGACCGCCGACTTCAACGCTCTGTCGAGCGGAAGCCGATCGATCTGCTCGGCTAACTTGTCCACACCTGAAGCCATGGTTCTGCGCTTCCGCAAAATCAGTGTAACGCCACCGGAAGCATGGCGTCCACAGAGCGCACGAAGCGTTCCAGCAGTGTTCCGGCCGTAGCTGCACCGCTGTCCGGCAGGGCCGCAAGCGCCGTGAGGATTGCCTCGGCAGTCGCCGGCGCGGCAATGTCGTTGCCCGCGCAGCGGCGGAAAAACTCCACGGCCGACGCGAGCGCTCGCTCGCGGACGTCATCCGGTACTTCGCCGTATTGCGCCGCGAGACGCTGCGCGTACTCGGCGCGCGACTGCGTCACGGCGCGTACGAGAAGATCGGAGCTCCCGAACAGCGCCGCGATCGCATTCGCTTCCTCGGCGAGGAAGAGGACGCGCGCCAGCGAGAAGGCACGCTTCAGCGCCTTCGCCACGTTCGACGTCTTGTATTTCTGGATCTGGCCATGAAGGAAAACTGCGTACGCCGCGATCTCCCGTGGCTCGAAGAGGCATCGCGGTACCCAGCGCTCGGTCGACGCGAGCGGGAGCTCCTGTGCCGGGAAACTCGAGGCGCGCGCGTCCTCGCCGTCCTTGCCAAGCGGGATCATGAGCTTCGTGACCGCGACGTCGCCGGCGAAATTCGTCCTGCCGAAATAGTGCGCCATGATCGTTCGCGTCGTGCCGGCGAGATCATCGGTGACGGCCGGCTTTGGCCACGGGCGCAGAAGGATCCACGATTTGTCGCCCCAGCCCGTGACCTTCAGCGGAACGAGGTCGGCCGAGGCGAGATCGACGGCCGCCTGCGTCGCCAGGCGCACCACATCGGCGGTGTTGCCGCGCAGGTATTCACAGAAATCGCAATCCGCGACCGCATGAAGCGCGCTGTAAACGGCACAACTGCCGCTAAGACAGATCACGCCGCCCTCGGTCCGCATTGCCGCCGCCAGCCTAAGGAGCTCGTCGACGACGTCGTCAGGCGGCACATCGTCGAACAGATGCAGCGGAACGCGGATCTCGACGTTCTCGACCTGCCGCAGCAGGTAGCCCGGAGCGTCCACTCGTGTGAACCACCGTTTGGTTCGGTCGCGGCGCGCAATGAGCGTGGCGAGCGCCGCCAACAGTTGCTCGATGTCAGCGCGCGATGCTTCGATTGCCGCCGTGGCCTCAGCGGAGATGTCCTTTCGCGCGAGATTGACGCAATCGAGGAAGAGGTTCCGCACCTCGTCCGAGTCAGACATCAGGGGATGTGGCATTTTAACGGATCCTCGTCCAGCGCGATCCCGGCAACGCCTGCAGCCAGCCGCCGAGCTCGAGCTGCAGCACCGCGTCCGACACCGCGGCCACCGACGTCTTCAGCTTCTCCGCGGCCGCGTCGATGTGCGTGGCCTCGTCGCGCGCGAACACCTCGAGCACCGCGCGCAGCGGCGAATCGGGCGCGATCTCGGGCGCGCGGCCGAGGCGCGGCGAGCCGGGGATCTCCTCGAGGATGTCGTTGACGTCGTGCACGAGCTTCGCGCCGTACTGAATCAACCGATTCGTCCCCTCGGCGCCGGGCGCGAAGATCGTCCCCGGCACCGCGCAGACGTTGCGGCCCTGCTCCGCGGCCATGCGCGCGGTAATCAGCGACCCGCTGCGGCCCGTCGCTTCGACGATCACCGTCGCCACCGCGAGGCCGCTGATGATCCGGTTGCGGATCGGAAAGTTCGCCGGCACCGGCGGCGTCCCCGGCGCGAGCTCCGTCACGATCAGCCCGCGCTCCTCGATGGCGCGGAAGAGCTTCTTGTGCGAGCGCGGGTAGACGACGTCGATCCCCGTGCCGAGGACCGCGATCGTATCGCCGCCGGCGTCGAGCGTTCCTTCGTGCGCAGCGGCGTCGATGCCGCGGGCCAGGCCGGAGACGACGGCGACGCCGGCGAGCGCGAGTTGGCCGGAGAGATGCCGCGCGGCATTGAGACCGTACGCCGAGGCGCGGCGCGAGCCGACCATCGCCACCGCTGTTTTCTTCAAGAGAGCGCGGTCGCCGCGGCAGAAAAGCGCGAGCGGCGGATCGGGGAGATGCCGGAGCAGCTCGGGGTACTCGTCGTCGGCGAGCGTGAGCGCGCTGTCGCGGTAGAGGTCGAGGCCGCGGCGCACGCGCTCCACAGTTAACGGTTCCCTGACCTCCCGCTCCCGATCAGGATCGACTATCCTCAAACCCTGCCGAATGAGACTGGCTGAGGCGTTGCAAGAAATGCCGGTTTCCAGAAGCAGGCGTGCGCGTGCTGGCGTGATATAGCCGAGCAGCGCGTACGCGAGCAGACGGTCGCGAATCGCAACATCGGACATTCTGAGCTTCGGTGCCGAAGGGTGGGCCGATGGGAGGTGGGCGTGGCGCAGTATACGCCCGAGGAGGTCGGATGAAACGGGTGGTGGCGGTCATCGCATTGAGTTTGCTCGCCTCGGCGTGCGCGCACGAGAACCTGCAGAAGCCCGCGGCGCAGGACGACTTCGGCGTGCAGATGGCCAGAATGAATCTCTGGCGCGAAGCGATGTTCCGCTTCAAGCGCGCCGTGCAGATCGACCCGAACGACGCCCGCGCCCACAACAACCTCGCCGTCGCCTACGAGGCCGTCGGCGACTTCGAGAACGCCCGCAAGGAGTACCTCGAGGCCCTCAAGCTCGACCGCACGAACTCCTACATCCAGAAAAACTACTCGCGCTACGTGGAGTTCCTCTCGCGCAACCGCAAGCGCCAGCCGAAAGAAACGAAGGCCGCGGCCGGTCCGGGGAAGCCGAACATGCCGACGGAAGGCGGCTCGGCGGTCGCGGACGAAGGGATCGCGCCCGTGGCCCCGCCGACGACCGCGGGGACGCCGAAGCCGGTGCCGGTGCCCGGGCCGCCTTCCGATCTGCCGCCGCCGTCGCAGCCGAAGCCGCCCGTGCCGCCTCCAGGAGGTGCCCGATGAAACGAGCAGTCGTCACCGCAGTGGCCGCACTCCTGCCACTTGCCGCCCTGGCCGGCGTGCAGGAAGTGAAGTTGAAGTTGCCGCTCAAGCCGAAGCTGGCCATCAGCGGCGACGAGAAGATCGCCATCGCGCCGTTCGTCATCGCCAACAACGGCGAGCGGAGGAACGACCGCGCCGCGAAGGTCGACGTGCAGGGCGAGTTTCAGCGCTACCTGAAAAAGCAGCTGACGAAGACGACGAAGCTGCGCCTCGTCGATGTCCCCGCCGGCACGCGCCTGCCCGGCATGGACATGAAGTCGCTCGAAGCCAACCGCGACTTCTGGAAGAGCCTCGGGCAGAAGACCGGCGCCGACTACATCGTCAGCGGCATCGTCGACTTCGACATCGCCGACAAGTCCGGCTACAAAACCGAGGAATTCGTCTCACCCGCGGACGGGCGCACCTACTACCGGCAGGTCATGATCGAGACCACCGGCTTCATCTTCGACATCGACATCGCCGTCTTCAACGCCGATACGGGAGAGAAGGTGCTGGAGGACAACTTCCGCGACTTCAAGGAGTTCGACCAGCGCAACTACGACGAGATCCTCGGGTTGTTCGAGAACCTGCGCTCTCTGGAGACCCAGCTCGTCGGGATCTTCGTGCCGCAGGAGACGTCGGCGACACGCTACGTGTTCACGGAATGAGAAGAGTCCTGAGTGCTGCGTCCTGAGTCCTGAGTGCGCGTCAACTCAGGACCCAGGACCCAGGGCCCAGGACTGATGGGAGGACTTGTGCGAAGGATCATTGCCGTCTTCTTTTTCGCTGTCGCGCTCGCCACGCCGGCGTTCCCCTTCGGCCAAAACAAGATCGTCTACGACAAGTTCCACTGGAACATCTACCACTCCACGCACTTCGACGTGTACTTCTACGACGAGGAGAAGGACTCACTGCAGCGCGTGGTGAACATGGCGGAGAGCGCGTACGACGACAACTCCCGCAAGCTGAATTTCCAGATCTCGAAGAAGATCCCGCTGCTCTACTACCAGACGCACTCGGCGTTCGAGCAGACCAACGTCGACTTGAACTTCATCCCCGAGGGCGTCGGCGCCTTCGCCGAGCCGGCGCGCAACCGGATGGTGCTGCCCATCGACACCACCGACGAGAAGCTCCTCCAGCTCGTCCACCACGAGCTCACCCACATCTTCGAGTACGAGCTCCTCTTCCAGGGGAAGCTCGGCAAGACCGTCACCGCCAACCCGCCGCTCTGGCTCATGGAAGGCCTGGCCTCGTTCATGGGGCAGGACGAAGACTCCAAGGACCGCATGGTCCTGCGCGACGCCGTGGTCAACGACCAGATCCCGCCGATCACGCGCGCGCAAGGCGGGGGCTACTTCGCCTACCGCTTCGGCCACGCCGTGTTCGCGTTCATCCAGCAGAAGTGGGGCTGGGAAGGAGTGCGCGACTTTCTCTACGAGTACCGCAACACCCTCGGCAGCTCCGTCGACAAAGCGCTCAAGCGCGCCTTCGACGTGACCCCCGAGGAGTTCGACACTCGCTTCCGGACCTACCTGCGCAAGCAATACTTGCCGGCGCTCGTCTCCAAGGGCGAGCCGCAGGAGTACGGCGATCCGTTCAAGATCGGCCCGGAGGTGTTGAGCGAGGACATCTCCCCGGTGCCCGCGCCGTCGGGCGATCTGCTCGCCGCCATCACCGACTACAAGGAAGACGCCGACGTCATCCTCTTCAACGTCCCGGAGCGGCGGATTTTCCGCAACCTCACCTCCGGCTACACGAGCAAATACGAGTACGTGATCGTGCAGATGCTCACCACCGGCCCGGTCATGGGGCGCGACCTCGGCTTCTCGCCGACGGGCGACCAGGTGGCCATGTTCGTCAAGAAAGAGCGCGGCCGGAACCTGATGATCATCAACGCCCTCAACGGCCGCATCGAGCGCAACGTGAAGATGGACGTCGAGCAGCAGCTCGCGCCGGCGTACTCGCCGGACGGCCGCCGCATCGCCTTCGCCGCCTTCAAGGGCGCGCAGCCCGACATCTTCATCTACGACCTCGACAGCGGCACGATCAACAACGTCACCAACGACATGTTCTTCGACGGCGCGCCGGTCTTCTCGCCCGACGGCAAATGGCTGGTCTACTCGTCGGTGATCGACGGCTACGCGAAGCTGATCAAGCTGAATCTGTCGAATCCGAAGGAGCGCTACCAGCTCACCACCGGCGCCTGGAACGACATCGACGCCTGGTTCTCGCCCGACGGCAAGCGCATCTTCTACGCCTCCGACAAGCAGACCGGGCGCAACGTCGGCAAGGCCGCCGACATCCTGCAGGCGGCGGAAGAGAAGGCCAAGCCGGCCGAGGCGGTGACGCCCGCGCCCGATCCGACGAACTTCGCCTCGTACAACATCTATTCATTGAATCTCGAGAACGGCGACGTCCTGCAGTACACCGACGTCGTCGGCGGCTGCTTCACGCCGGTCGTTTTCACCGGGCAGGGAGGGAAGGAGCGCCTCGTCTTCGCGTCGTACTACAAGCTGCGCTGGCGGCTCTACTCGACGACGACGGACAAGCCGCTGCATCCGGCCGAGAAGACGACGCTCCCCTCGGGGCCGCTCCTGGCCGAGGCGCGGACGCAGTTCCAGCCGCCCGTCGAAGTTGCGGTCGACCCGGAGAAGATCGACCGTCCGGGCGGATTCAAGCTCTTCGTCGACGACGTCTCCGTCAACGCCGGCTTCACCTCCGATCAGCTGCTCGTGTCGGAGTCGCAGATCTTCATGAGCGACATGCTCGGCAACCGGCGCTTCATCGCCTCGCTCGAGTCGGTGTCGTCGTTCTCGGCCTTCGACTTCCTCTACTTCGATCTTCAGCACCGCACGAACTGGGGCGTCCGTCTCTTCGATGACCGGGCCTTCTATCTCACGCCCGACACCGGGAGCCTCTCGCTCTTCGACCGCCACCAGCTCTACCGCGAGACCGGCGTCACCGGCATCATCAGCTATCCGTTCGACCGCTATCACCGCGTCGACGCCGGCGCGGGATTCCAGAGCCGCAGTCTCAACTATCCGTTCTATGACCCGTTCGGGAATCTGAATGTGGTGAGCCGCCGCGACAACTACCCGATCATCAGCGGCTCGTTCACGGGGGACACGGCCATCTTCAAGGAGTTCGGGCCGATCTCCGGCCACCGCTACGAGATCGGCACCGCGTACGCGTACGACACGAAGGCGCACGGGGCGCTGTCGAACGACTACACGCTCGATGCGCGGCAGTATCTGCAGCTCTCGTCGCGGACGCTCTTGGCGGCGCGGGTCTTCGTCGGCTACTCGCGCGGCACGTTCTCGAACTTCTATTACTTCGGCGGTCTGAACACGGTGCGCGGCGTCGACTTCCGGTCGCTCATCGGCAGCCGCGCGGCGTTCGCCAATCTCGAGTTCCGCTTCCCCTTCATCGACGTGCTGGCCATGCCGTTCATGACGCTGACCAGCGTGCGCGGGAATCTCTTCTTCGACATCGGCGGCGCGAAGTTCCCCGGCCAGCAGTACACGTTCTACCGGAACGGCCACTTCGTCGACGGCGCCGCCGCCGTCGGCTACGGCATCTCGTTCAACCTCCTCGGCGCGGAGCTGCACTGGGACGTCGCCCACCGGCTGCGCATCGACCCGGCCGACACGGTGACGAGCCGCGGGAACCGGACGGAGTTCTGGATCGGACAGACGTTCTGACGTTTTCGGGGGCGCACGCTGTGCGCCCCTACCGGTAGGGACGCACAGCGTGCGCCCTCAGCCGTTTCGCCAACTCCTCCGCCTCTTCCCGCGCGTTCATGACCTGCAGGTCGAGCCAGGGGTTCACCCCCATCGTGTCGGTGACGAGGTCGGCGAGCGGCTCGACTTTCTTCATCAGCGCCGCGATGGCGGCATCGTCGGGGAGGCAGCGATGCGCGTCGGAGACGGCCCAATCGGCTTCGCGCAGCAGTTGCCGGCGGCGCCGGTTGTCGCTGCAGTCGTCGGAGCTGACCCAGAGGCCGACGTTGCTCTCCTCCTCGAGCAGGCGCGCTGCCAGTTCCAGTTGCTCGATGGCGCGCTTCACCGCTTGAGGAGCTCCTCGAGCAGCGCCATCGCCTCGGCCGACGGATTCGCGAAGGCGAAGCGCGACTCGAACACGATCTGGCCGTTCGGGTCCTTGAGCGGCACGGCGCGGCAGGAGAGGACGCGGGCGCGGCTGGAGAACTGCCCGCCGGCGCAGGGGAACGTCAGCACGATCACCTCGCTCGGCTTCAGGCTTCCGGGGTGACGCACGCGCGCGCCGTGGTGGCTGACGTTCAGCACCACGCCGTCGCGCTTCCCGACCCGTGCCGGGATCTGCATCACCGGTTCGAAGCGGCCGCTGGTGCGACGATCATCCATAGGAAACGGGCCCATGCATAGCTTCGCATGTTTCTCTTTCTTTTCGCATCTGAAGTGTGGAAAATAATCCCTTCACCACACAACTGGCTCCGAGGAGGACCTATGACGTCCCTGCCGTTCGACGTGCACGAAGTGCTCGAACAGGAGTACGAAGCGATTCACGGACCGCTGGCGAACAAGCCCGCCGCAACCTACCGGCCCGAGGACATCACCGATGCGGAGTGGGCAAAGAACTGTCTCGCCGCCTGCGGCTTCTCCGCCGAGCCGCTCGCCGCGCTCAACGCGCTCGTCGAGCAGGGCAACGACTTTGCCAACCTCGAACGCTCGCCGGCCATCACAGAGAACGGCCGGAAGATGCTGACGATGTACACGAAGGGTGAGATCGACCAGACGCCCGACGTGCGCCGGCGCATCGTCGACGAGGCGTTCAACGGCGCCGTGCGGCGCATCCGCGACGTCCGGCTCGATGCGCTCTACGCCACCCTGCACCAGAAGGACGACACCGAAGCGCGCACGGCCCTCTGCATCTCCGGCGGGGGCATCCGCAGCGCGACGTTTGCTCTCGGTGTCATCCAGGGACTGGCCGGCACCGGCATCCTCTCGAAATTCGACTACCTCTCCACCGTCTCCGGCGGCGGCTACATCGGGAGCTGGCTCTCGTCGTGGTCGCGCCGCCACAAGGACGGCATCAAGGGCGTGCAGGACGACCTCGTGCGCGCCGACACGGGCCGCCTCACCGGCGGAATGAGGCAGAAGCCCGACGCGAAGATCGAGCCGGAGCCGCAGCCGCTGCAGCACCTGCGCGCCTACAGCAACTATCTCAGTCCGAAGCTCGGCTTCTCCGCCGACACGTTCACGCTGGCCTCGCTCTACATCCGCAACCTGCTCTTGAACCTTCTGATCCTCGTGCCGGTGCTGGCCGGCCTCCTGGCGCTGCCGCGCTTCTATGAATGGCTGCTGCGGTCGAATCTCGATCTCAACCTCAACGCCCTCGGCGCGATCACCGCGGTGGCGCTCGCCGCCGGTTTCGGCTATCTCGGTCTGGCGCGGCCGGTCAAGCACGGCCGCGAGTCGAGCTCGTGGAAGTTCAACACCAACGGCTGGTTCGTCTGGGGTTGCATCGCACCGCTCGCAGTAGCGGGCTTTTGCATCAGCGTCTTCTGGGCGAAAAACGCCGGCACCATTCGCGGCGGCACGTACGCCTTCTCCGCCAACGCGGAGTGGTGGGCCATCGCCTGCGCGCTGATCATGACCCTCGTGCCCTGCCTCGTCTACTACTACCGCTTCGCCAATGCGTCGTTCGCCGAGCGCCGCCAGTCGGCCCAGCGCGCCTCCGGGACGTTCAAGAAAGTCGCATACGAGGGCGCGGGCGCGCTCGTCGGCCTGGGCGCATCCATCGGCCTTTTCTACCTGCTGGCGATGAAGCTTTTCCCGACGCCGATGATGAAGGTGCCGAATTCGAACAACGTCGAGGTCTGGCTGCGCAAGTTTGTGCCGCTGCCGATGCAGGAGCTCTACATCTGCTTCGCGGTGCCGCTCGTCCTCCTCGTCTTCTTCGTCCAGGCCAGCATCTTCGTCGGCATCTCCAGCCGTTGGAACGAAGACGGCGACCGCGAGTGGTGGGGCCGGGCGGGCGCCTATCTGCTCATCGCCGCGCTGCTGATCGGCGGGCTCTCCTTCATCGCCGTCTTCGGTCCCGTGCTGCTCTACCGCGCGCCGCTCATCGTCGGCTCGCTCGGTGGCGTGTCGGGCGTCGTGGCGGCGCTCATCGGACGCAGCGCCAAGACGCCCGCGAACGGCAAGCAGAAGAGCTCCGGCATGAGCGAGGCCCTCTCCGCCCTGACCGTGCCGCTCTTCGCTCTCGTCCTTCTCGCTGCGATTTCCCTCGGCACGACGGAGCTGATCCTCGCCATCAAGGGGCGGCCGATCGACGCGGAGAGATTGAAGAGCGCGCAGATCAACTCGCAGTTCACCGCGACCGTGACCTCCGTCAACGCCGGTATCGAGTACGAACAGAAGAACGAGACCAAGGCGCCGGCCGCGTCGGTCGAGGTCGAGCGCGCCGTCCGCCACCTAAGCTTCGTCCAAGGGACGAGAGGGGATGAGGTGCTGGGCATCATCCTCGTCGCACTCGTCGGCGTCGTCCTCTCCACGTTCATCGGCGCGAACCGCTTCTCCATGCAAGGCTTGTATCGCAACCGCATCATCCGCGCCTACCTCGGCGCGTCGCGCTACAGCCGCGATCCGGACCGCTTCACCGGCTTCGACGAAAACGACAACCTGCAGATGTACGAGCTGCGCCAGGAGCTCCTCTGGACCTCGAGCTTCGACGACCCGTGCGCGTTCATCGAGCAGATCGCCAGGAACTGCAAAACGGGCGTCGAGAAGAGGATTTGGGACGGTCTCGACGGCAGCGTGCGCAAGAAGATCTTGGAGACGCTGCAGAAGAAGGAGGCGTTCAAGTCATCGCTGATCGCCGGCGTCGTGCAGAGCGTCAACTCGCAGATGCAGAGCATCTACCTGGCCAGCGGCAAGGCCGGCGGATCGATGGTGCACATGATCCAGAGCAACCGCATCGCCCTGGAGAACACGTTCCCGATGCTCAAGAAGCTCGGCGACCGGCGCGCGCCGTTCCACGTCGTCAACACCGCGCTCAACCTCGCCGGAGGCAGCAATCTGGCCTGGCAGCAGCGCAAGGCTTCGTCGTTCACCGCCTCTCCGCTGCACTGCGGCAGCTTCTTCCTCGGCTACCGCGACTCGCGCCTCTACGGCGGCGACGACGGCATCTCTCTCGGCACGGCGGTGGCCATCTCCGGCGCCGCGGCCAGCCCGAACCAGGGCTACCACTCCTCGGCGCCCCTGGCGTTCATCATGACCTTGCTCAACGTCCGCCTCGGCGGATGGCTCGGCAACCCCGGTCTGCACGGCAACAGGTCGTACAAGATGTCGAACCCGCGCGGCAACCTCGAGACGCTGCTGTGGGAGATGACCGGCAACACGAACGACACCTGCCCCTGGATCTACCTCTCCGACGGCGGCCACTTCGAGAACCTGGCGCTCTACGAAATGGTGCTGCGGCGCTGCCGCTTCATCGTGCTGACCGACGGCGGCTGCGATCCGACGATGAACTTCGAGGACCTCGGCAACGCCATCCGCAAGATCCGCACGGACCTCGGCGTGCCGATCGAGATCAAGAGCCGCGACATGATGCCGCGCCCGGCGCCGGGCCAGCCGCTGCAGTCCGGCAGCTACATGGCCGTCGCCTCGATCCACTATTCGGCCATCGACAAAAACGCCAAGGACGGCGTCCTCGTCTACCTCAAGCCGAGCGTCTACAACGAGGAATACCTGCCGCGCGACGTCTACAACTACATGCAGTCGTCGCCCGACTTCCCCCACGAGTCGACGTCGGACCAGTTCTTCTCCGAGTCGCAATTCGAGAGCTACCGTGCCCTCGGACGGCACGTCATCGACGTCATCTGCGGGAAGGCGGCGACGTACGGAAGCGTGGCCGCGTTCGCGGCGGACGTGAAGGGGAAAGCGGACGGCATGGTGCGCCGCGACGAGAAGGATGCCCTCTTCGACATCGCCTCGGCGCTCCGGGAGATCGGACCGAGGCTGACGCCGAAGTCGACGTAGACTATGACCACGAGCATCCAAGTCAGCGGCGGGCGCACCCCCATCGAGGAGGCCCGGCTCATCGAGCCGGCGCTCAAGCGCGCGCTCTACGAATGCCTGGAGCGCATCCGGGCCACGAAGGCCGCGCTCTACCTGGCCACGAGCTATGGCACGAGTCAGGTCTACGAGCTCGTGACCTCGTACGGCTGGACCGCGCCGCCGCCGCGGCTCGACGAGCGCTATCCCATCGTGGCCCGCCTCCTCGCGAACCGCCTGCCGCTGATGGTCAACAGCCTCGGCGCCGACCGTTTCATCGGCGAGCTGCTGTTCGAGCAGGGATCGGAGCGCGCCCTGGCGCTGCCGATCTTCGGCCGCGGGCGGCGCCTCGTCGGCATTGTCGACCTGCGCGACAAAGCGGGGCAGAAGCCGTTCGAGCCCGCCGACGCCGCCGCGGCCGACACGGTCCGCGAAGCGATCGAGAAGGAGCTGGCGGCGAAGGGTCTCTACGGCGTGGGCGACGGCTCCGTGGTCGAGACGCCGAAGCGGCGCCGCGGCTCGTCGGCGAAGTACAGCGCGGTCATGCGCGCCGAGGCGGCGCTGCTCCCGGAGACGCTGGTGCGGCCGGAGACGACCGCGTCCCCCGGCGCCGCCGAAGTCATCCGCGCCGCGCGCGGCCGCATGGCCAAACGCGTGCTCGACCGCGAGGTGGCGCGCCGCATCCTTACGCGCGAAGAGATCGAGCGCCTTCGTATCGTCCTCCCGGCGGTGCTGGCCATCCCCGGCGTCGTCGCGGGCGTGCTCACGAATCTCACGGCGCGCGAGCGGCAGATCGTCGTCTCCAACGCGCCGCTCGCCGACGACGCGCTGCGCCTGATCAACGACCGCCTGGCCATGTCGCTCAAGCGCCGCGAAGTGGCCACGGCCGCGTCGCGCGCGAACTGGTCGGCGAACCTCGACCGCAATGCCGTGACGTCGAGCGACATCCAGATCGTGGCCAGCGCCGCCGTGGCGCCGAAGAGCGTCGACGATCTCGTGCTCACGGTGGCGCTGTCGACGAAGCCGACCGACGAGGCGCGCGCGCAGATCGAAGCGCTCGCCGAGCAGCTCGGCGTCTGCGTCGAGGCCATCGTCGGCCGCAGCCAGTGGCAGCAGCGGCGGATCACGATCGCCGAGGCGCTGATCGAGCCGGATTTTCGCCCCATGCCGATGCTGGCGGGGCACTCGCGCCTCGTCGCCGGCATCGCCCAGCGCCTCGCCGAGGCGATGAAGATGCCGCAGGACTTCGTCGACACGGTGCGTGTCGCCGCGCTCGTGCACGACGTCGGCCTGCGTCTGCTCGACTACGAAAAGCTCGGCGTTCAGGGCCGCCTCACCGACGAACAGACGCAGATCGTGATGGAGCATCCGCTCGTCGGCGCCGCCCTCGTCGAGCCCTACCTCGGACGCGACGTGGCCGAGGTCGTGCTGCGGCATCACGAGCGCTTCGATGGGCACGGCTATCCGGGCCGTTTGGCCGGCGATCGCATCCCCCTGGCCGCGCGCGTCGTGCAGATCGCCGACTGCTGGGCGGCCATGACCTCGCCGGAGTCCTACGTCGCGAACGTCGGCCGCGACGAGGCCATGCACCGCCTGCGCAAGGACGCCGGCGCGCAGTTCGATCCGTCGCTGGTGGGAACGTTCATCGCGGCGGTGGATGAGATCGTGGGGTAGGGAAGCCGACGCCCCTCACCCTGGCGCTTCGCGCCTGTCCCTCTCCCCGCTCGCGGGGAGAGGGTGCTCTGAGCGCAAGCTTCCCGAATCACGCCGCCCGCGGCTGCCTCCTCCGATCGGCAATCGTCTCGCGAAGGAACTTCAGCAGCGCCTTCTCCTCCATCGACAGCCCCACCCGCACCACCGGTTTCCCCTTGGCGTGCTTGCGCAGCGTCTCGAACGGCTTGCCGTGCATGTACTCGTCGAGGAGGCGCGGGCAGATGTACGACGAACGGCAGACCGCGGCGGTGTTGCCGAGCTGCTGCGCCGTCGCCTCCACGGCGCGCTTGATCTTGCGCTTGCGCTCCGCCTTGCTCGTCCCCTGTCCCTGCATCGCCAGCGCGATCGAGCAGAGGAGCGTGCCGGCCCAGGTGCGGAAGTCCTTGGCTGTGAAGTCGTCGCCGATGATCGACTGAATGTAGTCGTTGACGTGGCGGTCCTTCACGTCGCGCACCTTGCCGCCGTCGAGAAAGGCGAAGAGCTCCGCCGGTTTGAGCGCCTTGAGGGCCGTCACGGTCCGTGCCACCTCGGGGTCGTCGATGGCGCGCTTGTTCGCCTTCCTCCACTTGCCGATGTAATCGAAGAGCAGCGTGCTCTTCTCCACCTTCACGTGCTTCGGCTTGATCGTGGTCAGGCCGTAGGTCGACTCCGACTGCGCGCTCTTGTCGTTGCCGACGCGGAAAAAGCCCTGATCGATCAACCGCACGATCGCGGCCAGCACGCGCTCGCGGTCGAGCTCGTGGCGCTTGAGATCCGCGCGCACGCGGCGGCGGAGCTCCGGCAGCGCCTCCCCGAACTCGACGACGCGCTGGAACTTCTCCTCCTCCCGTTTCGCTCGAAAGCGGTCGTGGTAGCGGTACTGCGTGCGCCCTTTCTTGTCGACGCCGAGCGCTTGCAGCGGCGAGGAATCGCCGCGGGCGATGCGCACGTCGCGCCACGCCGGCGGGATGCGCAGACGGGCGATGCGCTGCAGAGTCTTTTCGTCCGTGACGACGTTGCCGTCCGGATCGCGATAAGTGAAGCCGCTTTCTTTCGTCCCCTCCCGCCGGAACCCATGTGAGTCGAGGTACCAACGGCGCCGGACGCCGCCTTTCCGGGCCATGACGCGGGGCAATTTTGCGAGAATGGTGCCGCGTGACGCGGCAGCAGCGGTGGATCGTGGCCGGATTGACGATGGCGATTGCGGTCACGCGCGTCTATGCCTTGTCGCGCTCGCTGTGGGACTGGGACGAAGCCCTCTTCAGCACGGCCGTGCGCGCCTACGACGTCACGCAGCACCATCCCCACCCGCCCGGCTTCCCGCTGTTCGTGCTGGCCGCGAAATTCATTCACCTCTTCGTGGCCGACGAGTTTCGCTCCGTGCAAGCCGTCACGCTCCTCGGCGCGGCCGGACTCTTCCCGGCGCTCTTTTTTCTCGCGCGCGAGTTGCGCTTTTCGTTCTCCGTCGCGGCGTGCGGCGCGGCGCTCTATTGCTTCTTCCCGGCGGTGTGGATCTTCGGCGGCACGGCGTTCAGCGACGTGCCGTCGACGACGCTCGTGGTCCTGGCGTGCGCGTGTCTTCTTCGCGGAGCGGGCGACGGACGCGCCTACGCGCTCGGCGCGATCCTCTTGGCCATCTCGGCCGGCTTCCGTTCGCAGAATCTCCTGATCGGCTGCGCGCCCGCGCTTTACGCGACGTGGTCACTGTGGAGAGCGGCGGCACGGCCGCCGCACTCCACAATCCTCGCCACCATCGCGGCCGCAGCGCTCATCGTCCTCGGCAGCTACGCCGGCGCGGCCTACGCGTCCGCCGATCCTCCGCATGGCTACCTTGCCACCGTGGCAAACCTCCGCGCCTACGTGCGCAACGTCGACTCCTTCATGAACCCCGGCCGCGAGCCGCTGCGCAAGCTCTTCGGGGACTTCTTCGTCCACACGATCCGCAGCGGGCGCCTCGACTACGCGATCGACGCCCTCGCCGCCCTCGGCGTCATCGTCAACATCCGCCGCTTCGGCACGTGGATGACGCTGGCGATGTTCGTCCCCTTCCAGCTCTTCGCCTGGCTGATGCTCGACCCGCTGAGCGTCTCGCGCTACGGCACGGCGTACCTGCCGATGGTCGCGCTCCTCGCGGCGGCGGGAGCGCGCGTCATCAAGTGGGCCGACGCGGTGGTGATCGCCGCGATCGTGGCGCGGCTCTTCGTCTGGACGTTGCCGGCCGTGCGCACCGTGCGCTCGACCGACGCGCCGACGGCGGCGGCGATGAAGGAGATGATTCGAGGGCGCAGATCGTTCCCCGCGGATGCATCGCCTGCGCCCTTGTTCGTGCGCATGTCCATGTCCCCCTTTGCCGACTACTACCTCGCCTCGACTCCGAACACCGTCGTGCTGAACGAGAACGAGCTTCCGCTCGAGCCGCGCGACGCGCCGTACGTCTGCGAAGGCGTCCGCCCGGGGCGCGTCTTCGCCCGGCAGCGCGACGTGCTCTGGAACATCGTCCGCCACCGCTACTTCGCCGTCACGCTCTCGACCCTCGGAGAGATCTGGCGCTTCGGCGACGGCTGGCACGACGATGAAGGGGAGGGAACGGAGGTCTTCCGCTGGATGCGCGGCCGCTCCGTCGCCACCCTTCCGAACGTCGGCCCGCGCGCGCGGCTGTCGCTCGAGTTCGAGATTCCCCGCCCGCTCGTCGCCGCCGCGCCGACGCTCACCGTCACGCTCAACGGCCGCGTCCTCGACCGCGTGCGCTGCACAAGCGAGGCGATGACGAAGACGTGGGACGTCGACACGGGGGCGCGCAACGAGCTCGTTCTCGACATCGACCGCACCATCAAGCCGCCCGGCGACGTGCGCGAGCTCGGCCTCCGTCTCGACCGCTACAGTTGGACGGCGTTGCCATGACGCGCCGCGAAACGCAGATCGTTCTCGCTCTCTCCATCGCCGTGGCGCTGACGCGCTTCCTCGCGCTCTCGCACTCCATGTGGGATTGGGACGAGGGCCTCTTCTCCACCGCGCTGCACGACTACAACGTCGCCTTGCACCACCCCCATCCGCCCGGCTTCCCGCTCTACGTCGCGGCCGCGCGCCTCGTCCGCCTGGTCATCCACGACGACTTCCGCGCCCTGCGCGCCGTCAACCTCCTGGCCTCGCTCTTCCTCTTCCCGGCCATGGCCGCGCTGGCGCGGGCGATGAAGTTTCCGTTCGCCATCGCCTGCTCGGCCGGCGTGCTCCTGGCCTTCCTGCCGAACGTCTGGTACTACGGCGGCACCGCGTTCAGCGACGAGCTCAACCTCGTGCTCCTCATCGCCGGCCTGGCGCTGCTTTTCGGCGATCGCTTCCACCTCGGCACCGCCGTCTTCGCGTTGTCGATTCTCGTGCGGCCGCAGAACGTGCTGTGCGCATATCCGTGGTTCGTGGCCGCGTGGCGCAGGCGCTCGGCGAAGCGGATCTCGATCGCTGCCGCGATCGCCATCGTCATCGTCGCCGGCGGCTACGGCGTCGCCGCGTACGTCACCGGCTGGCCGAGCTGGCTCATGGCCGTGCGCGCGCACCAGCACTACGTCACGACCATCGACGGCTTCCGCAACCCGGACCGCCCGCCCGCGTGGACGTTGTTCCCGCCCTTCGCGCTCGATCCGTTCGAGGCCGGCTGGCGCATGCTCGCCGTCTGCATCTTCGCCGCGCTGGCCATCGTCCTGCCGAAGCGGCGCGACGGCGACGCCCTGGCCACGTTCGGCCCGAATCTGCTCTTCGTTCTCTTCATGCTCAATCCGAGCGGCACCAGCCGCCTCTCGCTCTCGTACATGCCGCTGCACGCGCTCCTCGCGGCCGACGGCATCGCGCGCGTCGCCAATGGCGTCGCCGTTCTCGTGCGCCGGCCGCGCGCCGCGCTGGCCGCGCAGATCGTCGTCGTCGCCGCGCTCGCCGGCCGCCTCGTCTCGTGGTGCCTCGTCCCGCTGCGCGAAGTGCGGCGCACCGACTCGCCGCCGGTGCAGGCCATGAAATGGGTGCGCCAGAACATCCCCGTCGGCAGCACGCTCTTCATCGACGGCGGCTACGGTCCGCTCGCCAACGTCTATTTGCGGAGCTACGACGCGCACCTCGTCGACGGCGAGGAAGATCTCGCCAAGATTCCACCGCTGCGCAACGCCTGGTACGTCGCCGACCGCAACAGCAAGGATCCGAAGGCGGTGAACTTCCGCCGCCCGCGCAAGCGGCTTTTCGCGCTCTTCACGCGGCGCTACTTCGAGTCGAGCGTGCAGCCGATGACCGGCGCGGTCCGCTACCTCGACGGCTGGTACGACGAGGAAGGGAACGCCGCCGGCGACCGCTGGCATTGGATGGGCCGCCGCGCGCGCGTGCAGCTGCAAGCCATCGCCGGCGGCGGAGAGCTGCGCTTCACCGCGGGCGTGCCGCTCGACGCCGAGGCGCCGCCGACGGTCGCGGTCACCATCGACGGAAAGGTCGTCGACTCCTTCGTGGCCGCGACGCGCACGTTCACCCGCCGCTACGCCTTGCCGCCGTCGAGCGCGCCGCACGACGTCGTCTTCGACGTCAGCAACGCCGTCAACCCCGCGCGCCGGCACCTCGGCGGCGACACGCGCGACCTCGGCATGCAGCTCACTTCGATCTCATGGACGCCCTGACGCGCGCGCAGCGATCGATCCTCGTCCTCGCCGCGGTGGCGACGGCGGTGACGCGCTGGCTGGCGCTGGCCAAGACGCCGTGGGACTGGGACGAGATGCTCTTCATCCTGGCCATGCGCAACTACGACGTCGCCGCGCACCACCCGCACCCGCCGGGATTCCCGCTCTGGATTTTCTTCGCCGACCTCGTGCACGCGCTGCACGTCTCGGAGTTCCGATCGCTGCAGCTTCTGGCGTTCCTGGCCTCGATCGCCATCGTCCCGGCCATGTTCGCCTTCTGCCGCGCGCTGCGCGCGCCGTTCGGTGTCGCTCTCGGCGCGGCGGCGATCCTGGCCTTCTTTCCGAACGTCTGGTTCTTCGGCGGAACGGCGCTCAGCGACGTGCCCTCGATGACGCTCGTCATCGCCGCGCTGGCGCTGCTTCTCGGCGAGCGCACCTACATCGCCGGCGTCATCGTCCTCGCCATCGCCGCCGGCATCCGCCCGCAGAATCTCCTCATCGGGGCGGTGCCGCTCGTCGTAGCCAGCCGGCGGCAGCGGCGGCGCGATGTCGTCGTGGCCGCGCTTGCCGGCATCGCCATCGTCGGCGCGAGCTACGGCGTCGCCATCGCCAAGACCGGCTGGAGCGCGTACCGCGAGACCGTCGCGCTGCACGGCCAATACATCGCGAAAACGGATTCGTTCCGCAGCCCGCTCCGCCCGCCGCTGTGGCGCGTCTTCATCGACTTCTTCGTCCGCCCGTACCGCATGCCGGCGATCAACGTCGCCGTGACGCTGTTCGCGGCGATCGGCCTCGCCTGCGGAGTACTGAAGCGCCGCTACGCGGTTCTCCTGCCCCTCGCCGCGTTCGGTCCGTTCTGCCTCTTCGCCTGGCTGATGCTCGACCGCTTCAGCGCCAGCCGCTTCTCGATCGGGTACGCGCCGCTGATCGCGCTGTTGGTGGCGTACGGCCTCCGTGTCATTCCGAGCGCAGCGAGGAACCCCCTGACTGCCATCCTCGTCGCCGGCATGCTCGTCTGGACCTGGCCGGCGCTGCGCATCGTGCATACGACGGTCTCGCCGCCGGTGCAGGCGGCCGAGTGGATCCGCGCGAACGTCGACCGCCGCACGCCGCTCTACGTGCACCGCGGCATGGCGCCGTACGCGGAGGCGCTGCTGCCGGAGCGGGAGTCGCGCTTCGCGCTGGCGCCGCCGGCGCCGTGGACGAGCGGTCCGACGCCGCTCTTCCTGCGTGAAGACGCCGGCGCGCGCAACTTCGTCCGCGAGCGCGGGCACCTCTGGTGGCTGACGCGGCAGCGCTACTTCGTCGTGTCCGTCACGCCGGTGACGGAGCGCGCCATCTTCCGCAGCGGCTGGTACGACGAAGAGGGGAGCGGCAACGCCCGCTGGCGGTGGATGAGCGGGCGGGGCGTGATCGACTTGCCGCGCGGCGCCATGGCCGCCGCGCTCCGCATCGCGCTCTATGTCCCGCTCGACGCCCTCGGCGCGCCGCCGAACATCGTCGTGCGCCTCGACGGCAAGCCGATCGCGCAGCTCCGCGCCACGACGCCGAACATCGAGATCGAGAAAGACGTCGCCGGCGGGACCGAGCTCGCGATCGAGACCGATCGCACGGTGCAGCCGCCGCACGACGCGCGCGTGCTGGGGCTGCGGCTCAACGGCCTGGAGTGGTCACGGCGTAAATGAGATCGTCTGCGGGCGCCACGTCTTGACCCGCTTGCCGTCCTTCACCGGCGGCGAGAAGCGTGCGCCGCGCATGGCCCGGACCGCTTCCTCGTTGAAACCGAAGCGCGGGTCGCCGCGCAGCACCTTCACGTCGACCACGCGGCCGTTCTCGTCGATCAGCGCCGACAACAGGATGTTCGCCGTGGCCTTGGCGCGGAGCGCCATCGGCGGAAAGACCGCCCGCGCCTGCGTCAGCGTCTGCGGCGGCGAGTCGAGCACGTCCCACTCCACCACGTCGCCCTCGCGCACCGTGTGCACGGGCGCGGCCGCGACAGGCTGCGGCTGCGGCGTC
>DATDFB010000043.1:0-29098 GCA_036522835.1 Thermoanaerobaculia bacterium | reverse complement strand
GGGCCTTCCGCGAAACCTTCCTCTCGGCTCCGACTAACGAAGGGTCTTGATGATTACGATTGCTCTGCTTCAAACGAAGGACGCCGGCGGCGCCATGGGGATGCTGCTGAACCTCCTGCCGATCGCGGCCATCTTTCTCGTCTTCTACTTCCTCGTCATCGCTCCGGCCAGTAAACAGCGGAAGAAGACGCAGGAGATGCTGGGCTCGCTAAAAAAGGGCGATCGCGTGGTGACGTCGGGCGGGATTTACGGGACCATCCAGGGTGTTGAGGCCGACGTCGTCTATCTCAAAATTGCCGAGAATGTGAAGGTCAAGGTTGCGCGTTCTGCCATCACCGGCATTCAGCCGGGTGAGGCGGGCACGGAGTAATGCAGCCGCCTGTTCCTGGAGGAAATCTTGACTAGAGGAATTGCCTGGAAAATCGTGCTGATCCTCGCCGTATTGGTCGGCTTTACCGTGCCGATCATTCCGACGAAGAACAACCCCGAGCCGATTCGCCGCGGCCTCGATCTCAAAGGAGGCACGCACCTGGTCATGCGGGTGAACGTCGGCGACGCCACGCGCCTCGAGGTCGATCAGGCCATGGAGGCGGTCAAAGCGCAGTCGGCGAAGCAGAACGTGCCGACGCCGAGCGTCCGCCGCGTGAACGACTCGTCATTCGTCGTGGCGCCGCCGAACGGCATCAGCACCGCCGACTACGAGCGCATCGCCAAGGATTACACGCCGTCGTTCGACGTGAGCCGCACCCCCGAGGGGGCGCTGCTGTTCAAGATGAAGCCGTCGGCGCTCAGCGCGCTCGAGCGCGACACCATCGAGCACTCCGTCGAGACCATCCGCAACCGCGTTGACGCCCTCGGCGTGACCGAGCCGATCATCGCGCCCGAGAGCGGCAACCGCATCGTCATCCAGCTCCCCGGCGTCGACGACCCGGCGCGCGTCAAGGACATCATCAAGACCACGGCCGTGCTGCAGTTCCGCCTCGTCGAGGGGGAGCCGAGCAGCGATGCCAAGACCATCATGGCCACCGTCCCGCCCAACATGCAGGGCGACGTCGACGTCCTCCCCGGCAACGCCGAGGACGCCCTCGGCCGCACCACCGGCACCCAGTTCTACGCCGTTCGCAAGAGCGTGCCGGTCACCGGCACCGACCTGAAGAACGCGCGCGTGCAGAAAGGCCGTCTCGGCGAGCCGACCGTCGGCTTCGCGCTCACGCCGGACGGCGGCCGCAAGTTCGGCGAGCTCACCGGCGCCAACGTCAAGCGCCGCCTGGCCATCGTCCTCGACAACAAGGTCGTCTCCGCCCCGGTCATCAATTCGAAGATCGAAGACCAGGGCGTGATCGAAGGCTCGTTCACCACGCAGCAGGCCGCGGACCTCGCGCTCGTGCTGCGCAGCGGCTCCCTCCCGGCGTCGCTGACGACGCTCGAGGAGCGCACCGTCGGCCCGTCGCTCGGCCGCGACTCCATTCACCAGGGCGTGCTGGCCTCGGTCATCGGCTTCGTCGCCCTGATCCTCGCGGTCGTTCTCTACTACCGCGGCGCGGGCATCAACGCCGTGCTCGCCCTGCTGCTCAACCTCGTCATCATTCTCGGCATGATGGCCATCTTCAAGGCCACGCTGACGCTCCCCGGCATCGCCGGCATCATTCTGACCCTAGGCATGGCCGTCGACTCCAACGTGCTCGTGTTCGAGCGCATCCGCGAAGAGCTGCGCGACGGCAAGACCGTGCGCGCGGCCATCGAGAACGGCTTCTCCCGCGCCTTCGGCACGATCATCGACACGCACATGACCACGATCATCTCGGCGCTCTTCCTCTTCCAGTTCGGCACCGGGCCGATCAAGGGCTTTGCCGTGACGCTGCTCATCGGTCTATTCGCGTCGGTCTTCACCGCGTTCTTCGTGTCGCGCGTGATCTTCGACATTCATTACCGGGCCGAGAGCCGCCCGACGTCGATCAGCATTTAGCGAGGACTCCCATGCAGATTTTCGTCAACAGCAAATACGACTTCATCAAGTGGCGCTTTCACGCCATCGCCTTCTCGCTGATCTTCATGGTCATCGGCGCGGCGTTCTACATGAAGCACGGCATCAACTGGGGCATCGACTTCGCCGGCGGCGCGAACATCACCCTCAAGTTCCAGGGCCAGGTTCCGGTCGACCAACTGCGCGGCCTGCTCCGCGACGCCTCCATCCAGCAGTACGGCAAGGCTGAGGACAACGCCGCGCTGATCCGCCTGCCGGAGCAGAAGAAAGAGTCCGACTACGCCGGCCAGGTCGTGGCCCGCCTCCAGACGGCGCTCAATCCGGCCGCGGACGCCTCGAAGCTCGACATCAACTTCTACGGCGCCGGCCGCATCGCCGACCTCCTCTTCGGCGCCGATCCCGATCACAAGGGGACGAATGCCGACGCGCGCAAGTACTACGGCGACATCGCGCAGAACATCATCAGCAGGCGCGCCGAGCTTGGCCTCTTCCGCAACATGCAGCAGGTCGTGAGCGCCCCCGGCGTCACCACCGGGATCGCCGGCGTGCTCAACGCGAAGACATTCCTCGGCTCGTTCACCGTGCTCAATCAGGAGACGGTCGGCCCTCAGGTCGGCCGCGAGCTGCAGCAGAAGGCCATCTGGGCGGTCGTTCTCTCCACCTTGGCGATGGGCGCTTATCTCTGGATCCGCTTCGACGTCATGTTCGGCGCCGCCGCGGTCGTCTGCATCATCCACGACGTCTGCATGTCGCTGGCGTTCCTCGGCATGATCAACGGCGAGGCGTCGCTCAACATCGTCGCCGCGCTGCTGCTCATCGTCGGCTTCTCCATCAACGACACCGTCGTCATGTACGACCGCGTCCGCGAGAACCGGCGCAAGATCAAGACGCGCATGTCGTTCGAGGAGCAGCTGAACCTGGCCATGAACCAGACGTTGTCGCGGACGATCCTGACTTCGGGCTCCGTCGTCGTCGTCCTCATCGCTCTGATCCTCTTCGGCGGCAAGGTGATCCACGAGTTCGCCTGGATCCTTCTCATCGGCGTCCTGGCCGGCACCTACTCGACCATCACGATCGTCCCGGCCGTGGCCGTTGCCTGGAACAACATGACCGGGCGGAAGCACGACCTGGCCGGTTCGGCCACGCGGCGCACTGAGGCGGCGCCGCGCGAGGAGCCGCGGCCGCCGCAGCGGAAGCGCAAGGCTGGTTAATGAAAAAGCTGCTCGTTGCCATCGTCGTCGTCGCTGCGGTCGCCTTCTGCTTCAAGAAGTTCGCGCCCGGCGGCGACCAGCCGTCGACGGAAGGAAAGCTCGCAGGGCTGTTCGGCCGCTATGGCGGCTCGGGCGCCAAGGCGGAGGTCAAGGCGCGGAAGCGGCTCGACGCGTTCCTCGAAGCATGGAAGGCCGGCGGCACCACGGGGAACGACGCCGAGCAGGCCGCCGCCTGCCTCTGGGCACGCGGCGTCCGCTTCACCGGCGGCGAGGAGTTTCGCGACGCCATGGACAGCTTCGACCGCTTCCGCCGCAGCAAGGATCTCTACGGCGAGATCGCCTCGTATTCGGTCGACGGCGGGCCGGTGCACGGCAACATCGAAGGGCGCGGCGCCTACAACGAGTTTGCGGTGACGATCAACGGCGCGCAGCACAAGATCGGCGTCCCCGAAAAAGAAAACCCGCTTTTCTGGCTCGACTGACGGCCCGGCGTTAAACTCGCGGCCCTCATGGCCGACATCGACAACGAAGCGCTCGAATACCACGCCAGCGGACGGGCCGGCAAAATCGAAGTCGTTCCCACCAAGCCGACCGCCACGCAGCGCGATCTCGCGCTCGCCTACACCCCCGGCGTGGCCAAGCCGTGCCTCGAGATCGCCCGGAATCCCGAGGATGTCTACAAGTACACGGCCAAAGGGAACCTCGTCGCCGTCATCACCAACGGCACCGCCGTCCTCGGCCTCGGCGCGATCGGCGCGGCGGCCGGCAAGCCGGTCATGGAGGGAAAGGGAGTCCTCTTCAAGCGCTTCGCCGACATCGACGTCTTCGACCTCGAGCTCGACACCCGCGACACCGAGGCCTTCATCCAGGCCGTCAAGCTCCTCGAGCCGACCTTCGGCGGCATCAACCTCGAAGACATCGCCGCGCCGGAGTGCTTCGAGATCGAAGAGCGCCTCAAGGCCGAGATGAAGATCCCGGTCTTTCACGACGACCAGCACGGCACGGCCATCATCTCCGCCGCGGCGCTCATCAACGCCCTCGAAGTGGCGCACAAGGACATCGAGAAGGTGAAGGTCGTGATCTCCGGCGCGGGCGCCGCGGCCATGGCCTGCCTGCGGCTGTACATCAAGCTCGGCCTAAGCAAGGAGAACGTCATCCTCACTGACTCGAAGGGCGTGATCTACAAGGGCCGCAAAGAAGCGATGACGCCGTACAAGGAGGAGTTCGCACAAGAAACCGGCGCGCGCACGCTTGCCGAGGCCATGAACGGCGCGGATGTCTTCATCGGCCTCTCCGTCGGCGGCACGGTGACGCCGGACATGGTCCGCAGCATGGCCCCGAATCCGATCGTCTTCGCCATGGCCAATCCCGATCCGGAGATCATGTACGACGAGGCCGTGGCCGCGCGGCACGACGTCATCATGGCCACGGGCCGCTCCGACTTTCCGAACCAGGTCAACAACGTTCTCGGCTTTCCCTTCATCTTCCGCGGCGCGCTCGACTGCCGGGCCACGACGATCAACGACGAGATGAAGCTCGCCGCGTCGCACGCGCTGGCCTGCCTGGCGAAGGAGGAGGTCCCCGACTCCGTGCTGCGCGCGTACGGCTCGGAGCGGTTCACGTTCGGGCGCGAGTACCTCATCCCGAAGCCATTCGACTATCGCGTGCTCTTGAACGTGCCGGTCGCCGTGGCGCGCGCGGCCGCGGAGACGGGCGTGGCGCAGGCGCCGATCGCCGACTACGACGCCTACCGCCGCCGCCTCGAGAATCTCCTCGGGCGCTCGCGCGGCCTGATGCACAACGTCTATGACCTCGCCAAGCGCAACCCGAAGCGAATCGTCTTTCCCGAGGGAGATCAGGAGAAGATCGTCCGTGCGGCGAAGATCCTCGTCGACGAGGGGATGGCCCACCCGATCCTCCTCGTGAAGTTCGAGGACGTCGAGCCGCTCTTGAAGAAGTTCAACGTCGATCCGTCGACGATCACGGTGTGCGACGTCACGAAGTATCCGAAGCTCGATCAGTACGCGCAGCGCCTGGCGGAGCTGCGCGCCCGGCGCGGCATCACGCTCGTCGACGCGCGGCGCATTCTGAACAGCCGCAACTACTTCGCCATGATGCTGCTCGAGCAGGGCGATGCCGACGGCGTCATTGCCGGCCTGCACGCCTACTACCCCGCCACGATCCGCCCGGCGCTGCAGATCCTCAAGCCGAAGCCGGGCGTGAAGCACGTGTCCGGCGCGTATCTGTTGATCTTCAAGAACCGCGTGATCTTCCTCGCCGACACGACGGTGAACATCGACCCCGACGCAGAGGAGCTCGCCGAGATCGCCGTGCAGACCGCGGAGACCGCCAAGCGCTTCAACCTCGAGCCGCGCATCGCCATGGTCTCGTTCTCGAACTTCGGCTCGACCATCGACAAGGCCTCGCAGAAAGTCGCCGAAGCCGTGCAGATCCTGAAGCGCCGCCGCCCGGATCTCGTCGTCGAGGGGGAGATGCAGGCCGACACCGCCGTCGTTCCGTACATCGCCAAGACCGACTACCCGTGGAGCGCGATCCAGGGCGACGCGAACGTCCTCGTCTTCGCCAACCTCGACGCCGCCAACGCCGCCTACAAGCTCCTCTGGCGCCTCGGCAACGCCGAAGCGATCGGCCCGATCCTGCAGGGGATGGCCAAGCCGGTGCACGTGCTCCAGCGCGGCGTCGATGTGAACGACATCGTGAACATGGCCGCGATTGCGGTGGTGGACGCGCAGGAGGCGGAGCGGACGTCGTTTTGAGCGCTACTCCGGCGGCAAGCAGCTTCTGACCAGCGCGCTCAACGCCGAAATATCGAACGGCTTCGGCAAGAACGCGCAGATCCCTTTGTCCACGGCGTGGGCGATCTCCGGCCCGCGGCTGGCGCTGACGACGATGACGGGGATCTGGCGCAGGTCCGGCTCGGTCTCGCGCTGCTGCAGAACTTCCCACCCCGACACCACCGGCATCATCAAGTCGAGCACGACCACCGAGGGGTGCTGAGCGCGCATGATGTCGAGCGCGTCCTTCCCGTTTGGCGCCTCGGCGAACTGATACCCCTCGCGGCGCAAAGCCGCGATGATCATCCTGCGGATGTTCGGGTCGTCATCGACCACGAGGACGGACTGGACCACTCTGGAATTTGGGCATGCACAACCGATACCCGCTGTTAGGGGGTGACAGGTGACAGGTGACAGGTGGGTGCGTCCGCCATCTGTGACCCGTCACCCATGACCCGTGACCTGTTTCCCATGAAAATCGCCGTAGCCATGTCCGGCGGCGTCGACTCCTCGACGGCCGCATACATCCTCAAGGCCGAAGGCCATGACGTGGTCGGTCTGTCGATGCAGATGTACGACAACCTCGCCGCGGCCGACAGCACCTACGGCGGCTGCTGCACGCTCGACGACCTTGCTGACGCCAAGCGCGTGGCCTGGAAGCTCGAGATCCCGCACTTCACCTTGAACCTCGAGCGCAACTTTCACGAGAAGGTCATCACGCCGTTCGTGCAGTCGTACCTCTCCGGCACGACGCCGAGCCCCTGCGTCCTCTGCAACACGCACGTGAAGTTCGACCTCTTTCATCAGAAAGCGCAGGCCATCGGCGCGGAGAAGATCGCTACGGGCCATTACGCGCGGATCACGCGCGCGGAGGACGGCGCGCTCGAGCTGCGCAAGGCCGTCGACCGCGCCAAGGACCAGTCGTACTTCCTCTTCGAGCTGTCGCAGGATCAGCTCCGCGACGCGCTCTTCCCGCTCGGCGACATGACTAAGCCGGAAGTGCGCGAGGTGGCCTCGGCCGCGGGACTCTCGGTGGCGCGCAAGAAGGAGTCGTACGAGATCTGCTTCGTGCCGCAGAAGGACGGCTACGCCGCGATCGTCGAGCGCGAGGCGGGGATCGTTCCGGGCGAGGGGGCGGGCGAAATCGTCGACGTCGACGGCAACGTCGTCGGCCGTCACGACGGCTACTACCACTTCACCATCGGCCAGCGCCGCGGCCTCGACGTCGGCGGCAGCGCGGAGCGAACGTACGTCGTCGACGTCAACCCCTTCACGAAGCGCGTCACCATCGGCCCCGCCTCGGCGCTCGAGCGCGAGGAACTCACCGCCGAGCGCGTGCACTGGATCTCCGGCACCGCGCCCGCCCACCCGGTCGAGGTACAAGCGCGCGTCCGCTCGCGCATGGCCGACGTCGCCGCGACCGTGACGCCGCTGGAGGACGGGCGGGCGCGCGTGCAGTTCGCGCAGAAGCTCCGCGCCATCGCGCCGGGGCAGGCGGTGGTGTTCTACGACGGGGATTTGTGCCTGGGCGGCGGGTGGATCGCCCGCTGAGGCGACTCCAGCTCCACGGCGGCCACCGGCCGGTTTGTCTCGATCCCTCGGCACCGCCGCCGGGTGGCCGATCTCGCGGGGCGAGCTCGAGATCGAGCGGAAGTACTCGTGCAACTCCTCGACGTCGGCGACAGCGGCGGCATGGCCGCCGCACTACACATGAAAGCGAACGACTGCCCGTCGCGGGGCGGCGGCTGAATCGGCCGCTAGCTTCACACGCGCTCCGCCGCCCTACAACTGACGCTGAGGCGACTCCAGCGCCAGCAGCCAGCGCTTCGTCTCGATCCCACCGCCGAAGCCGGTCAGCGAGCCGTTGCTGCCGACGACGCGGTGACAGGGGATGACGATCGGGATCGGGTTCGCTCCATTCGCAGCGCCGACGGCGCGCACCGCCGCGGGGCGGCCGATCTCGCGCGCAATATCGCTGTAGGAGCGGGTCTCGCCGTAGGGGATGCGCTGCAACGCGCTCCAGCAGAGCCGTTGGAAGTCCGTGCCGCGCGGGGCAAGCTCGAGGTCGAACGATTGGCGCTCGCCGCGGAAGTACTCGTGCAACTGCTGCGCGACGTCGGCGACCGCGCCGTCGTTGCGAACGCCATCGACGCCGCCCGGCCGGAAGTGAATCTCCACCACCGCGCCGTTTTCCTTCGCGACGAGCAGCTCGCCGAACGGCGCGGGGACGATTCCGAAGACGATCATGGAATCGGAGGATACATCGCCGTGTGCACCAGCCCCGCGTGGCGCTTGCCGTAGCGCGCCGGCACGTCCTGCGTCCAGTCGCTCGGGATGATCAGCGGGAAAATGAGCAGGCAGGCGAGCACGACGCGCTGCCATGCGGCCGGAGGGCGCACGCTGTGCGTCCCTACCGGTGCGGATCGCACCCGCACGACGAGCAGCGCCAGACCGACAATCGAGAGGACGATGTTCAGCACCTGGCCGGTGGCCAGGCCGAGGAGCGTCGTCGGGTACTCGCGGAAAAGGTCGACGAAGATCCGCAGGAAGGCATAGAGGAAGAGAAACGTCCCGGTCAGCACGCCCGGCCGCGGCTTCCGCTTGGCGAGGAGGATCAGAATCGGGATGATCAGCAGGTTCTTCAGGCCGTCGTAGAGCACAACCGGATGGCGGAAGCCCTCCGCGTCCGGGAACTTCACCGCCCACGGCACGCTGGTGATGCTGCCGACGATCTGTCCGTCGATGAAATTGCCGATCCGTCCGACGCCGAGGATGAACGCCGCGGGGCCGGCGAGGAGATCGGTGATCTCCAGAAACGGCCGGCGCTCGACGAGGCAGAAGAGCCACACGCCGACAAGGCCGCCGAAGAGCAGCCCGTGCGTGGCCATCCCGCCGAGCCACACCGCCGGGATCAGTTGCGGATGCGCGCTGTAGAACGGCCATTCATAGAAGATGACCTCGACCGCGCGCCCGCCGAGGAGCACGCCGGCGAACATCAGGATCGAGAGGTTGTAGACGGAGCGCGGCGGGAGCCTTCGCCGCAGGTAGAGAAATGCCTCGGTGAAGCCGAGCGTATAACTCAGCCCGTACCACCACGTGTGGATGCCGAAGACCGACCCGATGATCGGATCGATGCGGTGGACGTACATCAGCCACGCCAGAGTAGCATTGCCGCGTACGCTCGCCACGGCCGCCACGCCTCGGCGCGGGCCAGGATCTCGCGCTCCGGCGCCATGCCGAAGGCCTTGCGCACGCCGAGGTCCGTGTGGGGGAAGGCGTCGGGATCGCGGAAGACGCGCATGGCGATGTAGCTCGCCGTCCACGGGCCGATGCCGCGCAGCGTGCGGATGCGGTCGAGCGTCAGGTCGCCCTCGGCGGCCGCGCGGGCGACGGAACGAATCGTCTCCCACCGCGCCGCCGGCATGCCGATGTTCGTCCCGCGCGCGCGGGCGATGCGCTCCGGCGACGTCCCGTAGCGCGTGACGATGCGCGTCATGATCGTCGTCGCCCCGGCCACGCTCACCTGCTGCCCGACGATCGCGCGCACGCACGTCTCGAACGGGTCCCACGCGCCCGGCACGCGGATTCCGGGGTGCCGCGCCAGCAGCGGCGCAAGCATGCGATCGCGCGAGAAATGCGAAGCGATCGCGGAAACGTCCGCGTCGACGTCGAACAGCCGGTGCACGCGCGCCAACACCTCGGCATCGTCGGAGTTGACGACGAGAGCGCGCCCGTCGAAACGTACCGTCACGTCGCCGCGGCGATAAACATCGTCGACAACCGACTCGCCCGGCACCAAACGCGCGCGCAAGAAATCGAGCAGCGCCGGAAAGTTGAACGGAAGCCTCACTCCACCGTCACGCTCTTCGCCAGATTTCGCGGCTGATCGACGTCGCAGCCGCGCCGCAGGGCGATGTAGTACGCCAGGAGCTGCGTCGGCACCACCGCCAGGATCGGCTGCAGCGGCTCCACCGTCCAGGGGATCTCGATCACGTCGTCGGCGAGCTTCTTCACCGCGTCGTCGCCCTCGTCGCAGACGATGATCAGCTTTCCGTCGCGCGCCTTCGCCTCCTGCAGGTTCGACACGACCTTGTCGTACACGGGCGTGTGCGTGGCGATGGCCACCACCGGCATGTTCTCGTCGATGAGCGCGATCGGTCCGTGCTTCATCTCCCCGGCCGGATATCCCTCGGCGTGGATGTACGAGATCTCCTTCAGTTTCAGCGCCCCTTCGAGCGCGATCGGGTAGTGCACGCCGCGGCCGAGGAAGAGGAAATCCTGCGCCTTGTAATACTTGTGCGCCAGCTCCTCGATGTGCTTCTCCTGCGTTTTCAGGATCGTCTCGATCTTGTGCGGGATCACCCGCATCTCGTGCATCGCGTAGCTGCGGTCTTTCACGTCCTCGCCGCGCAACTGGCGGATGTAGAGCGCGAGCAGATAGAACGCCGTCAGCTGCGTGGTGAACGCCTTCGTCGACGCCACGCCGATCTCCGGCCCGGCGTTCGTGTAGATCGTCCCGTCGGCCATGCGCGTCGCCGCCGCCCCGATCACGTTGCAGATCGTGATCAGCTTCGCCCCCTTCGCCTTCGCCTCCTGCATGCCGGCGATCGTGTCGGCCGTCTCGCCCGACTGCGTAACGCCGATGACCAGCGTCGTCTCGTCGACGATGGGGTTGCGGTAGCGGTACTCGGAGCCGTAGTCGACTTCGATCGGGATGCGCGCCGCATCCTCGAGCAGGAACTTGCCGACCAGCCCCGCGTGCCACGACGTCCCGCAGGCGACGACGTGCACTTTCCTGAACTTCGACCACTCCTCAGGCGTGAGCTGCAGGTCGTTGAAGTAGATCTCGCCCGACTCCTCGAACATCCGCCCGTTGAACGTGTCGCGCACCGCGCGCGGCTGCTCGTGGATCTCCTTGAGCATGTAGTGCCGGAAGCCTTCCTTCTCGGCCATCACGGCGTCCCAGGTGATCTTTTTCGGTGGCCGGTCGACCGGCGCGTCGTCGTGGTCGAAGACCTTGACGGCCTTCTGATCGGCGACGGCGTACTCGCCGTCCTCGAGGTAGATGATGTTGCGCGTGTAGGCGAGTAGCGGGGCGACGTCGGAGGCGACGATGTTCTCACCATCGCCGAGGCCGATGACCAGCGGCGGGCCGTGCTTGGCGGCGACGATCGTGCCCGGCTCGCTGCCGTCGATCATGACCAGGGCATAGTGCCCATCGAGCTCCTTGAGCGTCTTCTTCACCGCCTCGGTGAACTTCGTCCCGTCCTTCAGGTTCTCTTCAATGAGGTGCGCCACGACCTCGGTGTCGGTCTCGGTCTTGAACTCGTGCCCACCTTTTTGCAGCCGCTGCTTGAGCGGGAGGAAGTTCTCGATGATGCCGTTGTGGATGACCACGACCTTGCCCGTGCAGTCGCGGTGCGGGTGGGCGTTGTTCTCGTTTGGCTTCCCATGCGTGGCCCAGCGCGTGTGGCCCATACCGAACGTGCCGCGGAGCGGATTCTCGCCGAGCTTCGCCTCGAGGTTGCTGAGCTTCCCCTCGGCGCGCACGACCTCGACGCCGTTGCCGTCGACGACGGCGATGCCGGCGGAGTCGTAGCCGCGGTACTCCAGTTTTTTCAGTCCGCCGATCAGCACCGGCACGACGTCACGCTCGCCTACGTAACCAATGATTCCGCACATGTGGTTTCCTCGAGAAAGCGCAGAGCGCGGGGCGCAGGGCGCAGATGATGTCTTCGCGACGGCACCACCTGCGCCCTGCCTCCTGCGCTCTGCCCCCTTAGTCCGCTAGAATCCGCGCGGGTGAAAAAGTTCCTCGCGCTGTCGTTCGCCGTGCTGGCCGCCTGTGGGAAGCGCGGCGACCCGCATCCGCCGGTGCCGATCATCCCCCAAGCCACCAGCGATTTGCTTGTATCACAGCGTGGTCCCAATGTCGTCCTCGCATGGAGCTATCCGTCCCTGACCACCGCAGGGAAGAAGCTCGAATCCGTTCGCCGCGTTGTCGTGTACCGCTACGCGGAAGAACTGCCGGCTACCCAGCCGCCGCGCGACGTGAAGACGATCATGCCCGGCGACGTCGATCCGACGAAGCCGCTGGCCATCTCCCTCTTTTCCAAAGTTCCCGGCCTCACGCCGGCGCAGTTCAACCGCCTCAAAGAGAGACTCGACAGCATCGAGAGTGCCAAATTGCCGGAGGCGACCGCGGGCGCCAAGCTGATCTACACCGACACGCCGTCGTTTCACACGAAGGACGGGCGGCCGGTGCGGCTCAACTACGCCGTCGTCACCGAAGGGGGCACGACGCACAGCGACGTCTCCAACGTCGTGACCATCGTGCCGGTCGACGTACCGCTGCCGCCGTCGAACGTCGCCGCCGCGCCGAAGGCTGAGGGCGTGGTGCTGACGTGGACGGCGCCCGCGAAGTCGGCCACCGGCGACACTAAGCCGTTCATCGCCGGCTACAACGTCTACCGCGCCGGCAAAGGTGAGACGCCGGGCGAGCTGACGCCGCCGGTCAACGCCGCGCCGGTGACGGCCACGACGTACACCGACATCCCGCCGTACGGCGACTTCGACTACCGCGTGACCGCGGTGGCGGCGACGTCGCCGCGCATCGAGAGCGACCCGTCGCCGGCCGTGATCGCGACGTTCAAGGACCTCACGCCCCCCGCCGCGCCGGCGTCGCTCACCGCGCTGGTGGAGACGAAGGCGGTGCGCCTGGTGTGGGACCCGGTCGACGCGCCCGACCTCGCCAACTACATCATCTATCGCACCGAGGGACAGGGACACGGCAACGACATCAAGGAAGTGGGGACGTTCGCGCTCATCGTCCTGCCGGCCGGCACGACGTCGGCGATCGACAGCGGTCCCGATCCGGGCATCGAGTACAAGTACGCGGTGTCGGCGAAAGACAAGAGCGGCAACGAGAGCAAGCGTACGAGCACGGGGTGGGTGCTAGTGCCGAAGGCACCTTGAACGGTGTCGCCGAAGGCGCCGTGAGGCGCGCGCTGCTTTTTGCCATCGTTGCCGTCGCGGCGTATCTCCGCTTCGACAAGCTCGGCGCCCCCAGCTACTGGCTCGACGAGATCTTGGGCGACATGCTGACCACGCACCATGCGCACAGTCCGTGGTGGCATTGGTTGACCGGCCTGGAGCGCGAGCACGGCCCGCTCTACTACGCCGCGCAGCTCGCCGCGCGCGCCTTCGGCCGCGAGGAATTTGCCGGGCGGCTTCCCGCCGCGCTCTTCGGCGTCGCGGCGATCCCGCTCGTCTTTCTCGCAGCGCGCGCGCTGGGCGGGTGCGCGGCGGGCGCGGCCGCGGCGATCGTGCTGGCGGTGTCGCCGCTGCACGTCTACTACAGCCGCGAGGCAAGGCCGTACGCGCTGCTGATGCTGCTGACGGCGGTGCTGTTGTGGGCGCTGCTGCGCGACCGCCTCGGCATCGCGGTCGCGGCGATGATCGCCATGCTCTACACCTCCGCGGTGGCCGGCCCGCTGCTGCTGGCCATCGCGATCGCCTTGTGGAGTGCGGCGGCCATGCCGCCGCTGTCAGAGCGCCGGCATGGCCGGCGCACTCCACAATTCGCTGCCACGATTGCCGCCGCCCTCGTCCCCCTGCTCTACCGCGGCGAGGCGCAGCCGTCGCCGTCACACTTCGACGAGTCCGTCCTCTCGCGCATCGCCGGCGCATTGACGGTCTCGGCGCGGGGAATCGAAGGCCGCCAGCTGACGATCGCGTTCCTCTTCCTCTTTGCTGCGATCGGCGCCGTCGCGCTGTGGCGCCGCGACAAACGCGCCGCCACGATCGTCCTCGGCGTGACGCTCTTGCCGATCGTCTGCGCGCTCGTTTCGCTCGCCGTCATCAATCACTGGTTCGCCGTTCGCTACGTCGCGCCGGCGCTCATCGGCTTCGTCGTTCTCGCGGCGGTAGGGATGACCTCGATCCGCCTGCAGTGGGTGGGCGTGATCGTCGCCGCCGTCATCGCCGCCGACACCTGGAGTGTGGCCCGCCAGGAGCCGTTCGAGAAGCTCGACTGGCGCGGCATCGGCGCGGCGCTCGAGCGCCGCGTGCAGCCGGGCGACGCCATCGTCACCGCCGAGCAGTGGTCCGACGTCTGCCTCCGCTACTACCTCCGCCGCCTCCCGCCGGGCGTGCGCGTGGTCAGCGTCAACAGCGTGATGCTCGCGGAGATGTTCGCGAACGCGCAGCCGACGTGGTTCGTCACCGCCGGCGAGGCCGATCCGACGCCGGTGCGCGATTGGATCTGCCGCTATCCGCTCCTCGCCGCCGGCGAGCTGGAAGGCTTCCGCCTCCACTACGCGCCGTCGCTGCCGCACTTCGTGCAGCACCGCGCCGCGCCTGAGGACCTGCGCGCGCTGGCGGCGGCACTCGGCGCGAGCGTGGCCCTGCACAGCGGCCACGACGACGAGCTGTTCCGCGGCGACGGCTGGCAAGGCCCAGAGGGGACGAAGGGCGAGGAGTTCCGCTGGGCGACGGCGAAGGAAGCCTCGCTCCTGATCCCGCGCCTCGCTCCGCGCGACCGCCGCGTGGTCGTGCACGCCCTGCCGCTCGCCCACCGCGCGCTGCCGCCGCAGACGATGACGCTGTCGATCAACGGCACGCCGGTGAGCACGGTGACGATGCCGTTCGAGTGGCGCGACTACGCCTTCGACGCGCCGGCCAAGCTCTGGCGCGAAGGCTTGAACACGCTGACGTTCACCTTCGGCCGCGTCACGATCCCGGCGACGCTCGGCCCGCCGTTCTCCGACCCGCGCCCGCTCGCGGCTTGCTTCGGATCCGTGTCGATTCTCGAATCCGCCGCCGCGCAACCGCCGCCGCCGGTGATCGACATCCGCTTGGCGTCAAGTTCCCTCTTCCGCACTCGTTGCGCCCTCGTGCGCAAGCACGCCGAGGTGCGCTGGCGCGAGGACGCCGTGAAAGCGCTCTACGCCCGACTCGGCTTCGATCCCGACGCCGCCTGGCACGAGCTGCGCCCCGAGGATGCCGTCACCGCCATTGCCATCGAGAGCGCCTGCGAGAGCGACCGCGCCTTCCTCGACCGCGCCTTCTACGCCATCGCCGAGCGCAATCCCAACCCCGGCGAGCTCGCCGACCTCGTGCCCCGCCTCCAGCGCGGCGCGGAGCGCGTCGAGATCGTGGGGAGGGTGTTGAAGGCGATTGATGTGAGGGGGAAGCTGACGAAGTAGGTGACGGGTGGCAGGTGACGGGTGACAGGTGGTGGTCGTCGCGATCTGTGACCTGTGACCCGTGACCCGTGACCCGTGACCTGTCACCCCCCCAGCATCTCCCTCAACCGCTCCGGATCGCTCGTCGGCTCCTGGCACGCGTACGCCTCGCACACGTACGCCACCTCGCGTTGCGTGTCGCGGCCTTCCATCAGCGGAAGATCGGCGGCGCCCGCCCCCGCCACGATCACCCGGTGCGGCAAATACGTCTCGCCCGCGGCGCGGCGCAGCGCGCGGAACGTCTCGCCGCTGCCGGTGATGGCGATCTCCTTCGGCGCACCGGCGCGCCACTCGGCCACGCCGAGGAGGAAGCCGAAGCCGCTCGGGTAACGCTGCGCGAGCGGGAAGAGCGCCTCCAGCGTCTTCGTCGCCGCCTCCTCGTAGCGCGGCTCGCCGTACAGAATGGCCAGGCGCAGCAGCACGTCGGAGGCGAGCGAGTTGCCCGAGGGCGTGGCGTTGTCGAAGAGATCCTTCGGGCGAGTCAACAGCGGCTCGTGATCGACCGGCGTGTCGAAGAAGCCGCCGTTCTCGTCCGCGAAACGTTCGAGAACCTGATCGGCCAGTCCGCGCGCGGCGTCGAGGTAGCGGCGCTCGTGCGTCGCCTCGTACGCGAGCGTCAGGCCCCAGGCCACGCCGGCGTAGTCCTCGAGCAGGCCGTTGATGTTGTGGTGGCGGACGAGACGCCCGTCGACGATGCGTGTGAGCAGAAAGCCGGCGTTGCGGCGGCAGACGTCGCGGTAGTCGTCGCGGTCGAAGGCCATGGCCGCCTCGGCGAACGCCGCCAGCATCCAGCCGTTCCACCCCGCCAGAATCTTCTCGTCGCGGCCGGGCCAGACGCGCTTCGCGCGCACGCCGTAGAGGTGGCACTTGCCGCGCGCGGCCACGTCGCGCTCCGCATCGGTCTCCGGCGCGCGCCGCAGGTTCAGGATGTTGTGCCCTTCCCAATTGCCGCTCTCCGTCACGTCGTACAAATCGCAGAAGACGCGGCCGTCGTCGCTGCCGAGAGCGTCGATCACCTCGCGGCGGGACCAGACGTAGAACTTCCCTTCTTCCCCCTCGCTGTCGGCGTCTTGGGTCGCGTAGAAGCCGCCGTCGGGCGACGTCATCTCGCGCTGCACCCATCCGAGAATCTCGTGGGCGATGCGCGCCGACTCGGGGTCGCGCTTCCACTGCCAGGCGCGCGTGTAGAGCCGCGCCAGCAGCGCGTTGTCGTAGAGCATCTTCTCGAAGTGCGGCACGAGCCAGCGCGCGTCGACCGAGTAGCGGTGAAAGCCGCCGCCGATCTGGTCGTACATCCCGCCGCGAGCCATTTTGGTGAGCGTGGTGGTGATGATCTCTTCGAAATTGTTCGTGCGCCAGGCGACTTGCATGAGGAAGTCGAGGGTCATGGAGGGAGGGAACTTCGGGGCGCTGCCGAAGCCGCCGTTCACACGGTCATACGTCTCCGCGATGCGCAAGGCCAGCGCATCTGTGGAGTGCGGCGGCCATGCCGCCGCTGTCAAGAGCGCCGGCATGGCCGGCGCACTCGACAATGCTTTTCGCACCTCGTCCGCGGCCTCGCGAACCTCGTCTTTACGGGAGCGGTACGCCTCCGCCACGTGCAGCAGCACGCGCTTGAATCCCGGCATGCCGTGCCGGTCCTCGGGCGGAAAGTACGTGCCGGCGTAGAACGGCGCGCCGTCGGGCGTGAGGAACATCGACATCGGCCACCCGCCGTGCCCCGTCATCATCTGCACCGCGGTCATGTAAATCGAGTCGATGTCGGGCCGCTCCTCGCGGTCGACCTTGATCGACACGAAGTGCTCGCTGAGGACGCGCGCCACGCTCTCGTCCTCGAACGACTCCCGTTCCATGACGTGGCACCAGTGGCACGCCGAGTAGCCGATCGAGAGAAAGATCGGCTTGTCCTCCGCGCGCGCCTTTGCCAGCGCCTCCGCGCCCCACGGATACCAGTCGACCGGGTTGTGCGCGTGCTGCTGCAGGTACGGCGAGACTTCGTGCGCGAGGCGGTTGGTCATGGAGCTCCTTCATCAGAGGGCGCAGGGCGCAGGGGGCGCCCCGCGCCCTGCCCCCCGCTCCCTGTCATGGCTTCTGAATCGCATCCAACAATTGCGCCGGAAACGCGCGCATCTCGAAGTACTCGCTCTCCAGCTCCTCGATTTGAAAGCGGTCGAGGCCGGAGTTGGAGAGAAAGTCGTTGCGCAGGCGCCCGTCCTGCTCGTCGATGATCTTCGGCAGGAGCTGGTTGATGTAGAACGCCTCCAGGCGGATCTTGGTGATCACTTCCTCGAGCAGCGCCTCCGTCACCTCATGCTGCAGGTCGGCCATCTCCGGGTCGTGGGCCATCTCCGCCTTGATCTCCCGCCGGAACGTCTCCCGCCCCTCGGAGGTGTTGAGCTCGAGGTAGAAGTTCGACATCCGCCGCCGAGCCAGGTTGTAGATGGCGAAGTAGGCGCGCTCGGTGCGGTTGATCGCCGAGATCGACTGCGTCACGTCGGCGAGCGAAGCCTCGTTGTTCTGGATCTCGATGAGGCCGAGCGTCAGCGCGTAGAGCTTCTTCTTGCCGTACGAGAGCGCGTAGTCGTTCGTCACGATCGGATTGATGAAGAGCGCCTGAAACAGGCCGCGCTGCAATCCTTCGAAGATCTGCATGTTGCCGATGAGCGACCGCACCTGCTCGAGGGAGAGCTCGACGTCGTCCATGAAGGCCAGGCGGTTGATGAGCGTGGTGGTGTGGTCGATGCGGTCGAAGAGCGTGATCAGCTCGCCGAACGACTCCAGCCGCTCGAAGTCCTCCTCCTCGCGGCCGATCTCGTCGATGAGCGTCCCGGTCTCGAGCAGCAGCTCCTCGAACGTCTGGTCGCGGTTCGCCGCGGCGCGCTGCTTGTTCTCCATGAGCTGGATCATGTCGAGCGAGGAGAGCTTGCGGTTGATGCTCTTGCCGAGGAGGAAGCCGCCGAGGATCTCGCGCGTGGAGGAGATGTAGCCGGGCTCCTCCTCGCCGGCGCTGGCCACGCGGTGCTCCTGCAGCACGATCTCCTCGAGCGTGTCGAAGATCGACAGCGGCACCTCGTTGCGCAGCGAAAGCGTGCGCAGGCGCATGAGGCGCGCGCGGGCCGAGGAGCTGATGGCCGA
The DNA here is from genome assembly GCA_036522835.1 of Thermoanaerobaculia bacterium. Lineage (GTDB taxonomy): Bacteria > Acidobacteriota > Thermoanaerobaculia > Gp7-AA8 > Gp7-AA8 > DATDFB01. Next base: position 10,728 of record DATDFB010000043.1, on the reverse strand, counting down.
GCCGGCGCAGGAGGCCAGGATGCGCTTGTACTCGTCGATGAGCTGCTGGTTGTCGGGATGGTGGTAGATGACGTCGATTTGGATCCGCTCGCGCTGATACGGATCGACGCCGTCGTCGTCGCCGACATCCATCGACTGCTGCGCGGCGTAGGCCTCGCGGCAGAGGTCGTAGAAGCGCTGATTGTCCCGCTGCACGACACGGACGAGGACGATGGTCGACTCCGGCTCGGCGAGCGCCTCGAGCATCTCGTGCGCGAGGGCGAGGAACTGCCCCACGCCGACGCGGCGCGAGCGCTTGAGGAGCTTCCCGATGGCGCGCACGGTGCGCTCCTGCCGCTCCTCGACGTAGGCGTGGCGCTTGCGGTCGTCGACGAAGAAGAAGTAGTTGGCGACGGCGTTCCCCTGCAGGAAGAGGTTGTCGAAGGTCTCGAAGCCGTCGGTGTTGTCGGTGAAGCGGAGCTCGTGCGAGCGCGGGTCGCTCGTGGCGCCGTACATGGCCAGGCGGTTGACGACTTCGTCGTTGAGCAGGTCGCCGACGGGAAGATGCCCGCCGAACATGTACTCGCCGAAGATGCCGCCGTTGCCGCGGAAGCGCACCCCCTCGGGGTTGAGGACGATCTCGGACGGCCCGCCGAAGTAGCGCACGACGTCGCCGCGCGCCGTGCCGATCTGCTCGAAGAAGTAGCGGCGGTCGACATCCGGCCCGGCGATCGCCGCGAAGTATTCGATGGAAGTGCCGATGAATCCCTGATGGACGATCGCGCGGATCACGGGGGGATTCTAGTTGTTAGTTCTTGGTTCTTAGTTCTTGGTTCTAGGTTGTTAAGTTCTTAAGTTCTTGAGTTCTTAAGTTGCGCCGCCGTCGAAACCTAAGAACCAAGAACTAAGAACCAAGAACTATTTCGTCAGCTCCACTCCGCTGGCAACGAACGCCACCTCCGTCGCCGTCCCATCCGCGTTGCGCTTCAACGTCGCGCCGTCCTCGTGCTCGAGGTGGTCCGCCTCCTTCTTCGACAGCGTCTTCACCGTGACCATCCCCTCGGCGCGCGCCTTCATCCCTTTCGAGTCGGTGGGGACGAAGAAGCCGTAGTCCTTGAACGTGACGCGGATCCCCGCCTTCCCCGCCTCGGGCGTGAGCTGCATCCAGCAGCCCTTCATCTGGCAGACGTTCTCGATCACCCCTTCGACGAGCACCGCATCCTTGGAATACTTGTCGGGGGAGGCGAGGACGTCGGCGAGCGGCGTGGCCTTCGCGTCTTTGGAGATCGGCTCACCGCGCTTCATGACGTCGGCGGCGAAGGCGGTGGCGGCGAGCGACAGAGCGACGAGCAGGGCGGCAGCGTTTTTCATGACGCCCAAGTGTACTAAGAACCCGCTCTCGGATGCGCCTTCCGATACACCTTCATCAACTCCCAATCATTGAGGTGCGTGTACTTCTGCGTCGTCGAGAGCGAGGCGTGCCCGAGCAGCTCCTGGATCGCGCGGAGGTCCGCGCCGGCGTTGAGGAGATGTGTGGCGAACGAGTGCCGCATCGTGTGCGGGGAGATGCCGGCGCGCAGCGAGGCGCCGCGGACGTAGCCGTCGAACAGGCGCCGCACGCTGCGCTGCGTGATCCGCTCGCCGCGGTAGTTGACGAAGAGCGCCTTCTCCTCGAGCTCCGCCTCGCGCACCGCCAGCCACGCGCGGAGCGCCTCCTCCGCCTTCGAGCCGAACGGCACGATGCGCTCTTTCGCTCCCTTGCCGCGCACCTTCACCAGGCGCGCTTTCAGTTCAACGTCGTCGATGTCGATCCCGACGAGCTCCCCGATACGCAGCCCGCTCGCGTAGAGCAACTCGAGGAAGGCGCGGTCGCGCGTGCCGAGCGGCGTCGACACGTCTGGCTGTTCCAGGAGCAGCGCCACGTCGGACGGCTGCATGACGGAGGGGAGGTGCTTCTCGCGCTTCGGCGTCGCCACCATACGCGCGGGATTGGCGTCGACCACGCCCTCGCGCATCAGGTATTTGAAGAACGACCGCAGCGCGGAAAGCTGCCGCGCCATCGTCGACCGGCTCAGCTTGCGCCGCGCCAGGTGCGCGAGGTACGCGCGCACGGCCAGGTGGTCGACGCTCCGCAGCTCCAACTGGTCGCGCGCGAGCGTGAAGTAGTCGTCGCAGAGAAAGCCGAGGAAGGAGTCGAGATCGTCGCGGTAGGCGGCGACGGTGTTGGTGGAAACGTTGCGCTCGTACGTCAGGTAGTCGAGAAAATCCCCAACCTCGCGCGTCACGCGTTTCATGTTAGCGTACGCCGCCTCGGAGACCGGCCATGGACCTGAAAAAAACCCCTCTCAACTCCCTCGAGCACGAGCTGGGCGGCAAGATGATCGACTTCGGCGGCTGGGAGCTCCCCGTCCAGTTCTCCGGCATCCTCGAGGAGCACGAGGCGGTGCGCAGCGGCGCCGGCCTCTTCGACGTCTCGCACATGGGCGAGATCACCGTCAAAGGCCCTCAGGCGCTGGCGCTCCTGCAGCAGTCGACGTGCAACGACGTCTCGAAGCTCGAGGACGGCCGCGCGCAGTACAACGGCCTCCTCTACCCGACCGCCGGCTTCGTCGACGACATCGTCATCTACCGCATGGGCCCGGACGACTACTTCGTCGTCGTCAACGCCTCCAATCAGGACAAAGACTTCGAGTGGATCGCCGACGCCGCGAAAGCGATGGACGTCGAGGTCGAGAACGTCGGTGCCGACTACGCGCAACTCGCCCTGCAGGGGCCGAACGCGGAGAAGGTCCTCCAGCCGCTCGCCGACGTCGACCTCTCCGCGATCAAGTATTACCGCTTCGCCCGCGGCAACGTCGACGGCGTGCCGGCCATCGTCTCCCGCACCGGCTACACCGGCGAGGACGGCTTCGAGCTCTACATCGCGCCGGCGGAGTCGCAGCGCATCTTCCGCAAGCTCATCGAAAGCGGCGACGTTAAGCCCTGCGGCCTCGGCGCGCGCGACACGCTCCGCCTCGAAGCCAAGATGGCCCTCTACGGCAACGACATCGACGAGACCACCACTCCGCTCGAGGCGGAGCTGGGATGGATCGTCAAGCTCGACAAGGGCGACTTCTTCGGCCGCGACGTCCTGCAGCGCGAGAGCGCCGAGGGGCCGCGGCGGAAATTGGTGGGATTCGAGATGGTTGACCGCGGAATCGCCCGCCACGGCTACCCCATCGTCGACGGCAAGGAGGAGATCGGCGTCGTCACCAGCGGCACCCATTCTCCGACGTTGAAAAAACCGATCGGCCTCGCGTATCTTCCGCCAGAGAAATCGGCGCCCGGCACAGAGCTCATGGTCCTGATCCGCGGCAGAGAGACCCGGGCCCGCGTCGTCCCCACGCCCTTCTACAAACGACGTAAGTAATAAGGAGTCGCCTCATGACGCCTGAAGACAGCAGATACGCCAAGAGCCACGAGTACGTTCACTTGGACGGCGACGTCGCCACGATCGGCATCACCGACTACGCCCAAAAGGAGCTCGGCGACGTCGTCTTCGTCGAGCTGCCGCAGCCGGGCACGCAACTCGAAGCGGACAACGAGATGGGAAGCATCGAGTCGGTCAAGGCCGTCTCCGAGCTCTTCGCGCCGGTCACCGGCGAGGTCACGGAGGTCAACGACCTGCTGCGCGACAAGCCCGAGCTCGTCAACACCGATCCCTACGGCGACGGCTGGATGATCAAAGTGCGCATCGCCGATCAGAGCGAATACGACGACCTGATGGATGCGACCGAGTACGAGGAATACATCCAAATCGAGTCCCACTAGGTCGCCTTCATGACATTGCCGAATCCCCTCGACGACACGAACACGCACCGCTACATCCCCAACGCCTCCGCCGACATCACCGAGATGCTCGCCACGATCGGGGTCGACTCGGTCGAGCGGCTCTTCGACACGATTCCGAACGACGTCAAGCTCGACCGCCTTCTCGACATCCCCGGGCCCTGGTCGGAGATCGAGTCGCGGCGCTGGTTCCGCGAGCTTGCCGCGAAGAACAAGAGCGCGGCCGACCACCTCTCCTTTCTCGGCGCCGGCGCGTATCTGCACTATCAGCCGGCGTGCATCGACCAGCTCCTCACCCGCGCCGAGTGGCTGACCTCCTACACGCCGTACCAGCCCGAGGTTTCGCAGGGGACGCTGCAGTCCATCTTCGAATATCAAACGCACCAGTGCCTCCTGACCGGGCTCGACGTCGCCAACGCCTCGCTCTACGACGGCTCGACGGCGCTGTGCGAAGCGGTCTTGCTCGCGCAGCGCGTGGCCAAGAACCGCAGGAAAGTCGTCGTCGCCAAGTCGGTGCACCCGCAGTACGTCGAGACGCTGCGCACCTACGTGCAGAACCTCGGCATCGAGATCGTGCAGGTCGGCTGGACGAACGACGGCCGCGTCGACACGGCCGCGCTGCGCGAGGCCTGCACGAGCGACGTCTTCGCCGTGGCCGTGCAGTCGCCGAACTTCCTCGGGGTGCTCGAGGACTATGACGCCGTCGTCGACGTTGCCACCGGTGCTGGCGCGGTCAAGATCGCGGTCGTCTGCGAGGCCACCTCGCTCGGCATCGTCACTCCGCCCGGCGCGCACGGCTTCGACATCTGCGTCGGCGAAGGGCAGGCCTGGGGCATTCCCACGCAGTTCGGCGGCCCCTACGTCGGCTTCATGGTGGTGAAGGACGATCTGAAGCGCCACATGCCGGGACGTCTGGTCGGCGAGACCGTCGACGTCGACGGCAGGCGCGCCTACGTTCTCACCCTGGCCACGCGCGAGCAGCACATCCGCCGCGCCAAGGCTACGTCGAACATCTGCACGAACGAGGCGCTCATCGCCCTCGCCGCGAACATGTACCTCTCGCTCCTGGGCAAGCACGGCCTGCGCGACGTCGGCGTGCAGTGCCTGCAGAAAGCGGCCTATCTGCGCAAGCGGCTCAGCGCGATCGCCGCGGTGACGCTGCCGTTCAGCGGCCCGGTCTACAACGAGGTCGTCGTCCGCACGCCCTATCCGGCAAAGGAGATCTTGATGGACCTCGAGCACGAGAAGATCCTCGGCGGCATTCCGCTGTCCGACTTCTTCCTCGGCCACGACAACGATTTCCTCGTCGCCGTCACCGAGCTGCATACGAAGGAGCAGCTCGACCGCTACGCCGCCGCGCTGTCGGCGGCCGTGGCAAGGGAGCGGCGATGATGTGGAGTGCGGCGGCCGCGCCGCCGCTCTCCGTCGCGTACCACAGCGGCGGCATGGCCGCCGCACTCCAGAGGACACGATGACTACCATTCTCGAGCCCGGAGACGTCACCACCGCCGCGAAGTCGTCGTCGCGCGAGGGGCTGCTCTTCGAGCATTCGAAGCAGGGCCGCTGCGGGTATCAGTTGCCGGCCCTCGACGTCCCGGAGGACGCCGAGGCGCTGCCGCCGTCGCTCATGCGCGGCGTCATCGAGGACGAGCTGGAGGTGTCGGAGGTCGGCGTCATCCGCCACTTCACGCGCCTCTCCAAGCTCAACGTGTCGATCGACGAGGGGATGTACCCGCTCGGCTCGTGCACGATGAAGCACAACCCGCGGCTCAACGAGGAGATGGCCCGCGTCCCCGGCTTCGCGCTGTCGCATCCGCTGCAGGCCGACCATCAGGTGCAGGGGAATCTCGAGCTGCTGTGGCACCTCGAGCAGACCCTGCGCGAGATCCTCGGCATGCCTGCCGTGACGCTGCAGCCGGTGGCCGGCGCGCACGGCGAGCTCACGGGCGTGCTGCTGATCCACAAGGCGCTGTCGCGCGGCGGCAACGCCCGCAAGTACATCCTCATCCCCGACTCCGCGCACGGCACGAACCCCGCCTCGGCGGCGTTCGCCGGCTACGAGATCAAGGAGCTGAAGTCGAACGCGCGCGGCAACGTCGACGTCGACACGCTCGCCGCCGCGGTGACGGACGACGTGGCCGCGCTGATGATCACCGTGCCGAACACCTTGGGCGTGTTCGAGTCCGACATCCGCAAATTCGCCGACATCCTGCACGCCAAGGGCGCCTATCTCTACTGCGACGGCGCGAATCTCAACTCCTTTGTCGGCGTGGCCAGGCCCGGCGACATGGGCATCGACGTCATCCACTCGAATCTGCACAAGACGTTCTCCACGCCGCACGGCGGCGGCGGCCCCGGCGCCGGCCCGGTGGGCGTGAGCGCGGGCCTGGTGCCGTATCTGCCGACGCCGCGCGTGGAGCGCCGCGCCGACGGCACGTTCTACCTCGAGCATCACTACCCCGACTCGATCGGCCGCATGCGCGCCTTCAACGGCAACTTCGGCGTGCTCGTGCGCGCGCTGACGTACATGCGCTCGCTCGGTCCCACCGGCCTGCGGAGAATCGCGCAGCTTGCGGTGCTGAACGCGAATTACATCCGCGCGAGACTGCGCGGCGTCTACCACCTCCCGTACGACGCGCCGACGCTGCACGAAGTGGTGTTCAACGACAAAAAGCAGCAGGAGCACCACGTGGCCACGCTCGACATCGCCAAGCGCTTGATGGACTACGGTTTCCACCCCCCGACGATCTACTTCCCGCTGATCGTCGCCGGAGCGCTGATGATCGAGCCGACGGAGAGCGAGCCGAAGGAAGAGCTCGACGCCTTCTGCGACGCCATGATCGCGATTGCGCGCGAGGCCGAGGAGCGCCCCGAGCTCGTGCGCACCGCGCCACACACGACGCCGGTGCGGAGGCTGGACGAGGCAAGGGCGGCGCGGCAGCCGGTGCTTCGGTGGCGGAAGGGGCGGTAGGAATCTCAGCGCCCATTTGTCACTAAGAACGGAGCGCGTCTGAGCGGCTTGACCCACACCGCCAGGTGTGTGCTTTGGGTACGGCGGCCACCTCATTCGCTTCTCCGCTTCTTTCGATCGGTGGCTGACCTCTTCGTCTTCTCCAGATCCCGCGCCGCCTGCTCGAGAGTCTTCATCGCATCCGCCTGGCCCGCACTCTCGGCATCGAGACGGCGGCGTTCTTCGAAGCGGGAGTATTCCTCGCTCGCGGCGATCGGCCTCCTCCCGACTCATCGCGCCGGCGTTCGGCAGGACCGCACGCTCGTTGAAGCGGAGAAAATCGTCCAGTCGTGTTTCCCAATCGTGCAGAAAGATCTGCCTGCGCCGTCGCGCCTGGTCCTCGGCGAAGTCGAGGAACATCACCACGATCCGATTGAGCTCCGAGATCTCGGCTTCGCGCAGGTAATTCTTCGCGACCGTGACATCGCCTTTACGGACGATGTCGCCCTTCCAGGTGGTGAGGCCCATGTTCGGCCGCCCGGCGATCAACTCCGGAGCCGTCTTTCCCGTGACGGCAAATGCAGTTTGTTCTGCGCCATCTGGAAAAAACGACTGCGCTTCCACGGCTTTCGGATCGTAGTCGGCTGCGAGCGCCAGGATCTCTCGCACGCGCACATACATTCGTCGCTCGCTGGGCGCGAATGTCGCGGATGCGCTCCAGCAGCTCATCGAAGTGATCGGGCACGCCCGGTCCGGGCGGGTTCTTCAGGCGCTCGTCGTCGAGCACGAATCCTTTGAGGAGATACTCCTGGAGACGGCTATGGCCCACTGCCGGAACTGCGTGCCGCGGGGCGAGCGCACGCGGTAACCAACAGCGAGGATGCCATCGAGGTTCTAATGCTTGAAGCTGCGCCGAACCTGCCGCGCTCCCTCCTGCCGAACTTGTAAGTAATCCTTACAAGTTGCGCGCTCGTCGAGCTCGCCTTTCTGATAGATCGCCGAGAGGTGCGCAACGTGATGTTCTGCGGCGTCGTCTGAAACAGCTCGGCGATCGCTGCCTGTGTAAGCCACACAGTCTCATCTTCGAAACGAACAACGAGGCGCGATTTCCCATCCTCAGTTCGGTAGAGGACCAGCTCGCCGCTCACGCAGTGACTTCCTCGAGGAGCGCGAGGATCGAGGGACCCGGGACGTGCGGCAGGACCTCACGTTGAAAGTACGCGCTGTCGGCGGCGGCGAATGGCAGCGCGGCGGCGAACATTGGGCGAATCTTATCCCCGAGTTCGTGTGAAGGTTCGCCCACCGACGCCAGCGATTGGAGTGGAACGTCACTCACCTTGACACCGGTGACATAGAGGTAGCGTCCAGCGGATGACCGCTTCGACGCCAACGTCTTTGAACATGATCCGACGCGGTGTATGCGGTGACCCACGTCGTCTATTCGCTGAACGGTTATAGCCGTTACCGGCTGTCGCCGCGATGGCTATACATTCCTGAAGTGGAATCTCACGCGAGCGATTCGCCATGGACGACCCGGAGACCATGGGCGAGTTTCTGGATACTCTGAAATCGAACCCGGATGGAAGTTGGGGAGATGTCGATGCCCGAGACATTTATCAGCGTTACCATCCGACCTGGACGGCGGTAGACGGATTGCGCGAATACGCATGGCGCGGTCAACGATCATGCTTCCGGGCCTGGGCTCCTTTGTGATGCACGCAGCAAAACCGGAAATCGGCGGCATTGCGCCGCTCTTCATCGTGAAGAATGTCCCGGCCGCGCTGGCGTTTTATCGCGACCGTCTCGGCTTCGAGATCACCTTTCAAGGGCCGGAGCCTGACGACGTGTTCTTCGGCATCGTCCAGCGCGGCGCCGCCATGATCATGTTCAAGGACGTCGGCGTCGATCCGGTGCCGAACTACACGCGAGACGTCAAGAAGGGCATCGCTCGCTGGGACGCTTACCTCTATGTCCCCGATCCGGACGCGTTGGCGGCGGAGCTCTCGTCGCGCGGCGTCGCGTTTTTCAAGCCGCTCGAGGATACCGATGATGGCTTACGTGGATTCGAGATCGAGGATGCTGACGGCTACGTCTTGTTTTTCGGCCGTCCGATTCATGGCGCAGGCCGCTGAAGGTGGTTGCACCCATCGACCGCGCCGCCGTCATCGCCGGCGTCTAGTCTTTCGTGAGGTTTCGCAAGGAGCTCGTTGACGTTCGCAACGATGTCGTCGAGGTTCTCGACGACGTCGTGAACGTCATCGACGACTCTCGTCAACGTCAGCGAGAACGTTGCGAACGTCATCGACGATCTTGTCGACGGTCTCGACGATGTCGTCAACGTCATCGACGGCGTTGCGAACGTCATCGACGGATCTCGTCAACGTCATCGACGGCGTTGCGAACCTCATCGACGATGTCGTCAACATCATCGACGGCGTTGACAACGTCATCGACGGATATCGTCAACGTTATGAAGACGTTGCGAACGTCCTCGGCGGCGTCGCGATCGGCGTCGAAAATGTTTACACGATTCCGGTAATCATCGCCCGGCGTCTCGCGTCTAAGCGGTGTATGAGGAAGGAACGTCACCGGAGCGCCTTTCGAACAGACGCGGCAACGCCGCGGCGGCGATGGATTCGCCCGCTGCGCCGCATGCGTCGGGCGACCAAGGCGTGTCTTGGCTGGATCGACTGTTCCTGCCGCGTGATCGAGGAGTCGAGCAGAATCGCCACGCAACGGCCGTTTGCCACGACCGTGCAATTGCTGCGTGTCTCCCGGTGGCTCGCCGCCGCCACGGCCCACCTCCGGCGCGCGGAGATTCGTCTTCAGGACACCCAGCAGAGCCTGGCGCTCGCGCCGGAAGAGGGCCGCGGGGCGCCGGAGATGGTGTTCGCTGCGACGCAGCAGTGGATCGTCGCGACAGCACGGCTCCTGGCCGCCCAGGATCGGCTCGAGATGGTGATGGCCGAGGTGCTGCGGAGCGCCAAGGCAGGCGTCGTCGATCCTCGTCCCGCCATGCCCGCTCCGCGGCCGGCGGCGGCACGCTGGTTCCTGCGCTACTGTCCGTCTCCGCCCGGCAATCGCATTCGGATTCTTTTACAGCGCCGGCGCCGGCCGGCGTGTACAGCTCCGGCGGACGCGCCGCGGCGCGTCTCGCGCGGACGCGCGCCTCCTTTCGATTCGACCTGCCCGCTCTAATCCACAAGCAAGTCGAAAAAAGAAAGGACATTTGTATGGCTACTGAAAATCATAGTGAAAACGCGCAGGCGCTCGTCGAGCAGATCCGCGCCATGCGGCAGAAAATCCCCAACTTCGTCTTTCCGACCGTGAAGGGCGAACGCCGTCGTCTGTCCAACGCCGCCTCGGTTCCGGCCGAGCTCATCGAGCTGACCGCGGTGGCGATGAAGAACAACGCGCCGCTCGTCCGCGGTCAGAGCGCGGGTCCCGAGGGGCTCCGCGACCTGCTGTCGTTCGCCGACGCGTACGCTCCGTTCGCCGATGAGCTCGAGGCGCTGGCCTCCTTCGTCCGCCACAGCGTCACCTCCGCGCGGAACAAGGCGGGAAGCGAAGCGCTCATCACGTACGCGCTGACCCAGCGCCTGGCCAAGCGGCCGGATACGGCCGACCTGGCGCCGCTGGCCGACGCGATGGGCCGCGCCCTCGGACGCCGCGGCCGGAAGGCGAAAGCCTCTCCGGCTCCGGCGCCGGGAACGCCTTCGGGAACGTCCCCGTCGTCTCCGCCGGCCGGAACGCCGGCACCGGCTACGAAGCCGTAATCGCAGCCGGAGCAGTCAACGTTGTCGTGGGCGCGCCGCAAGGCGCGCCCACACTTCAACGTCCGTATCCCATGGCACGTATCTCGCCGTACCATGCGCAGAGTGCGTCCCTTCGACGAAGACGATACCGACGATCTCGATCGCACGCTGGCCATGCGCCGTGTGCCCGACCCGGCTACGTTCGTCGACAAGCGC
>DATDFB010000042.1:0-2265 GCA_036522835.1 Thermoanaerobaculia bacterium | reverse complement strand
GGCACAGGCGCGATCGCTTCAGCCGGGCGAGCTGGTCGTGCTCACCATCACGCTGCCGGCGGCCGTGTCCGCGGTGCACGTCCGCGCGTTCGATCGCGATCAAGTCGCCTTCCGTGTCGACGATCGGATCTGGCAGGCGCTGGTCGGCATCGACCTCGACGTGAAGCCTGGACGCCACGTCGTCACGATCGAGGCCGACGGCACCCAGGCCGTTCACCTGCTCGACGTGCGGGCCAAACAGTTTCCATCGCGCAGGTTGACCGTCGACGAAGCGTTCGTCAATCCGCCGGAATCGATGCGCGAGCGGATTGCGCGCGACGCGAAGACCCTCGCGGCGGTGTGGGCATCGCCGGCGCCGGACCGGCTGTGGACGGCGCCGTTCGTGCGGCCCGTACCGCAGCCCGCGAACAGCCGCTTCGGCACGCGCAGCATTTACAACGGCGCGGCGCGCAGCATCCACGGCGGGGCCGATTTCCTGAGTCCGAGTGGCACGCCGGTGCGCGCCCCGAGCGCAGGGCGGGTCGCGATCGCCCACGACCTCTATTTCACCGGCAACACCGTCGTGATCGATCACGGCCTCGGACTCTTCTCGATGCTCGCGCATCTATCGGCGATCGACGTCCACGAGGGGGACAGCGTCGCGGCGGGTGAGATCGTCGGGCGCGTCGGTGCAACGGGACGCGTCACGGGCCCGCATCTGCACTGGGCGGTGCGCGCGTCGGGCGCTCGCGTCGATCCGCTGGCGGTACTCGCGCTGCTCGGAACCGGACGCTGACGCCGCGTCAGAACGGCTCTGATATGGAAAGACCTGTGTCAATAACCCATCTCTCCGTTGTTCGATTGCACGGTCAGCCCGCGCCCGGCTCATCGAGCCATCCGGGCGCGGGCGTTGTTGGGATCCAGTGAGCTGATCGGCCGAGGCATCACGACGATGAATCACTCTGATATTCGCGGGTCGGAACCGCATGACCATGATTCGTCGGGAGCTGCCTCGGTCTAGCAGCGCGAGTTCGCCGACTGACGTCGGCTGTCGCATAGAGCGTGCGAGGATTCTCCTTTCAATGTCGGCCGATCAGCTCACTGGATCAGCGCGGCCCAGACGAACCCGGTCAGTTCGCGCGCGACCGCGGTCATGACAAGTGGTGTCGGTTTTCCCCGGGCCGCCAATCGATGATAACGGCGATGCAAGCGCTGCTGCGCGGTCCATGCCTGGGCAATCACCGCCGCGGGGGCGCCGCGTTGACGCGCGCAGAGAGCGGCGCCCACAAAGGGACGATGGCGATAGTGCCACGCGGCTTCAACCAGGACCCGACGTAAGTGTGCGTTGCCCGTTTTCGTGATCCGGCCGCGCGCCTGCTTGGTCCCACTCGAGTGCTCGGATGGGACCAGCCCCACAAAGGCCATCGTGCGCGGTGCCGTGGCAAACCGTCGCGGATCCCCTAATTCGGCGGCGATGGTGAGGGCTGTCAGATCATTGATGCCCCGGAAACAGCGCAAGCGCTCGACGCGCGCGCGCAACGGTTCGAGCGTGAGCAGTCCGCGGAGATCGTCCTCGACAGCCCGGAGGCGGGCGATCGCTTCATCGACCGCACGCACATACGCCTGATGGGTCTGATCGAGTGCCGGAATCGGCCACGTCTGCGTCCGCAGCCACTCATGGTGCCGCTTGGTCCATGCCTTCTTCGTGCCCGTGAATCGGCGGCCATGGCGTAAGAGGAATTTCGAGAGCCGATGGCGCGCGCGGAGCACATCCGCGCGGATGTCCTCGCGACAACGGAGGAGATCGCGGGCCGCTTCTTCCTGCTCGCTCGGGATGTGAATGGCCGTGAGCGCGTCGGCCCGATACAGGACCGCGAGCTGCCCTGCATCGCGACGATCCGTCTTGATCCGATCCCCGGCGCGCCGAGGAATCAGCGCCGGCGCGATGACGTCACAGGGGATGTCGTGAGTGGCCAGCGCGCGCTGCAGCTCAAAGCCACACGGACCCGCTTCGTAGCAACACTGCACCGTCCCCTGCCGCCGAAGACGTTCGACGAAGCGGAGAATCGTCCCACTGTCCGACGTCAGTGGGTGTAGCGCCGGCGTCCGATGCCCCGGCATCAACACGGCGGCCATCGTCGTCGCGGCGTGCTGATCGAACGCAATGATCGTTGTAGACTGCATCACGACCGACCTCCTTTGTATGCGGCTCTGCTCCGAGCTGTCGCAGGCTGAGAGTAACCCGCGTCATTGCAAAGCCGAGGTCGGTCTTTCCATATGGTCTAG
>DATDFB010000041.1:0-22692 GCA_036522835.1 Thermoanaerobaculia bacterium | reverse complement strand
GTGCGCCCCTACCGGTAGGGGCGCACGGCGTGCGCCCTCGGTGATTCTCCGAACCACAAACCCGTCCGGCTCGAGGGACATGAAATACACCGACCCATCCGGCGCCGGCGCGGGATCGATGGCCATCCCCAGCATCTCCGTGATCCGAGCATCGCCGCGATAGAGATCGTCGCCGCGCACGTACACGAGCTCCGACCCCATCCACTCCGGCGAATGCCCGTCCGCCACGCGCACGCCGTCGCGCACGACGTGCCACCCGTCGCGGTCGTGCTCCGCCCACGCTGAGCCGCGCGGATGCGAGTAAACGACGTCGAGCGACGGCTTCGTAACCTCTTCGAGCGACCCATCCGCGAGCGAGACCCGAACCAGTTGCGAGAACCCGAACCTCGATCGCACGGCAATCGCGTGCGTCCCGTCCGGCAACGGATCGGCGTCGAACACGTCCGCGAGGTGCGTGACCCGCTCGACGCGCCCGCTCTCCGGAAACCAGCGAAAGAGATCGTGGTGCAGATCGCCGGACAGATCCGGATGCCGGTGCGAGAAGAGAATCGAATCGCCCAGCCAGCGCGGCCCCGCCACGTCGCCGCCGTCGAGTGGCGTGAAGGAGTGCAACGGCTCCCGCGGCAACGGCTTCACGCGCACCGGCGCCACGTCCTGCGGATCGCGCTTCAGGATCTTCGCGATCCGCTCCTCATACTTCGCCTCTTCGGGATTCGCGCCGAGGGGCCAGATCACCAGCGTCGCCCGCCGCTTCTCGTCGCGGAGCACGATCGCCATCCGCTTCCCGTCGGGCGAGATTGCGGGCTCGCCGGACGCACGGGAGGTTTCTTGCCAAAGCTCCCCTTCATGAACGCGAGGCAGAGGACGCGCCGTCAGCTCCGCCACGAACTGCCCGTACAGCCGCTCCGGTTGATCGCCGAACACCCCTTCGAACGACTGTTCGAACGAGCGCGTCTGCCGCGCCGTCATGCGCGCCCACAGCTTCTGCAGCGCGTCCGGGCCGCTGCGCTCTTCGAGCCATTCGAGGAACGCCGAGCCGGCCAGATACGCCATCGACATCCCGAGAAATCTCCGGTTGCCGGCCAGCTCCGCGTAGGACGGCATGCGTCCGCTGGCCGCCCACTTCCGCAGCACCGCGGCGCGGAACGCGCTCGCCGGACGCCCCGAGCCGGTGATGCGCCCTTCGATCACCGTCGCATAGCCTTCGATCACCCAGCGCGGGCCGGCCAGCGTGATCGGATTCACCGGCAGCAGCAGCTTCTCGACCAGGCGCCGCGCCGGGTTGCGCGACGGCCGCAACAGGTGCACCAGATGCGTCGTCTCGTGCACGGTGAGAAGGTCGATCCAATCGCGGAACTCGCCGAGCGCGAGGTCCGGCTGCGGCGGCTCGGTCCAGAGCACGATGCGCGGCGAGTCGAGCAGCGGGATGGTGATCCCGTTCGTCTCCGCGCGCGGATTGCCGATCAGAATGTCCGTCGTCTGCGGCGGATCGAAGCCGACCTCTTTGACCACCGCGGCGCGCACCGCCTCGATCTTCGCCGCCGTCCGCGTCGCCCACGCCTCGTACTCCGCCGGGTAATGGATGCGGAAGTGCGGCGTGCGCATGGTGCGCCAGGCGTCGGAGGGCGCTTGCGCGAAGGCGGCGCCGGCCAACAACAGCAGGCAGACGATCATGCGAGAATTCGCGCCCATGAAACGGATTCTTACACTCCTCCTCGTTGCGGCCTGCCCATTCGTTGCCAATGCCAAGACGATGTTCGTCATGCACGGCGGCGCCGGCACGATCACGCGCGCCAACATGACCGCCGAGCAGGAGGCGGCCATCCGCGCCAAGATGGAGGAGGCGCTCAAGGCGGGGCACGCCGTCCTGGCGCGGGGCGGCACGAGCGTCGACGCCGTCGAGGCCTCCATCCGCATCCTCGAGGACTCGCCGCTCTTCAACGCCGGCAAAGGCGCCGTCTTCACGCACGAGGGGCGCAACGAGCTCGACTCCTCGATCATGGACGGCAAGACCATGAAGGCCGGCGCCGTCGCCGGCGTCACCATCGTCAGGAATCCGATCTCGCTGGCGCGCGCGGTGATGGAGAAGTCGAAGCACGTGATGCTCGTCGGCAAGGGGGCCGAGCTCTTCGCCACCACCGTCGGGCTGGAGATCGTCGACCCGTCGTACTTTTGGACCGAGCGGCGTTGGAAAGAGCTGCAGCGCGACCTGATGAAGGAACAGCCGGCCGATCACAAAGGAACCGTCGGCGCCGTCGCCCTCGACCAGAACGGCAACCTCGCCGCCGGCACGTCGACGGGCGGCACGACCAACAAGCGCTGGGGGCGCGTCGGCGACTCGCCCATCATCGGCGCGGGGACGTACGCGTCGAACGACAGCGTGGCTGTGTCGTGCACCGGCACGGGCGAGTTCTTCATCCGCTGGACGGTGGCGCACGACATCGCTGCGCTCGTCGAGTACAAAGGGATGACGGTCGAGCAGGCCGGCAACGAGGTGATCCACAAGAAGCTCGAGCCGGTGAAGGGCGACGGCGGCGCGATCATCCTCGACCGCCACGGCAACTTCGCCATGCCGTTCAACACCGAGGGGATGTATCGCGGTTGGATCGGCGACGACGGCGTGCCGCACGTGCTGATCTACAAAAACTGACCGGCCAGGAATCCCGTCGCCCACGCCCACTGGAAGTTGTAGCCGCCGATCTTGCCGTCGACGTCGAGGATCTCGCCGGCGAGGGATAGGTTCGGCGCGACGCGCGAGCGCATCGTGCTGACATCCACCTCGCTCAGCGGCACCCCGCCCGCCGTGACCTCGGCGTAGTCGAAGCCGCGGTCGCGCTCGACCGGGAGCGCGCAGTCGACGACGTTGCGGATCGCCTCGCGGCGTGCCTCCTTCGACAGCATGTGGAGTGCGGCGGCCATGCCGCCGCTGTCGAGTTGCGCGACCAACCGCTCCGGCAACCGCCTCCGCAGGAGGCTGGCCAGTGTCGCGTGCGGATTCCCGTGCGACAGCAGCGCGCGCTCCAACGACTCGAACGTCTCCCCCGGCAGGAAGTTCGCCGACAGCGTCGCCGGCTGCGCCGCGATGAAGTGCCGGCTGACATCGAGCACCGCCGGCCCGCTCAGGCCAAAGTGCGTGAAGAGCATCGACCCGCGCTCGCGGTGCAGCACGCGTCCCGTCGGCGACTTCACCAGGAGCTCCGCCTCCACGCTCGTCCCGCTGATCGTCCGCGCCCAATGCCCCTCGGCCACGATCAGCGGCACGAGCGCCGGAAACACCGGCGTGACGGTGTGCCCCGCCGCCCGCGCGAGCGCGTAGCCGGAGCCGTCGGAGCCGGTCTTCGGCACGGAGCGGCCGCCGGTGGCGAGGACGATGTGCTTGGCATGCACGATGTCATCCTGAGCCGCGCAGACGGCGAAGGACCCCCCGCCGGTCAGGGGGTCCTTCGCTTCGCTCTGGATGACACTCACGCGCACGCCCGTCTGGATCTCCACCCCCGCCTCCCGCGCCGCGCGGAGCAGCGCATCGACCACGTCGCGCGCGCGGTCGCTCACCGGAAAGAGCTTCCCCGTCTCCTCTCGCTTCAGCGGCACGCCGAGCTCCTCGAAGAAGGCCACGGTCCGCGCGACATCGAACGCGCGCAGCACCTTGGCGATGGCGTTGCGGTTTCCGTTGAAGTCCTCCGCGCGCACGACGTCGTGCGTCACGTTGCAGCGCCCCCCGCCCGAGATCAGGATCTTCGCCCCGATCCTAGGCGCGGCATCGAAGGCGACGACGCGCTTGCCGCGGCGGCCCGCGAAGATCGCCGCCATCAGCCCCGCCGCACCGGCGCCGACTACCGCAAGGTCGTAACTCGTCTGCAACCTCTGCCTTCTGCCTTTTGCCTTCTGCCTTGTTATTCTCCGCCGCGCATGCGCAAGCTACTCCTACTCCTGATTTTCGTCGCCGCGTCCGCCGCCCGCGCCGCCCAGCCCATCGACGCGGCCCAGCTCCAACAAGCCCTCAAGAAGCTCACCGTCGTCGGCAGCGCCATGTACGTCGCCGCGCATCCCGACGACGAGAACACCGCGCTCATCGCCTACCTCGGCAACGAGCGCCTCTACCGCACCACCTACCTCTCCATGACCCGCGGCGACGGCGGGCAGAATCTCATCGGCGACGAGAAGGGCGAGCTTCTCGGCGTGATCCGCACGCAGGAGCTCCTGGCCGCGCGGCGCATCGACGGCGGCGAGCAGGCCTTCACGCGCGCCATCGACTTCGGCTTCTCCAAGAACCCGCAGGAGACGCTGGCGATCTGGGGCAAGGACACGATCCTCGCCGACGTGGTCTGGAACATCCGCCGCTTCCAGCCGGACGTGATCATCACCCGCTTCCCGACCACGGGCGAAGGCGGCCACGGCCATCACACCGCCTCGGCGATTCTCGCGGTCGAGGCGTTCAAGCTCGCCGGCGACCCGAACGCCTTCCCCGATCAATTGAAGTACGTGGCGCCGTGGCAGCCGCGCCGGCTGTTCTGGAACCGCTTCTCCTTCCAGCCGATCAAGTCCGACGATCCGACGGTGGCGAAGTCGCTGCGGCTCGACCTTGGCACGTATAACGCCACCCTCGGCCGCGCCTACACCGAGATCGCCGCCGAGAGCCGCAGCTCCCACAAGAGCCAGGGCTTCGGCTCGGCGGAACGGCGCGGAACCTTGCTCAATTACTTCGACCAGCTCGACGGCGATCCGGCCAAGAGCGACCCGTTCGAGGGCATCGACACGACCTGGGCGCGCATTCCGGGCGGCGAGGCCGTGGGCAAAATACTGCAACAAGTCTCGGACGAATACGACCCGAAGAACCCGTCGAAGTCGCTGCCGCTCCTCGTGCAGGCCTACGCGGAGCTCGACCGCCTCGGCGCCAGCGACTACGTCCGCAACAACAAACTGCCGTGGGTGGCGGTGAAGCAGCGCGACCTCGCCGAGGCCATTCGCGCGGCGGCCGGGCTGTCGTTCGACGTCGCGGACAGCGACTCCTCGATCACGCCCGGCGGCGAGATCACCGTCAACGTCTCCGTCGTCAACCGCAGCGACTACCCATTCATCCTCGACGCCGTCGGCTCGCGCTACGCCGATCCGAGCAAAGGCGTCGGCACGCTGCTCAAGAACAACGAGCCGGTGAAGACGGAGCTGAAGATCAAAGTCCCGGCGTCGACGGAGATCTCGCAGCCGTACTGGCTGCTGCTCCCGCCGGCGAAGGGGACGTACACGGTAAAGGATCAGCAAATGATCGGCCTGGCGGAGAACCCGCCGGCCATTCCGCTCGTCGTGACGCTGAGCGACCGAGCGATGCATACGATCTTCTTCCACGTCCCGGCGGTCTATCGATGGACCGACGCCGTGCGCGGCGAACAAGTCCGCAACGTCGACGTCGTCCCCGAGGTGACGGCGAACCTCGGCGCGGGCGTGTACGTGTTCCCCGACGCGCAGCCGAAACCCGTCACGGTCTGGCTGCGCAACTTCGCCGCCGCCGGACCGGTGAGCGTGCGCCTGCGCGTGCCGCAGGGTTGGAGCGCCGACCCGGCGTCGTTGCCGGTCACGTTCGAGTCGAAGGGCGACGAAGCGCACGTCACGTTCCGCGTCACGCCGCCGAAGGGCGAGCAGACCGCAACGCTCGCGGCCGAAGTCGAGCTGCCGGGCGGCAAGAAACTGATGATGGGCATCAACGACATCCAATACCCGCACATCCCCTACCAGCGCGTCTTCGGCGACTCCTTCGCCAAGCTCGTACGCGTCAACCTGACCAAGAAGGGCTCGCGCGTCGGCTACATCATGGGCGCGGGCGACGAGGTGGCGGACGCGCTGCGCCAGGTGGGCTACGACGTGACGCTCCTCTCCGACGCCGACCTCGAGCGCGGCGACTTCGCCAAGTACGACGCCATCGTCACCGGCGTGCGCGCCTACAACACGCGCAAGCCGCTGCGCCTGGTGCATCCGAAGCTGATGGAGTACGTCAAGAACGGCGGCACGCTCGTGGTGCAGTACAACAGCACCTCGCCGCAGCCGCTGCTGCTCAAGTCGCCCGGGCCGTATCCGTTCACCGTGACGAACGAGCGCGTGACGGTCGAGGAGGCGCCGGTGACGCTGCTCAAGCCCGACCACCCGCTGCTCAACGTGCCGAACAAAGTGCGCGCCGAGGATTGGAACGGCTGGGTGCAGGAGCGCGGCTTGTACTTCACGAAGGATTGGGACCCGAAGTACCAGACGCTCATCGCCTCGAACGATCCGGGCGAGGCGTCGAAGCCGGGCGGGGAGCTATACGCTCGCTATGGGAAGGGAGTGTTTATTTATACGTCGTATGCGTGGTTCAGGCAGTTGCCGGCGGGGGTGCCGGGGGCGTACCGACTGTTCGTCAATTTGGTGTCGGCGCGATAGGCCACGGAAATTCGGAACGCAGAATGCGAATGCAGAATGAAGAAACGCTGCGCCGGCGCCATACGCATTCTCGATTCTGCATTCGCATTCTGCGTTCTAGGTTTCCTTGGCGATGAGCGATAGAGGCTTTCGACGTTTGTACGCCGCCGTCATCGCCGAGTTGGCCCTCACCATCCTCACCTTCTACCTCTTCACGAGGATCTTCCAGTGAGCCGTCTCGACTGGGTGGTCCTCATCGTCACGCTGCTGCTCATCGTGGCGTACGGCGTGTGGAAAGGGCGGCGGCAGCAGCGCCTGGCGGCGTATCTGCTCGCCGACCGGCAACTGAAGTGGCCGACGATCGCGCTGTCGATCATGGCCACGCAGGCCAGCGCGATCACGTTCCTCTCCACGCCCGGCCAGGCCTACGCCGACGGCATGCGCTTCGTGCAGTTCTACCTCGGCCTGCCGATCGCCATGGTCATCCTGGCCATCACCGCCGTGCCGATCTACCACCGCCTGCGCGTCTTCACCGCGTACGAGTACCTGGAGACCCGCTTCGGCGTCGGCACGCGCACGCTCGCGGCCATCCTCTTTCTCGCGCAACGCGGCGTGTCGACCGGTATCACCCTCTACGCGCCGGTGCTGATCGTGTCGGTGCTGCTCGGCTGGAACCTGCACGTGACGAGCGTCGTCATCGGCGTGCTCGTCATCATCTACACCGCCGCCGGAGGGACGAAGGCGGTGTCGTGGACGCAGGTTCATCAACTGCTGATCGCCCTCGGCGGGATGGCCATCGCGTTGATCATCGCCGTGCGCATGCTGCCGCACGGCGTGGGGCTCCTCGAGGCCGCGCGCGTGGCCGGGCGCATGGGCCGCCTCAACGCCATCGACTTCTCGTTCGACCTGACGACGCCGTACAACTTCTGGTCGGGACTCTTCGGCGGGCTGCTCGTGGCGCTGTCGTACTTCGGCACGGATCAATCGCAGGTGCAGCGGTACCTCACCGGCGCGAGCGAGACGGAGTCGAAGCTCGGCCTGCTGATGAACGGCATGATCAAGGTGCCGATGCAGTTCTTCATCCTCTTCGTCGGCGCCATCGTCTTCGTCTTCTACCAGTTCATCGCCCCGCCGCTCTTCTTCAACAACGTGGAGCGGGCGAAGGTGCAGAGCTCCGCGTACGCCGCGCAATATGCGCAGCTCGAGGCGCAGCATCAGAAGACGTTCGCGGCCAAGCGCGAAGAGGTGCACGCGCTGGTCGACGCCATGCGCGCGCACGACGCCGCCGCCACCGCGCGGGCGACGGAGCGCGTGCGCGCGCTGCAGAACGAGGAGAAGGCGACGCGGGCCGCCGCGGTGTCGCTGATCCGCAAGTCGAACGCCGCGGCCGACGCGAGCGACACGAATTACATCTTCCTCACCTTCGTCGTGCAGACGCTGCCGGCGGGCCTCGTCGGCTTGCTCCTGGCGGCGATCTTCTGCGCGGCCATGTCGGCGACGTCGTCGGGCCTGAACTCGCTGGCGTCGACGACGGTGGTCGACGTGGTGAAGCGCCTCCTCTGGCGCGACGCCACGGACCATCAATACGTGCTGGCCTCGAAGTGGCTGACGGTATTCTGGGGCCTCTTCGCCATCGGCTTCGCGGAGTTCGCCTCCCGCCTCGGATCGCTGATCGAAGCGGTGAACATCCTCGGCTCGCTCTTCTACGGCACGATCCTCGGCATCTTCCTCCTGGCGTTCTACACGAAGCGCATCGGCGGCACGGCCGTCTGCCTCGGCGCGATTCTCGGCGAGGCCGCGGTGGCGTGGTGCGCGATCTACACGAACGTGGCCTGGCTGTGGTGGAACGTGGTGGGCTTGGTGGTAGGGGTGGTGGCGGCGGGGGCGATCCAGGCCATCACCCCCACCGAGGACTTGAAGCCTATTTCTTCTTCCACTCGCTGATCGACTTCTCGATCTCCGCCTTCATGTCGGCGTTGTCGCCGACGTTGGCGAGCGCCGCCTCGGCATCCTTGACGGCGGCGTCGCGCCGGCCGGCTTTCGCCTCGAGCTGCGCCCGGAGATAGAGGTTCTGGTACGTCGCCTTCGCCTTGACCGACTGGTCGAGCCACGCGCGGGCGCTGGCCATCTCGCCGGCCATGTTGGCGAAGTTCGCGGCGCGGTACGGCGTCTGCCAGTCGTCCGGCTTCGCGCCGGCGACGGCGGCGCCGGCGGCGGCGAGCGTCTTGGCCGTCGCGCCGGTGCCGACGGTGAACGGCACGGCCAGCTTCTCCCACCGGATCTCGAACGTGGCGTTGTCGGCGGTGAGCGACGGGACGTCGAACTCCATCGCCTCGGTCATCGGCGCGGCATGCGGCTTCGCCGTCACGCGCAGCGCATCCTCCTCGGCTTTGTACGAGAACGAGCCCCACTGCTTGGCCACCTTGTTGAAGATGATCGTCCACTCGTTCGGGCCGGGGATCGTGTGCAGCGAGTACGTCCCTTTCGGCAGCGGCTTGCCGTCGATGGTGACGTCGTCGCTGAACGAAATCGTCGTGGCCTCGTTCGCGCCGGTGCGCCACACCTTGCCGTACGGCACGAGCGCGCCCCAGACCTGGCGGCCTTTCACGCTGGGACGGTGGTAGTCGATGGTGACGTCGGTCGTCCCGACCGTCTGCGTGAGCACGGCGTGGGGGCTGGCCTGCGGATATTTGACCTGGGCGATTGCGGGCACTGCAAGCAACAGAAGCGGGATCAGAGCTAGTTTGCGCATAGTGGCGCGGATTTTAGCGGCGGTCCGGCCAGACGAAGAAACGATCTTCCAACAAGACGCGCCTGCCGCGGCCGTCGACGACCTCGACCTGCAGGTCGGTGCGCTCGGCCACGCCGGGCGGGCGGCGGTCGAATTCGCGCACGAAGCGCGGCTTCACCGTGGCGTCGTACCACGGGAAGCGGCGGCGCAGCGCCGGGTCGTCGAAGAGAAAGGGCGCGATGCGGACGCGCCCGTTCGCAAAGCGCAGGGTCACGGAGCGGATGCCGTACGGCGAGAGGGCGAAGCCGGAGACGTAGAGCTTCCCGGCGATGCGCTGCTCCGGCTTGGGAAAGTCGACGAAGCCGAAGGTGTCGGCGTTGTACGTCGGTTGGGCGTTGAGGAAGGCGTCGAGATCGGGCGCACGCCGTGCGCCCCTACCGATTCGGAATAGCCAATCGCCGCTGATGCCGCGGTCGAAGCGGCCGGCAAAGGCGATCCGGCCGCGGGCAAGCTCGCGCGCGAGCCACTGCCGGGTGGCGTCGTCGGCCGCGTCGCCGTGGACGACGATCGTGCCGACGCCGATGCGTTTTAGTTCACCAATTAGTAAATCGCTGTTGACTAACGATGCAATGCGTAGAGTCTCCGGCGGCGTGAAGCCGGAGACGCCGTTGACGATCGGCTGATGGTGCGCCGTGGCGTGGAGCATGTACGCGTAGTCGAGTCCCTGTCCGATGGGGAGCTCGAGCGTCGGGCCGTGAATGGCGCGGTAGACCGGCGGCGTGCCGGGCACGGCGAGGTACCACAGCAGCGGCGCGGCGCAGAGCTCGACGGTGAGCGCCGCGGCGGCGAGCGGCGCGAAGCGCTTCACGCCGTTCGCGATCAGCATGGCCATGCCGGCGTATGCGATGTTCGCCCACCGCGCCGGCACGCGGATGGCCTGGAAGCCGGGAACGTGCGCGAAGAGGAAACGGTGAAAGAAGAGGTGCGTGCCGAGCGCGCCGGCGACGCCGAGGAGGATCCAGGCGAGGGCGATGAACGTGACGGGAAGCTTGCGTCCCTCACCCCGGCGCTTCGCGCCTGTCCCTCTCCCCGCGAGCGGGGAGAGGGTGCTCTGAGCACCCAAAACCGAGAAGACGAGAGCGAGCGCGCCCGGAAAGAGCCACCGCTCCGGATCGACGTTCGGGTCCTTCAGCCTGCCGTACCAGCGCATCGTCTCCGGCGCCACGAGCCAGTCGCGCGGCTCGGCGGAGAAGCGCTTCGTCTCCTGCCACGTGCGGCGCATGTCGTACTCGCGCGCCACCTTCGCGTACGGGATCAGAAACGGCGCCAGCAGCAGCGCCGCGGCGAGCGTGCACGCCGCGATCGGCAGCGGGCGCGGTCGCACGATCAGAAACGCAACAAAGATCGCCACGCTGCCGAAGAGCAGCCAGTGGATGTTCGACAGCCCATTCATCAGAAACGCCGCGCCGAACAGCGCGGCGCGGCCCCACGCCGGCCGCTTCGCATAGTGCAGCAGCGCCACGATCAGCAACGGCAGCCACCCAGCCCAAACGTGCTGCACGTGCGAGGCGTGCGTGATCCGGAACGGCACGAAGGCGTAGAAGATCCCCGCCGCCACCCCCGCCCACCACCCGCCCGTCACGTACCGCCCGAGCGCGTACGCGCCGAAGCCGCTGAACGCGTAGCCGAGGAGCATGGCCACGTTGTACGCGGCGATCGGGCCGAGGCCGGCAGCGCGGAACGGGAAGAGCACCACCGCGATGCCGTAGAGGTTCTCGCTGTACGCCAGCGGAAGCTTCGCCGGATAGAACGTGTTGGCCTGGAAGAGCGAGAACGGCTGGTGGAACGTCGCCCACCAGTCCCAATCGAGGATCCAGATATTGATGAAGGGATCGCCCGGCCAGGCGACGGCGCTGCCGAGGTTGGCGGCGAGCGGCCAGGTCATCGCGACGGATAGAGCGAGAAAGAGAGCGGTTGAGAGGAGATGCGCGAATGCAGAATGCGGAATGCAGAATGCAGAATGAGGCCCGTTCTGCATTCTGCGTTCTGCATTCTGCATTTCAGCGGATGATACGGTGAAGGTCAGTCAGGTTCTCAAACGCGGATTTCGCGGCCAGTGCCCGCAATGCGGAAACGGTCCGCTCTTCGTCCGCTTCATCAAGGCCCACGAGCGCTGCTCGTCGTGCGGCCTCATCTACCAGCGCAACCACGGCGACACCTGGTTCTTCATCATCGTCACCGACCGCATCCCCATGCTCTTCGGCATCGCCGCGCTCTACTTCGGCTTCCAGGCCGACAACTGGGCCGCGAACGTCGTCTTCTTCGGCGTGCTGGCGGCGATGATCGTCGGCACGATCCGGCAGCGCGTCGGCCTCGCCCTCGCGCTCGACTTCCTGTCCCGCCGCTGGTTCGCTTAAACTTCGCGTCCTATGGTCGCGATCCCATTCACCGGCAACTACGAAGACCTCTCCACTGACCGCGGTTTCCAGTTCAAGTTCTACTGCGAGAAGTGCCACAACGGCTACATGTCGTCGTTCAAGACGTCGGCCGCCGGCATGCTCGGCTCCGCCGCGCGCGCGGCCGGCAGCCTCTTCGGCGGCTTCTTCGGCAACGTGGCCGACAGCTCGTATGAGATCCAGCGCGCCGTCGGCGGCTCCGCGCACGATTCGGCGCTGAAGGATGCGGTCGCCGAGATCTCACCGATCTTCAAGCAGTGCACGCGCTGCGGCAATTGGGTCTGCAAACCGATCTGCTGGAACGAGAAGGCCGGGCTCTGCGAGAACTGCGCGCCCGACCTCGACGAAGAGATGGCCGCGGCACAAGCCGAGGCCGCGCGCGAGCAGATCCAGCAGAAAGCGCGCGAGGTCGACTGGACCAAGAGCCGCAACGTCGGGCAGGTCTCTGGCGCCGTCTGCCGCGAGTGCGGCGCGAAGACGCAGGGCGCGAAGTTCTGCCCCGAATGCGGCGCGTCGCTGTCGCCGAAACGCAAGTGCGCCGGCTGCGGCCACGAGGCGGAGGGGTCGGCGGCGAAGTTCTGTCCGGAGTGTGGGCAGAAATATTGAAGAGTTCTTAGGTTCTTGGGTTCTTAGGTTCTTGAGTTTCCCGAGCAACAAACTTAAGAACCTAAGAACCAAGAACCTAAGAACATGACTACCATCGTTCTCTTCGGCGGCCCGTCCGACGAGCGCCACGTCTCCGTCGCTTCCGCGCAGGCCATCGTGCGCACGCTCGGCGACGTGCTGGCGTGGTTCTGGGCGCCGGGCGGCGCGGTGCACGACGTCGCGCTGCCCGATCTCCTCGGCCACCAGCGTCCGTTTGAAGTCGACTTCGTCCCCTCCCGCCCCGCGGCGTGGCCGACGCTCGAGCAGGCTCTCGACACGCTGCCCGTCGACGATCCCGTCTTCGTCCTCGCCTTGCACGGCACCGGAGGGGAGGACGGCGTCCTGCAGCGGATGATGGAGCGGCGCGGCATTCCGTTCACCGGATCCGACTCCGAGGCGAGCGCGGCGGCGTTCGACAAGGGGCGGGCGAAGGAGATCGTCGCCGACCACGTGCGCACCGCGGAGTCGCACGTGGCGCGCAACCGCGCGGAGCTCGCCGAGGTCGCGCGGGAGATGCTGTCGCGTTACGAGAAAATCGTGCTGAAGCCGCTCGCCGGCGGATCGAGCCGCGGGCTCTTCTTCGTCGAGCGCGACGGCGATCTGCCCGACGTCCTGCCGGTGCCGTACATCGTCGAGCAGTTCGTCGGCGGGCGCGAGCTGACGGTCGGCGTCGTCGACATGGGCGACGGCGCGTTCGCGCTGCCGGTCATCGAGATCTTGGTCGATCCCGGCCGCGAGTTCGACTACCTCGGCAAGTACCTCGGCGCGGGGACGCGCGAGATCTGTCCCGCGCAGATCCCCGACGCGATGCGCAACGAGGCCCAGGCCACCGCGCTCGCCGCCCACCGCACCCTAGGGTGCCGCGGGTACTCGCGCAGCGACCTCATCGCCGTCGCCGACGACGAGATCTACTTCCTCGAGCTCAACACCCTGCCCGGCCTCACGGCGGCGTCACTCGTGCCGCAGCAGCTCCGCGCCGCGGGCATCGAGTTCCGGGAGTTTCTCGAGACGCAGATTGAGCTTAGTTCCCGCTCCGCTTCTCGTTCACCACGGTAATCCTCCCCTCCATCTTCGGCGCGAGCGGCTCCTTGCGCTTCTTCAGCACCGTCACAAACAGGTCGCGCAGCGGCGTGCGCATGTCGAACGCTTTCCGCTCCGCCGGGATCGCGCTCATGATCGACATCAGTCCGCCGCCGCCGTTGGCGAGGAAGTCCGGGAGCGCCACTTTGTAGAGCGCGCTCGGGTCGATCGGGTTGCCGTTGTCGAGCGTCACCGACACGAGCCGCTCGGGGGCGTTCTCGGCCTTCGCGGCGTCGTAGGTGTAGCGCAGACCGCTCGGCTGCAGAGTGCCGTGGGAGCCGCCGAGGTTACGGCGAATCATCTCCACGAGCTGCGCGCCCGTCATCGTCACCACGGCCGGATAGTTGTCGAACGGGCTCACCTCGAAAATGTCGCCGTACTTCAACTCGCCGGCGTGAAGGTCGGCGCGAATGCCGCCGGAGTTCATGAACGCCACGTCGGCGCCCGTGCCCTCGCGCATCAGGTCCGCGAGGAGATTGCCGAGCGACGACTCCTGGTCGTACGAGCGGGTGAAGTTGGCCGCGGCGCGCACGCCGAGCGGCTCGAGGCGCTTGGCCGCCACCTGCTCGTCGTACGGCTTCAGCACCGCCGCCACCTTGGCGTCGGGCGCGATCGTCTTCCCCTCGAACACGCGCGGCTCCATCGGCGAGCCCACCGGCACGAGGCGCGCGTTGCAGTGCCACGTTCCCTTGAACACCTGCGGGCAGATCATCGTCAGCGGGCGCATCTCCGTGCGCGTCACCTTGTGCTGCGCCGGATCGATCCAGAGATCGAGCGTCGAGAACTCGCTGCTGTAGTTGAGCGCCTGCAGCGCCGGCACGCCGTCGATCACCTGGCGCATCTGCGAGTGCGTGTGCCCGGCGAAGTAGGCATCGATCGTCCCTTTCGGCAGCGCCGCCAGGAACTTCATCGCCTCGTGGTTCGGCTCGCAACTGGCCACGTCGTTGACGTCGCTCATGTCCTTGCAGCGGCCGCCCATGTGGGCGATGACGATGACGGCGTCGGCGCCGTGCGCGCGAAGGTTCGCCGCCTCCTCGACCGCGGCCTTCACCGGGTCGTTGAATGACAGCGTCGTCACGTTCTGCGGCATGGTCGTGGAGGGCGTATCGGGCGTGGTCAAGCCGATGATGCCGACCTTCGCGCCGCCGACTTTCGCGATGGCGGAGCGCTTCAGCCACGGCGGCGTCTTCCCCGTGGCCTTCTCGGTGATGTTCGCGGAGAGGAACGGGAACTTGGCCTGGGCGATGCGCTCTTTGAGCGCGCCGAGCGGATCGTCGCCGGGATCGCGCGCGATGACTTTCTCGCGCCCGGCGGGGCCGTAGTCGAACTCGTGATTGCCGATGGCCGCGGCGCTGTAGCCGATGACGTTGTAGGCGTCGACGACCGGTTTGCCCTCGAAGTAGTTCGACTCGAGCGTCCCCTGAAAGAGATCACCGGAGTCGACGACGATGACGCGGCCCGGGTCCTTGGCGCGCAGCGCGGCGACGTAGCTGGCGAAGAGCGGCAGGCCGCCGTAGGGCGGCTTCTCGTCGCGGTGGCCGGCGAACCAGCCGTGGACGTCGGTCGTGCCGACGACGACGACGTGCACCGGTTGTTGGGCAAGCGCGGCGCAGGCGAGGAGGAAGAGAACGAACGGGATCAGCCGTTTCATGGAGGCGCGAATTATAGTTTCAGGTGACAGGGCGCAGGGGACAGGGGACAGGTGGTGTTCTTGCCGGTGCACGTGCCGCTGCGGGACAATCACCTGTGACCCGTTCCCTGTGCACTGTCACCTGAAATGATGCGCATGCTTTTCAAGCTCGCCGCGAACGCGCTCGCGCTGATCCACCTCGCCTTCATTCTCTTCGTCATCCTCGGCGGGCTGTTGCTGCTGAAGTGGCCGAAGCTGATGTGGCTGCACGTCCCCGCGGCAATTTGGGGCGCGCTGATCGAGTTCGCCGGCTGGTACTGTCCTTTGACTTCGATGGAGAACGCGATGCTGCGCCGCGCCGGCCAGTCCGGCTACACGGGCGGCTTCGTGGCGCACTACATCTTCGGCTTGATCTACCCCGCCGGGCTGACGCGCGGGCTCGAGATCGCCATCGGCGCCGTCGTTCTCGTCGTGAACGTGAGTGTGTACGTGAGGGTGTTTCGCTGATGCTTCCTTCTGCAATCCCGCAGCATCCCGTCGAGACGACGGACAAAGACTTCGAATCGCTCGGCCTCAGCGCCGCCATCGTCGGCGTGGTGAAGAACATCGGCTTCGAGAACCCGACGCCGATCCAGGCCGCGGTCATTCCGGTCGCGCTCGAAGGGCACGACCTCATCGGCCTGGCCCAAACCGGCTCGGGCAAGACCGCGGCGTTCGCGCTGCCGCTGGCGGAGCGCCTCGTGCACGGCCGCGGCGTGCGGGGGCTGATTCTCTCGCCGACGCGCGAGATCGCCCTGCAGACGAAGGCGTTCCTCGACCTCTTCGGCGCCGAGCACGAGCTGGCCACGGCGTGCCTGATTGGCGGCGTGCGCATGCGCCCGCAGACGGACTCGCTGAAGAAGCAGCCCGACGTGATCGTGGCCACGCCCGGCCGCCTGCTCGACCACATCCGCCAGCGCCACGTGACGTTGGACGCGATCGAACATCTCGTCCTCGACGAAGCCGACCACATGCTCGACCTCGGGTTTCTTCCGCAGATGCGCGAGGTGCTGCGCCTTCTTCCCCGGAACCGGCAGACGATGATGTTCTCCGCGACGATGCCGGACTCGATCGAGATGATCGCGCGCGAGTTCATGCGCAATCCGGTGCGCGTCGACATCGCTCCGAAAGGCGCCGCGGCGGGAATCACGCACCGCCTCTACGTCGTGCGCCCCGAGGACAAGAGGAACGCGCTGATGGCGCTCTTGAACGAGGAGCTCGGCTCGACGCTCGTCTTCGCGCGGCGGAAGATCGACGCGGAGTGGCTCTTCCACGTGCTCGAGCGCAAGGGGCATCCGGTGTCGCGCATCCACTCCGACCGCTCGCAGGGCAAGCGCGTGCAGGCGCTGGAAGGCTTCCGCGCCGGCTCGCACCGCATCCTCGTGGCCACCGACATCGCCGGCCGCGGCATCGATGTGCCGGGGATCGAGCACGTGATCAACTTCGACATCCCCGAGGCGGTGGAGGATTACGTGCACCGCGCGGGACGAACGGCGCGCGGGGCGGCGCTCGGGATCGTCTCGACGATCGTGACGTGGCAGGACCTCCCGATGGTGCGCAAGATCGAAGAGACCCTCGGCGAGAAGCTGCCGCGCTGCACGGTGGCGGGGATCGAGCCGTGGGAGGAGATGGAACGGCCGACGGCGCGGCGGGTGCGGACGCGGGTGTGACGGGGGCGCGCACGCTGTGCGCGCGTTCCGGTAGGGGCGCACAGCGTGCGCCCTCAAAGCTCGTCGAACATCAGCCCCAGAACTTCCACCACGGCCGCGGCGGCGCGTCG
Source organism: Thermoanaerobaculia bacterium (assembly GCA_036522835.1). Lineage (GTDB taxonomy): Bacteria > Acidobacteriota > Thermoanaerobaculia > Gp7-AA8 > Gp7-AA8 > DATDFB01. The sequence goes on along the minus strand of DATDFB010000041.1, from coordinate 5,944 downwards.
TCGACGCCGTCGACCCACAGCACGACCGGCGGCGAGGCGACGAGGGTCTCCGGCTGCGCCCCCGCGTTGAGCGCCTCGTTCACGGCCTGCACCTCGGCGCTCTGCAGCGCGACGGCGCCGACGGTGCTCGCGCCGTAGTCCTTGCCGAGGGTCGCGGCAAGCCACTTCGTGGCGCTGAAGAACTTCTCGCCGGCGAGCTTCTTCTCTTCGCGCGCGTCGCCGTGGATCAGCAGGTACGTGTCGGGCAGGGCGATGCCTAGGCCTTCGAGGAGGACGGCGCGGCCGAGGGCGAGGGGGATGAAACGGGCCGCGGCGACAGCCTCGGATTTCGAGAGGCCGGCGCGGATCAGCCAGGCGCGGACGATGGCCTGGTCGGCCGTGCCGTATTGCGCGAGCACGGGAATGGCGCGGCGGATGGCGGCGGCGGCGTTCATGCCAGCGCGTACTCGAAGTCGTAGGAGTGTTTGCCAGCCTCGATGACGATGTTCATCGCGCCGGTGAGCCCGGTCAGCTCGTCCGTGCCCGAGTCGGGGACGACGGTGATGCTGAGCGACGGCACGCCGCGGTTCATCGTGGCGCTGTGCTGCAGGATGAACGAGCCGCGCCGGCCGGCGAGCGTGCCGGTCACGCGCTCGATGGCCACGTAGCCGCCCGATCCCGCGGCCGAGCCGGCGCTCAGCATCTCGCCGGAGCTCGTGGCTTCGAGATCGCCGTGAAACTGCTTGTCGAGCGTCATCCGCGCCAGCATGGCGCCGCCGGCGTCGTAGCTGAGCGGCTGCGGCGCGAGCTTCACTTCAAAGGGTCCGCGTGCGTTCATTTTCCAAACCTCGACGTCTTGGCGAGAAGCGGTACGGCGGCGTCGCAGCCGACGACTTCGTCGGGCGTGCCGCCGTCGCATTCGATTCCCACCCAGCGGCCTTCGCGTGTCTTGGCCACGATCAGCCACGTCGATGAGCTGTAGACCCGCGACTCGTCGCCGCGCAGGAGGGACTCGTCACGAATATAACCGCGGCCGAACGGCGTGGCCTGGAAGCCGCGCAGCCGTCCCATACGGAACGGCTCGGCCTTCTCCATCACGCTGCGGAAGCCGGGAACGGTGACCTCTCCCTCCTCGTCCGTGAAGAAGCTCATCTCCTCGAAGACCGCATCGCGCGCGGCCTTCCGCAAGAAGACCTTGATCCCGAGCGGATGGTCGGGAGCGCCCCACCGCGATTTTCCGGGGGTGGGCCAATGCGGCGGATCGATTTCGGCCTTGCACTCCACGACTTCCGTGTTCGTGTTGCTGGCAATCGAGGCTTTCCATCCGTCCGGAACGGAAACGTGAATGCCGCACATCGTCACGGCCACGGCGGCGATCAGCGTTGGGCTCATGGCAACTCCACTCCGAATTTCTCGCGCAGCGCGGCGCGCCAGGCATCGTCGGTGTCAATCGGCTCTTCGCGCTTCGTGCCGTTCTCGGTAATGATCAGGCGATCGTCGCGCAACGTCATGCGGCCGGTCGTCGTCGCCAGCGTGCAGACGCGCTTCTGCGTGAACGACGACTGCGGCGAGGTTTGATGGTAGCGGCACATGGCCGCGTAGTCGGCGAGCGGGTGCGGCTCGAGCGAGAAGAGGTACTCGGATTGCTGCGCCGACGACAGCAGCCAGTCGCGTGCGTCGCGCTGCTCGATGCGAAACGTGCCGCAGGGATCGGGCTGATCGCCGGCGAAGTCGATGCGCTTGGGGTGAAGGAAGCACTCGCCGAAGCCTACGTCGGCGAGCCAGCGCTCGCCGCCTGCATGCACGAGCAGGGTCATGTGGTCGAACTCGGGGCTGGTCGTGCCGTCGGTGCGCGGCACGCGCGCGGAGAGCATCTCGACCTCGAATCCGAGTGCGCGGAGGAGCGCGGCGAAGGCGCCGTTCAACTCGTAGCAGAAGCCGCCGCGGCGCTGGCGGACGACTTTGTCGAGGATGCGCTGCTCGTCCGGAACGATCTCGCGGCCGAGGTGAATGTCGAGGTTCTCGAACGGGACGGTCAACAGATGTTGCACGTGCAGCGCGCGCAGGACCTCGGGCGTCGGCTCGCGAGGGCCGGTGTAGTTGATGCGGGCGAGGTAGGGGTCGATCATTGGGAGGTCACGGGTCAGGGGTCACAGGTCACGGGTCACGGGTCACAGGTCACAGGTCACAGGTCACAGGTCACTGTCATCTGTCACCCGTCACCTGTCACCTGTCACCTGTCACCTGACTCGTCATTCATCGTAAATCCCGTCACTCCAATCGGCACTTCCCCTTCCTTCGGCGCGCTGCCGCGCTTGCGGGTCGCTTCGATCTTCGCCTCGCCCGCGGCGGGCACGGGCGTCTGCTTGGCGATCTGCGCGCGGGCGGAGGCGAGGTAGACCTTGACGCCCTTCTCCGCATAGATCTGCGCGATCTCCAGCTCCTCGGCGTCGATGACGATGTAGTCGTCGATGCGCGTCGAGTAGATCGCGTATTTGCCGTTGGCCTGCTTCTCTATTTTCCAGCCCATCGCACGCCGGCGCGAAACGCGCGCGGCTGGCCAAGTGTAACAACGGGCGTCGCGCCGGCCTCGATGCGCGCGTTCGTCACGTTCTCGATGGCCGCGTAGAAAAGGCCGCGCGAGGCGAAGAGGTCGATGGCGGTGTAGCCGCGCAGCGGGAACTGATTGAGGTCGTCGTCGAACTGCCGCGACGACCAGCGCGCCTGCACGCCGACGGCGTCGCGCCACGCGGCCTGCAGCGTGGCGGCGTTCTTCGGCACCTGCGGCGTGCGCCGGCCGGTGGAGAGCGCGGCGTCGGCGAAGAGCCAGCCGGCGGAGAGGCGCCAGTCGCCTAGGCGGCGGTCGGCGTCGAGCTCAAGGCCGCGCGAGCGGCTGCTGCCCTGGTTCTGGCGTTGGCGGGTGATGAGCGACGGCGTCGTCGACAGCGTCACGTTCGAGATCGTGTCGTCCGTCGTCATCGAGAAAACAGTTGCTCGGAACGAGCCGACGCGCACGCCCGCCTCGACCGCGGAGAGGCGCTCGGCGGTGAGCGCGTCGTTGGCGAGCGTCAGCACGTTGCCGACGCGGAAGTTTCGAATCAGCTCGTTCAATGTCGGTGCGCGGAAGGCGCGGTAGGCGGCGGCGGTGACGGCGACGCGGTCGTTCGCGCGCCAGATCGCGGAAAGGCGCGGAGACCAGGCATCGTCGTCGCGCCAGCGGTCGAAGCGCACGGCGCCCGTGACGGTGAGCGACGGCGCGACGACGATCGAGTCTTCGACGAAGGCGGACGTCGTCCGCTGCGCGCCGTTCGTGCGCGCGGTGTTCTCGATGTCGGTGGCGGCGACGCTGCGCTCCTCGACGCCGGCGACGACGGCGTTGCGCGCGCCCAAGGCGTGGGCGAACTGCAGCGAGCCGCCGCGGGCGCGGGAGGGAACGCGCTGGTCGACGGTGAGGCGCTCGGAGCCGCGGTCGGCGGCGACGGCGGAGAAGGTCTGGTGGTAGTCCTGGTTGCTGCCGTACGCGCGCAGCGAGAACGGACCTGCGTCGGCGCCCAGGGCGAGCTGGCGGAAGTTCGTGTCGTTGATCTGCAGCGGCGTGCCGTTGTGGCGCGACTCGTTGTAGTGCGAGCCGCGGAGGAAGGCGCGCGCGCTGTCGCCGAACGCGCGCTCGAGCGTGGCGTCGACGGCGGTGTGGCGCGCGTTGGCGTCGACGTCGACGGCGCCGCGCTGGTCGCGGCCGACGAGGACGTAGCCGTCCGTGCGGAGGATGTCGGCGGCGACGCTGCCGCGCCAGCTGCCGAGGACGTGCGCGGCGAAGAGCGAGAACGTGCCGGTGCGCTGCGAGCCGGCGGAGGCGTCGACCGCGACGCCGTCGCCGCGGCGGAGAAACTGCACGACCCCGCCCATGGCCGCGGAGCCGTAGAGGTCGGAGGCGCCGCCGCGGAGGACCTCGACGCGGTCGAGCGCTGCGCGCGGCACGCGGCCCCAGTAGACCCAGCCGCCGAAGGCGTCGTTCAACGGAATGCCGTCGTCGAGCACCAGCGCGCGCGACGCGCCGCTCGCGCCGACCCCGCGCAGCGAGACGCCCTGCGACGTCGGGTTGGCGGTGCGGGAGCCAGTGCGGCGGAAGAGCGCGAAGCCCGGGACCTGGCGCAGCGCGTCGTCCGCGGTCGTAGCGTCGAGAAGGGCGTTGCGGTCGAGGACGACCACGCTGGCGGGGGTATCGGCTAGCCGCGTTTTTGTGCGGGTGGCCGTGACGGTGATGGAGTCCTGAGTCCTGAGTCCTGGGTTCTGAGTGCCTAAGGCGAGGAGCATGCCGATGAGCAACATGCCGCGCTCCTACTCAGGACGCAGGACACAGGACCCATGACTTTGGTATATAAAGTGCTTTACAATGGCTGTCATGCGCGACGTCCTCGTCCTCGGTTCCGGTCTGGCCGGCTTGCATTGTGCGCGCCTCCTGGCCGGGCGCGGGTACCGAGTGGGCCTTCTCGACCGCAAGGCATCCCTCGCGGACGGCATCCACACCACCGGCATCTTCGTCCGCAAGACTTGGGAAGACTTCCCGCTGCCGGACGAGCAGCTCGGGGCGCCGATCCGCGAGGTCGTTCTCTACTCGCCGGCGCGGCGGGCGCTGCGCCTCACCGCGGCGCAGGGCGAGTTCCGCATCGGGCGCATGGCCTGGCTCTACCTCTGGCTCCTCGAGCAGTGCAGCCGCGCGGGCGTCGAATGGATGCCGTCGAGCAACGTCGTCGAGATCTCGCCGGGGAGGGTGGTGGTGGAGCGGCGGGGGCGGCGGGCGGTGCTGCAGGCGCGCTACATCGTCGGCGCGGACGGCGCGCGCTCGCTCGTGGCGCGCTCGCTGGGGCTTGACCGCAATTGCGAGCTTCTCGTCGGCGCGGAGGAGATCGTCTCGGCGCGCGCCGAGGAGCCGGCGCTGCATTGCTTTCTCGATCCGCGGCTGGCGCCGGGATACATCGCCTGGGTTGCGAGCGACGGCGTGGAGGCGCACGTCGGCGTGGCCGGATACCGCGAGCGCTTCGATCCTGCCGCCGCGCTGCGCGCGTTTCGCGCCAGCGTCGGCCATCTCGCGGGTGGGCGGGCAGTGGAGCGGCGCGGCGGCGTGATCCCGGTCGGCGGGATCCTGCGGCGCATCGCCAACCGGCACGCGCTCGTCGTCGGCGACGCCGCCGGCGCGGTCTCGCCGCTGACGGCGGGAGGTCTCGACGGCGCGTTGCGCCTCTCGGAGCTCGCCGCCGGCGTCATCGCCGCATACCTCGAAAGCGGCGACGCCCGCGTGCTCGACGCCTACAGTGGCGACCGCTTCCGCGCCCGCTTCGTGGCGCGGCAGTGGATGCGCCGCGTCATCCGCGCCGCGTCCAATCCCTTCACGATGGAGCTCGGCTGCGCGCTGCTGCGCACGCCGCCGCTGCGCGCGCTGGCCGCGCACGTTTTCTTCAATCGCGGCGGATCGTTTCCCGACGTCGCGCCGGCTCAGTCCGCGTCCAGCGTCGCCGTCTGACCCGCCGTCAGCACCACCGTGTACTGCTTCGCCACCGACTTTCCGCCGTCGGCGAGCTTGTCGACTTCGTAGACGCCGGGCAGGAGCGAATACATCGGCATGCGCTCGCCGGGGCGAATGGTGAACGTCGTCGGCATGCCGATGTTGCCGCCCGGCCGCGGGGGAACGATGCGGAACGTCCCACCGCTGCGCGACGTCATCACCAGGCCGGCCGCGCGCGGCAGGGCCACGCGCACCTCGGGGCCCGGCACCGTGAGCTCGACGCTCTGCATGATGTAGCCGTTCGCGCGCACCTGCGCGGTGTACGCCCCCGGCGCGGCCCAGACGTGCACCGCGCCGTCGTCGCCGCGGCCGTTGCCGTTGCCGGCGAACTTCTTCTGCGCGTCGAGGAGCACCACGTTGCCGTCGATCGGCGCGCCGCTGCCGGCGTCGACGATGCGCACC
>DATDFB010000040.1:0-23161 GCA_036522835.1 Thermoanaerobaculia bacterium | reverse complement strand
AGCTCGCCGCGCGCGAGGCCGCCGCCCGCCTCGGCGTCGAAGCCGCGCGCGCCCGCCGGCTCCCCAGCGTCAGCTTCGACTACCTCGGCGACTTGAGCGGCAACAAAACGAATGACCTGCGCTACTCACGGCGCATCGCCGGCATCGTGGCCGTGCCGATCCTGCACGCCGACATCGACGCCAACGTCGCTCGCGCCAAGATCGAGGAGCATGACGTCGAGATCCAGAACGCGCAGCGCCGGCGCGACATAGAGCAGGACGTGCGCCGCGCCACGCTCAACGTCGAGAGCGCGAACGCGCGCACGGCCGTGGCCGAGGAGAACGTACGCGTGGCGGAGGACGCGCTGACCGTGGCACGTGACCGGCGCGCGGCGGGGTACGGTTCGCCCGTCGAGGTCGACCGCGCGCAGGACGCGTACCGCCAGGCGCGCGAGGACCTCATCGCCGCGCGCGCCGACGCCGCGGCGGCGGCGTTCGATCTTGCGCATGCGACGGGCGACATCCGAAGGGTGGTGGAGGCGTCGAAATGACGACGACAGCGGCGGCATGGCCGCCGCACTCCACAACGGAGCGCAAGCCGGTCAACAAGTGGCTCGTCACCGTGTCGATCACCTTCGGCACGCTCATGGGGGCGATCGACGCGTCGATCGTCAACGTCGCCGTGCCGCATCTCACCGGCTCGCTCGGCGTCACCATCGAGCAAATCACCTGGGTCACCACCGGCTTCGTCATCGCCACCGTCATGGTCATGCCGCTGACCGGATTTCTGGCGCGCCTCTTCGGGCAGAAGCGCGTCTACATGACCTGCCTCGTCCTCTTCATCGCCGGCTCGGCGCTCTGCGGTATGGCCCGCTCGCTGCCGCTCCTCGTCTTCTTCCGCGTCCTCCAAGGCCTCGGCGCCGGCGCGCTGCAGCCGACCGAGCAGGCCATCCTCCGCCAGACCTTTCCGCCGAAGGAGCAGGGGATGGCCATGGCGCTCTTCGGCATGGCCGTCGTGCTCGGCCCGGCGTTCGGGCCGACGCTCGGCGGCTACATCGTCGACAACTACTCGTGGCCGTGGATCTTCTACATCAACGTGCCGATCGGTCTCGTGTCGCTGCTGATGGTCTCCCGCTTCGTGCACGAGCCGGCGGACGTACGCGAAGCGCTGCACGCCATGGCCGAGCGCCAGCGCAAGAACATGGACTGGAGCGGCATCGCCATGCTGATCATCGGCCTCGGCACGATGCAGTACGTGCTCGAAGAGGGGAACCGCAACGATTGGTTCGAGTCGGGCGAGATCAAGCTCGTCACGCTCGTGGCCATCGTGTCGCTGGCGTTCCTCGTCATCCGCGAGCTTTCCGCGCAAGTCCCCGCCGTCGACTTTTCGCTGTTCCGCGACGTCGTCTTCTTTTCCGGAACGATGATCGGCGCGGTCATGTTCGCGATGCTGATGGCCGTCACGTTCCTCCTGCCGATCTTCATGCAGGTGCTGCTCGGCTTCACCGCCACGCAGGCGGGGCTCGCGCTGATGCCGCGGTCGCTGACGATGCTCGTGGTGATGCCGATCGTCGGGCGCATCTACAACCACGTCTCGCCGCGCATCGTCGTCGCTTTCGGCATCCTCGTCTTCGCCTACACGGCGTGGCTGATGGGGCACTACACGCTCGAGACGTCGGCGCGCGGCATCGTGAACGTGCTGATCCTGCAGGGCGTTGCCTTCAGTTGTCTCTTCATCCCGCTGACGACAGTCGCGCTCAGCTGCATCGAGCGCCATCGATTATCCGACGCAACGGGACTCAATTCGCTGTTGCGCCAGACCGGCGGCTCGATGGGCCTGGCGGTCTTCGCCACGCTCATGTCGCGCTATGCGTCGCGGGCGCGCGAAGCAATGCTGCCGAGCCTCAGCATCGACCGCCCCGCAGTCGCGGGCCGCCTCGCGGCGATGCAGCACATGCTGCAGGGACGCGGCTTCGACGCGCACGGCGCGCAGGCCACGGCCGCGCAAATTCTCGACATGCAGGTCCGGCGGCAGGCCATGGTGATCTCGTTCGAGAAGCTCTTCTACCTGGCCGGGATTCTCTTCCTCTGCGTTCTGCCGCTGGTCTTTTTCTTGCGGATGCCGGAGCACGCGGAGCCGGTGGAAGTGCACATGGAGATGTAATGAGCGATATCCCGCATCACGAGCCCGTGCTGAAGCCGAATCGGGCCAAACGGATCTACCTGATCACCGGAATCGCGATCGCCGTGCTGCTGATCGCCTACGGTGCATACGCGTTGATGACGTCAGGGAAAGAGACGACGGACGACGCGCAGGTGACGGCGGACCTCGTCGCGGTGGCGGCGCGCGTGAGCGGGCAGGTTGTCACCGTGCACATCCACGAGAACCAGCCGGTGCACCGCGGCGACCTGATCGCAGAGCTCGATCCGCAGGACGCGCTGGTGAAGCTGGCGCAGGCGGAGGGCGATCTGGAGACGGCGCGCGCGCAGGCCGCGGACGCGGCGTCACGCGTGGCGGTGACGAGTGCGACGGCGCAGGGCGCGCTCGTGGCCGCGCAAGGCGCCGAGCAGAGCGCGCGCGAGAACGTCGACACCTCGGCCTCGGCGGTGACCGCCGCGCGCGCCGAGGTGGCGCGCGCCGAGGCGAATGCGAAGAAGGCGCGCAGCGATTACGCGCGGGCCGAGGAGCTCGGGGGAAAGGGCGACATCTCGCGCGCACAGGTCGACGCCGCGCGCGCGGCGCGCGACGCGGCGGATGCCGATCTCGCTTCCGCCCGCGCGAAGGTATCGCAGGCGGAGAACGCACGGCAGGCCGCGCAGGCGAACGTGCAGCAGGCCCAGGGGCGCGTGGTGCAGAGCGCGCCGGTGTCGGCGCAAGTCGAGTCGGCGCGCGCGCAGACCCGCCTCGCACAAGCGCGCATCCAGGCCGCCCAGGCGGCGCTGAAGGCGGCGCAGCTCAATCTGTCCTATACGAAGATCACCTCGCCCGCCGACGGCATCGCCTCGAAGCTCGCCGTGCGCGTCGGAACGTTCGTCGCGCCGGGACAGCCGATCGTCAACATCGTGCCGCGCACGACGTACGTGATCGCGAATTTCAAGGAGACGCAGATGAAGCGCCTCCGCCCCGGCGAGCAAGCCCGCATTCGCGTCGACGCCCTCGGCGGCCGCGACTTCGAGGGCAAGGTGGAGAGCGTCTCCGGCGGCACCGGCGCGACGTTCTCCCTCCTCCCGCCCGACAACGCCTCCGGCAACTTCGTGAAGGTCGTGCAGCGCGTGCCGGTGCGAGTGTCGTGGAACGGCCCGCCCGCGGATCAGGTGCCGGCGGGGTCGAGCGCGGAGGTAACGGTGTATACGAAGTGATGTGGAGGGTGCCGGCCACGCCGGCGCTCCGACAGCGGCGGCATGGCCGCCGCACTCCACATCACGCCGCGCGCCGCTGCCAGAACGGCTCGTTGCGCCAGCGGCGCTCCATCGCGTAGTAGCTGCGGCGCGTCATCAGGTATTCGTCGTACGTCGCGGCGATTGCGCGTGCGTGGCGCGCGAGCGCATCCGCGTCGCCGGCGAGCCACACGCGGACGGCCGCCGCGGCGTCGATGCCGGAGCGCAACGCGCTGACGATGCCCTGCGACGACAGCGGGTCGAACGCCGCCGCGGCGTCGCCGACGGCGAGCCACCCGTCGCCGGCGGCGCAGTCGAGCCGCTGCGAGCAGGCGGAGAGTGTCGTGACGTGGCCGCGCAGCGTGGCACTGGCGAGACGCGCGGCCGTTCGCGGCGGTGCGGCGATCCAGCGGCGCCAAGCATCCGGATCGTGAAGACTGCACGCGTGCGCGACGTCGGAGTCTGTCATGGCCACGACGACGATCTCGCCGCGCGGCGTGACGGTGGAGTAGACCCAGCCGTCGTGCCGCGCCTCAATCAGCGGGTAATTCTCATTGCGCAGTGGAGCGCGCGGCTCGAGAACGCCGGACACCCCGACGAGGTTGTCGGCGATGAGGCGCTGAGCGCCAAGACGGCGAGCAATGGCGGCCTGGCGGCCGGTGGCGTCGACGACCACGGAGGAGGAAAGGCCGGAAATGCGCCAGAGATCGCCCTCACGCACGACCGCGTCGACGCGCGAAGCCATGAGCGTCGCGCCGCGGCGCTGCGCCTCGGACGCGAGCATGGCATCGAACGCATCGCGGTCGAGGCGCCAGCCGTATCGCTCGGGATGCAGCAGGTAATCGGTCACGTGCAGCGACGGCGCGCCCCACGACGCCATCGTCCCTTCGCAGCGCGCGTGGCCGCCGTGGAGGAACGCGTGGTACACGCCGAGGCGCGTGAGGAGCGGACGGCAGCCGGGAGCGAGCGTTTCGCCGCGCACCGCGCGATGCTCGCGCGCGTCGATCACCGCGACCGCGAGCGACGGCGCGAGCTCGATGGCCATCGCCATCCCCGCCGGGCCGCCGCCCGCGATCACGACGTCGAATGAGCTCATCACTGCAGCGGCTTCTCCGGCGGCGCGCCCGGCTGCGGCGGCGTGGCGCTCGGCACTTCACCGCCACCCGCCGCGATCGGAAGCGTGTGCGGCTTCAGCGGCTCCTTGTAGGCGTCGACCGCGGCCGTGTTGCGCTCGACTTCCAGGAATGCGGCGCCCTGCTTGAGGATGAAGCCCATGTCCTTCCAGTTCACGACCATCTGCATGTCGCCGAGGTTGGGCGGGGAGTTGTCGTTGTTCGGATCCTTGAAGCCGCGCGTCCACTGCACCTGCTCGCCATCAGCTGAGGTGAACACCGCGTACGGCCGCTCGGCCGGCCACCACCAGAACATCGTCGAGGGATCCTTGCCCGTGTTCGTGTTCGGATCGTGCGTGATTTGCTGGTTCGAGCACTCGTTGAAGTCGGCCTGCCACGGCTGAGCCATGTACTTGATGATGTCGCCCGGCTCCATACCGTTCGAGTAGTCGTTGTTGTCGCCGTTCGTCTGGCTCAGCTTTCCGGGCGTGATCGAGCCGCTCATGCGGATGCGGAACGGCTCCGCGTAGATCGTCGTGTTGCGGCTGATCCACGTCATCTCGATGCCGGGGCAGAACGCGCCGCCCACGCAGTTGTCCAATGCCGCGCGGTCGAGCCGCGCCGCAAACGAGAGCGGCGGCAACGGCGTCGCGCGCACCTTGCCGGCCATCCATTGCGTGATGAAGAAGTACTGCGTCGGCGTCACCGTCAGGTACTTGTCGACGATGTTGTCGCTGATCGGGTTGTCGCCGGCGAGGCGCGGCATCTGCGTGAAGTCGGAGTTCTCCGCCGAGGGCGGACGCAGCCGCGAGATCGGGAAGTTGGAGGCGTCGTTCTGCGGCAGCGCGTCGTGCGAGGCCACGCCGTAGTCGTCGATGTCCGCGACCCAGTGATAGCCGGACGGCCGCATGAGAATCGGCACGATCTGTTCCTTGACGTCGATCTCGTAGTCGGGATTGAACGCACCATTGGCAAAGAGCGTCGGGTCGTAGTTCATCTCCCGCACGGCGATGTCGTACATGAGGTCGTGCAGCGTGATCAGGTTGACGATCTGCGGCGCGTACTTCGGCGGCTCGGAGAGGCACCACGCGGGGACGTCGACCGCGACCTTCGTCCCGTCACTCATCACGAGCTGCGCCGTGACCGGGCCGTCGCCCATGCTGTCGAACCACCCCTCATTGTTCGCGTAGCGGGTGATGATGTACTGGAAGTGGCCGGGCGGATTGATGTTCGTCGTCCCCGACGCGCCGTCGCTGCCAACGACGAGGAGATTGCCGTTTGCGTCGAGCCGGATCGAGCCGAGCGACGTCACCGGCAGCGGCAGCATCTTCGCCGCGTCGGCCGGGTCGCCGCTCAGCGTGAGCTCCGCCGCAGTCGGATTGCCGCTGCCGCCGATCGTGCGCGGACCGGGATCGAGGATCAGCTTCTGCCGCTCTCCTGGCTGCGTGATCTTCACGTTGCGCAGCGGATTCTTCGCTCCGTTGGCGAGATATCCGGGATCGCCTTTCTGACCCGAGCCGGTGAGCTGCTCGAACTGGTACCAGACCGCTTTCTTGTTCGCGAGGTAGACCGTCCACTCGATGGCGGCGACGCCGTTCGCGCCGGCCTGCACCTCGACGCCGCCGGGATTCGCGTCGTCGTAGGCGAAGACCCGGAAGCGCTGCGCCTGGCGCAGCATGTTCCCTGTCGAGTCGCGGAAGCTGGTGATCGGCTTCCCGGTCACGGGGTCGGTCGGCAGCGTCCCGCCCTCCTCGGGCGTGAGATAGAACGCGTCGCTCGTCCCCGCGCGCGCGACGCCGATGGCTGGATGGATTTTGTATGTAGTTGCCATGGTCGCGTCTCCTATTCGTCTTTCTTCGCCGCGGTGCGCTTGACGTCGGCGTCCGGGATTTTCGATTGCGTCAGCATGCCTTGGAGCTGCTGAAGCTGCGGATCCGAGATGACCGGGATGTCCGCCGGGAAGGCGTGATCCTTCAGCGCCCAGACGAGGTCCGTGGCCTGCTGCGTCGCGGCGTGGCACGACATGCAGCCGGTGAAGATGCTGGCCTGGTCGAACGTCTCCATCGTCGCGTTGGCGAAGGCGGTGTCGGCGTTGTTGCCGGGGAACGTGTTCTGCGGCGTGGCGATCGTCTTCGGCGAGCTCACCGCCAGCGGCCACTGCGTCATGACGAGCTGATAGAACTGCCACGGCGTGCCGGCGAGGAGCTTCTGGTACGCCGCGTTCGTCGCTTGCGTGGAGCTGTGGATCGGGCGGATGCGCGATACGTTGTACGGCTTTGGCGGCGCGGGCGGCAGTCCGGCGACGCTGTACGGATTCGACGTCGGCATGGCCATGCCGGATCCGTCGTTGAACGTCGACGTCAAGTTGTCGACCTGCTCGAACGTCGACCAGATCCACTGCGGCCGCGACGGCGTCTTCTGCACGATGTGCAGCCCAACCAGGCCGACTGTCTTATGCGCGCACTTGCCGCTGTACGGATCCTTCACCCACGCCGTGCGCGTGTAGTAGCGCTCCGGGTGCGCGACGCCAGCCATCTCGATCCACGACGATTTCACGTCGAGCGCGCCGGTCTGGAACGTCAGCGTCTTCGGCAGGTTCGCGCGCAGATACCACCGGTTGCTCGCGATCTGCGTGAACTCGGTCTTGTCGAAGCCGGTCATGAAGCGGACATAGGTCTTGTTCTGTGCGACGAGCGGCCCGATCAGCGTGCCGAAGCCGGCCTGTCCGACGTCAGCGAACTTCGTGAACGACGCCAAGGTAATGTCGTTGAACCCTTCCTGGACGCCGCAGGGGTTCTGCTTCGGCGGATCGAATTGGTTCCACGCCGTCGGCGCCGAGCCGTCGAGGTGGAACGTCTCGTAGAGCGACTTGTACGTCTCGAAGACGCGCGTGCCGCTGCTCCCGACCTTCTTCGCAGGATCCGGCGTGCCGCGCTGCCCGCTTTTTGCCGGCCAGACGAGCGCGACAAAGGCGCGCCACGAGTAGTCGTCGAAGAATGCGATCGGGTTCTGATTGAAATTGGACGGGACGCAGACGTCCACCGGAACGGCGGATGACGAGACGATCGGAATCGGCGGGTTCGGACAGCTCGGCTTGGGCGCGGCGGCGCAGACGAGAAGCGTGGCGGACACGGCGAGCCACGGAGACACTCGCTTCCACATAGACACCTCCTGTAGTGAGGGAACCTTCAAGAGGAGGAGTGTCGGGCGGCGAGGAAAGTCCTACCCGAAAGTGGCTCCGGCAGTAGGACTCGAACCTACGACCCGCGGATTAACAGTCCGCTGCTCTACCGACTGAGCTATGCCGGAGTGCTCGTTTGGCAGGCCCGTAAACCTCGCCCATCCGCAACGTATTTCGCCAGCTTCGACCGCAGGCGGACGAGCATTTCGGGGGCGTCATCGTACTCGATCAGCTCGATTTCCGCATCGCCGGCGATCATCGCCGAGCATCGCTTCGTATGGCCGGCGCGATAGAGGGCGACGACCGGGATGCCGAAGCGGTAACGCGCCGCGGCGATCTCGTAGCCGACGCCGGTCGACGGCACCGACACCTCCGCCACGATCACATCCGCCTCGGCCAGCCATCCGAGGTCTCGGGTGAAGATCGCGCATGGATCGAGCGCCTCGCCGTGCGCGGTGACGTCCTCCGAGGCCACGGCGCCGGCGAGGACGCGGTAGCCGTCCGCGGCGAGCGCGTCGACCACGTTCCGGTAGTGCGCGACATCCGCGCGGCCACCGCTGATCGCGCCGGCGAAGTAGATGGTGAGGGAGGAAGGCATGGGCGCCAGTGTAGCTGCCCGGAAGGGGCAGGGCGGAGGGGCGGGCCGCAGGTGGTCGTCTTGCCGACTGCACGAGTGCCAGCCACGGCCCGAAAGTCACGCAGCCGCTAGGACGCCACCTGCCCCCCGCGCCCTGCGCCCTGCCCCTTACAATGCCTCCCCATGTCCCGCGAGATCGTCATCAACACCACCAAGCACGAGTCGCGCATCGCCGTGCTGGACGAGGGGCAGGTCGTCGAGCTGTGGGTCGAGCGCACGCGGCAGCGGACCATCGTCGGGAACATCTACAAAGGGCGCGTCACGAAGGTCCTCCCGGGCATGCAGTCCGCCTTCGTCGACCTCGGCCTCGAGCGCGACGCCTTCCTCTACGTCTCCGACGTCATCGAGGACCTCGAGGACTACGACAGCGAGCACAGCGACGAGCTCCACCTCGACGAAGTCCCCGCCCCGCCGCCGCGCGAGACGTCAATCTCGGATCTGCTGCGCGAGGGGCAGGAGATCGTCGTGCAGGTCTCGAAAGACACCATCGCCGGCAAAGGGGCGCGCATCACCAGCCACATCACCTTGCCGGGGCGCTTTCTCGTCTACATGCCGACCGTCAACCACATCGGCGTCTCGCGGCGCATCGACAGCGAGGACGAGCGGCTGCGGCTCAAGCACGTCCTCGAGTCGATCCGTCCCGCCGGCGCGGGCGGCTTCATCGTCCGCACCGCGGGCGAGGGGCGCGAGGAGGACGAGTTCCGCGCCGACCTCAAATACTTGACCGACCTGTGGGAGCAGATCCGCCGCAAGGCCGAGAAAGTCTCCGCGCCGACGGCCATCCACCACGACCTCGACCTCGTCCTGCGCACCATCCGCGATGTCCTCTCGCCCGAGTTCAAGACCGTGTGGGTCGACTCCGTCGATCAATACCAGCGCATCGTCGAGTTCCTCGACCAGATCCAGCCGAACCTCGTCTCGCGCGTCCGCCTCTACCGCCGCGACGAGCCGATCTTCGACGAGCTCGGCATCGAGCCGGAGATCGCCAAGGCGCTGCGCTCGAAGGTGTGGCTGAAGTCGGGCGGCTACATCGTCATCAACCAGACTGAGGCGCTCGTGGCCATCGACGTCAATACCGGCAAGTACGTCGGACGGAAGAACCTCGAGGAGACCGTCTTCCGCACCAACCTCGAAGCGGCGAAAGAGATCGTCCGCCAAATCCGTCTGCGCGACTTGGGCGGCATCATCGTCCTCGACTTCATCGACATGGAGGACCCGAACAACCGCGCGCGCCTCTTCGAGACGCTCGAAGAGGAGATCAAGAAGGACCGCTCCAAAACGAAGATCCTGCAGATCTCGGAGTTCGGCTTGATCGAGATGACGCGAAAGCGCGTGCGCCAGTCGCTGGAGCGGTCACTCACGCAAGCGTGCCCCTACTGCGGCGGCAGCGGGCGGATCAAGTCGAACACGACGATCTCCCTGGAGATCTGGCGCGAGCTGATGAAGCTGCGCGACCTGCACGAAGGCCAGGACGTCATCGTGCGCATCCACCCGGTGGTCTACGGTACGCTGCACGGCGCGTCCGACCCGATCTTCGAGGAGATCGAGCGCAATCTTGGCATCCACCTCGTCTTCAAGCCCGACGAGTCGCTGCACCACGAGCAGTTCGACATCATGAGGATCTGATGCGGCGCAAATTGCTGTGGACCGCTGCTCTCCTCTACTCGCTGGCGCACTTCGCCGTCACCGGCCTGCGCCAGCCGCTCCAGAACTTCTACGGCGACTTCCTGGCCAGCTTCCCTCCGAGACGATTGGCAATGCTCGCGGGACGGCTCGACCTCTGGACGGGCACCTTGGCGCAGCAGTGGACGCACATGTGGTCGTGGGGGCACCCGGACATCTGGTACTACGGCCCGATCGAGCACCTGATCGCAGCGCCGCTCCTGGCCTTTCCGTCGCTGCGGTCGGCGTACATCGCGTGGCTGTTCGTGAACCTGATCTTCGTCGCCATCACGATGGCGATCGCCGCGAAGGTGGTCGACGATGCGCTCGTCGTGATCGTGGCGTTCCTCAACTTCAATCCGCTTTATGAAGCGCTCACGCAGCGGACGATCGAGGTTTTCGAGCTGCTGCTCCTCTTCGCCGCGTATGCGCTGTACCGGCGCGGCCGCGACGGCGCGTGCGGCGCGGTCCTCGGCGCCGCGGCGATGGCGAAGTTCCTCCCGATCGCGTACCTGCCGTGGCTCGTGCTGAAGCGGAAGTGGCGCGCGCTGATTGCCGCGATCGCGGTGATCGTGCCGATCGCCATCGCCACGCAGCTCCTCCTTGGATGGCAGAACAACGGTACGCTGCAGCAGGCGAAGCACGGCGGATTCACCAACTCGGATCTCAATCAGAGCCTCTCCGGCGTGATCGTGCGCATCGCCGGACTGGAGCACGCCGTGACGGCCAGCCGCGTCGCCATCGTCATCGCTCTCATCGCCTTCTGCGCGCTCATGCTCCGCGTGCGCAACCGCGAAGGCATGGAAGACCTCGAGTTCGGCGTGATCGCCATGGCCATGGTGCTGTTGCCGCCGCACAACCAGAACTACTACTTCAGTTTTCTGCTGCTGCCGTACGCGTTCCTGTATGCACGCCATCGCAACCAGCCATGGTCTTGGCGCACGACGCTGCTCGCCATCTCATTTGGACTCGTCGCCGCACCGATTCCCTTCTCCATCGTGCAGCGGCTGACCGGGCTCGACGCCTTCAGCCTCTATCTCCGCGCCGCAATTCCTTTCGTTGGAGCGACTTTGCTCGTGGTCGTGCTCATCGCGGAGATCGGCATGTCGCATGCAGTCTTGACAGCCGAGCAGCCATGTCCCTCGAAGAAACCTTCTCGAATCTCAGCGCTTTCCTGAACTCCCTCGACGCGGAAGGGGAACAGAAATTCGAGCTGTCGCACTCGCTCGTGATCATCTGTCCCGACTGCGGGAAGAACATCGCCTTCCGAGGACGCTGTCCGAAATGCGGCGGGAACAGTTGGATCCCCGCCGGGCATGCCGGTGGCGTATTCGAGCGAATGAAAGCGCAGCGCTGGCGGGAGCTGATGGCGCAAGCCGAAGACGAGCCGGTGCCGCGGCGCGCGAAGACGCGCGAGCAGGAGACGCGCGCCGAAGAACGCGCGTGAATGTGGAGTGCGGCGGCCATGCCGCCGCTCCGACAGCGCCGGCATGGCCGACGCACTCCACATTAGTGAACTGACTCTTCTTCGACTTCGTCGCCCTCGTCCTTCTCCACGAGCTTGATCGCGGCGACGACGCGGTCACCATCCTCGGTGCGCACCACGCGCACGCCGAGGATGTTGCGGCCCTTGATCGGAATCGACGACACCGGCACGCGCAGGATCATGCCCTGCTCCGTGATGAGAAGGATCTGGTCCTCCTCGAATACCACGGCCATGCCGGCCACGTTGCCGTTGCGTTCTCCGGTCTTGATGTCGATCACGCCGTTGCCACCGCGGTGCTTGGTCGGATACTTCGACACCGGCGTGCGCTTGCCGTAACCGTTCGCCGTGACGGTGAAGATGTAGCCGCCGCTGTCGGCAGTGATGTCGGCGGACTCGTCGCCCTCAGGCTCGCTGTCGTCCTCGACCACCGCGCCGGCGGGCAGCACGTCCATCTCCACGACGTGGTCGTCGCCGCGCAACTCGACGGCGCGGACGCCGGCGGCGCCGCGGCCCATCGGGCGCACTTCGTTCTCGTTGAAGCGGATCACGCGGCCGCCGGCTTTGCCGACGAAAATGTCGGAATTGCCGTCGGAGAGGCGCACGGCGTAGAGGTCGTCGCCCTCGGCGATGTCGATGGCGATGATGCCGGTCGCGCGCACGTTCGAGAACGCCGACAGTTCGGTCTTCTTGATCTTGCCGGCGCGCGTGGCCATGACCACGTATTTCCCTTCGCTGAAGTCGCGCGTCGTCAGCAATGCACGGACGCTCTCGCCCGACTCCACCGGCAGCAGGTTCACGATCGCTTTGCCGCGCGCGTTCGACGCCACCTCGGGGATCTGGTGCACTTTCAGCCAGTACAGCCGCCCGCGGTCGGTGAAGACGAGGACGTACGCGTGCGTCGAGGCCACGAAGAGGTGCTCGACGATGTCCTCTTCCTTCGTCTGCATGCCGATGCGGCCTTTGCCGCCGCGGCGCTGCGCGCGGTAGAGCGACAGCGGCGAGCGCTTGATGTAGCCGCCGCGCGACACGGTGATGACCATGTCCTCGTCGGCGATCATGTCCTCGATCGAGATCTCGTTCGTCTCGGGGATGATCTCCGTGCGCCGCGGATCGGCGTACGCCGCTTTGATCTCGCGCAGCTCGTCTGAGATGATGTTGAGCACGAGCTGCTCGGATCCGAGGATCTCCTTGAGCTTGCGAATGATCTCGAGCACCTCGGTGTACTCGGCGAGGATCTTCTCGCGCTCCAGTCCCGTGAGGCGCTGCAGGCGCATGTCGAGGATGGCCTGGGCCTGGATCTCCGTGAACTCGAAACGCGACACGAGGCCCTGCTTCGCCTCGGGCGGCGTCTTGCTGCCGCGGATCAGCGCGATCACTTCGTCGAGGTGGTCGAGCGCTTTGACCAGTCCTTCGAGGATGTGCGCCCGCTCCTCGGCCTTGCGCAGGTCGTAGCGCGTGCGGCGGACGACGATCTCTTTGCGGTGCTCGAGGAAGTGCCGGATGATCGTGCCGAGGTCCATGACCTCGGGCTTGTTGTTGACGATGGCCAGGAAAATGATCCCGAACGTCGTCTGCATCTGCGTGTTGCGGTACAGGTTGTTGAGGACGACCTCGGGCACCGCGTCGCGCTTCAGCTCGATGACGAGGCGGATCCCTTCGCGCGACGACTCGTCGCGCGTGTCGGAGATGCCTTCGATGCGCTTCTCCTTCACCAGCTCCGCGATCTTCTCCTCGAGGCGGGCCTTGTTCGTCATGTACGGCACTTCCGTCACGACGATCTGCTGCTTGTCGCCCTTCTTCGATGTCTCCACGCCGGCGCGCGCGCGCACCTGGATGATCCCGCGGCCGGTCTCGTAGGCCTGGCGGATGCCGTCGAGGCCGTGAATGAAGCCGCCGGTGGGGAAATCGGGGCCGGGAAGGACGGTCATCAGCTCCTTCCACGTCACCTTCGGGTTCTCGATCATCATCAGGCAGGCATCGATCACCTCGCCGAGGTTATGCGGCGGGATGTTCGTGGCCATGCCGACGGCGATGCCGGAAGAGCCGTTGACGAGGAGGTTCGGGAACTTCGCCGGGAGCACCGACGGCTCGCGCTCCGTGCCGTCGTAGTTCGGCACCCAGTCGACGGTCTCCTTGTCGATGTCGTCGCGCATCAGCTCTTCGGCGAAACGCGTGAGGCGAACCTCGGTGTAGCGCATGGCCGCGGGCGGATCGTCGTCGAGCGAGCCAAAGTTGCCCTGGCCGTCGACGAGGGGGTAGCGCATGGAGAAGTCCTGGGCCATGCGCACGACCGCGTCGTAGATGGCGCTGTCGCCGTGGGGGTGGTACTTGCCCATCACGTCGCCGACGATGCGCGCCGATTTCTTGTACGCCTTTCCGGCGGTGTTCCCCTGCTCGTACATGCCGAAGAGAATGCGGCGGTGCACGGGCTTGAGACCGTCGCGCACGTCGGGCAACGCGCGGCCGATGATGACCGACATCGCATAGTCGAGATACGACTTGCGCATCTCGTCTTCGATGTTGACGGGAACTCTTGGTTCGTTGTGGCCTGTGTAGTCGAAGTCGTCTGCCATGTCTGGAGTGGCGGCCATGCCGCCGCTGTCACATCAAATATCGAGGTTCTTCACATCCAGCGCGTTGTCCTGAATGAACTCACGGCGCGGCTGCACCTGGTCTCCCATCAAGATCGTGAACATCTCGTCGGCGCCGACGCCGTCCTCGATGGCCACCTGCAGGAGGCGGCGCGTGACGGGGTTCATCGTCGTTTCCCAGAGCTGCTCGGGGTTCATCTCGCCGAGGCCTTTGTAGCGCTGGATGGTGAGGCCTTTCTCGGCGAGCTTGTAGATCGCGTCGATCAGCGCGTCGACGCTCGCGTACGTCGCCGTCTCCTCGCCGTGCTTCACCTCGTACGGCGGGAGGCCGAAGTGCGAGAGCGACTCGTACGTCTTCGCGGTCTGCCGGTACTCGTACGACGACAGCAGCTCGGGATTCACCGTGACCTTGCGGCCGCTGCCGTTCACGCCGACGTTGAACTGCAGGATCGGCGTCTCGGTCTCCGGATCCCTCATCTCGCGCGCGTGCTCGAAGCCGGCGCGGGTGAGCGCGGCCACGGCGACGCTCATCTTCTCCGCGTCGCCCAAGGCGGTGCGGTCCGTGAGGCCGGCGCGCAGCAGCACGTCGACGGCGTCCTGCGCCACGCCGCGCTGCGCGAGCTTGCGTCCCGTGGCGCGGTACTCCTCGGCGCGCTGGAGCATGTTCACGAGCGCCTCGCCGCGCAGCGGCAGACCGCCCTGCGGCGTCACCGACACCGACTCCGCGATGCGGTTGAGGAGGAAGCGCGACTTCTCCGTCTCGTCCTTGAGATACGTCTCTTTCTTTCCCTGCGCGACCTTGAACAGCGGCGGCTGGGCGATGTAGAGGTGACCGCGCTTGATCACCTCCTGCATGTGGCGGAAGAAGAACGTCAGGATCAGCGTGCGGATGTGCGAGCCGTCGACGTCGGCGTCCGTCATGATGATGATCTTGTGATAGCGCAGCTTCTCGACGGCGAAGTCATCGCTGCCGATGCCCGTGCCGAGTGCCGTGATCATCAGGCGGATCTCGTCGGAGGAGAGCATCTTGTCCAGACGCGCCTTCTCCACGTTGAGAATCTTCCCCTTGAGCGGCAGCACCGCCTGAAAGCGCCGGTCGCGGCCCTGCTTCGCGGAGCCGCCTGCGGAGTCGCCCTCGACGAAAAAGATCTCGCAGAACTTCGGATCGCGCTCCTGGCAATCGGCGAGTTTTCCAGGGAGTGAGGCCGAGTCGAGCGCCCCCTTGCGGCGCGTCAGCTCGCGCGCCTTGCGCGCGGCGTCGCGGGCGCGGGCGGCGTCGACGATCTTGTCGGCGATGCGCTTCGCGTCCTTCGGGTTCTCTTCGAAGTACTCGCTGAGGCGCTCGTACATGATCTGCTCGACCCACGTCTTCACGTGCGAGGAGACGAGCTTGTCCTTCGTCTGCGAGGAGAACTTTGGGTCGCGGATCTTGACGGAGATGACGCTGGCCAGTCCTTCGCGGACGTCGTCGCCCTCGAGCGAGAGCTTGAGCTTCTCGAGCGCGCCGGTCGACTCGACGTACTTGTTCACCGTGCGCGTGAGAGCGGCCTTGAAGCCGACCAGGTGCGTGCCGCCGTCGAGATTCTTGATCGTGTTCGTGAAGCAGTAGATGTTCTCGTTGTAGGCGTCGTTCCACTGCAGAGCGATCTCGATGGCCTCGCCGTCGCGCTCGTCGCGGATGAAGATCGGCGTCTCGTGCAGGGCCGTGCGGTTCTTGTTCAGGTCCTTCACGAACGAGACGATGCCGCCCTGGTAACAGAATTCGTGGTGCTTCTCGCTCCGCTCGTCGTGAATGGTGATGTTGACGCCGGAGTTCAGAAACGCCAGCTCGCGCAGGCGCTGCGAGAGCGTCTCGTAGTTCATCTCCGTGACCGAGAAGATCTGCGAGTCGGCCTTGAACGTGACGCGCGTGCCGCGCTTGGCGGTCTTCTCGCCACGCTCGATCGTTGCCACGGGAACGCCGCGCTCGTAGCGCTGGCGCCACACGTACTCGTCGCGATGAATCTCCAGCTCCAGCCACTCGGAGAGGAAGTTGACGACGGAAACGCCGACGCCGTGCAAGCCGCCGGAGACCTTGTAGGAGTTGTTGTCGAACTTCCCGCCGGCATGCAGCTCGGTCATGATCACTTCGGCCGCGCTGCGTCCTTCTTCCTTGTGCATGTCGACCGGGATGCCGCGGCCGTTATCCTCGACGGTGACGGAGTTGTCGAGGTGGATCGTCACGCTCACGCGGTCCGCATAGCCGGCGAGGGCTTCGTCGATCGCGTTATCGACGACCTCGTAGACCATGTGGTGCAGGCCGGTGTAGTCATCGGTGTCGCCGATGTACATGCCGGGGCGTTTCCGCACGGCGTCGAGGCCCTTGAGGACCTTGATGTCCTCGGCGGTGTAGTTCTCAGCGGAATGCGTTTCCGCGATGGTGTCCTCAGTCATTCGGTTCGCTTTCTTTAGGAGGCGCGGCGAGGTTGTTTTGCCGCGATTGGAAACACTGAATTTTACAACAAAAGTCCTGCCTCAGGTGAAATCTTGTCCGGTAGTAACTCGCCCGTTTTCAATGAGTAAGCGGCGGTGCGGACCGGCCGCCAGCGCGCTCAGAAAACGCTCCTTGGCCGAGGTTGCGAAAACCTGCGTTTCGGCTGGCAGACCCAGCAGGAGTTGCTCCAGGATTTCGAGGTCCAATTCGGCGTCGAGGTCGTCGAGGAGAAAGAGCGCCGGCTCGTCGAAACGCGCCCGAAAAAGGTCGAGCTTCGCGAATTTCAGGAAGAGCACGATCATCTTCTGCTCGCCGCCGGAGAGCACCTCCGCGGCAGCGCGTCCGGCCACGGCGAAGTCGAGCTGATCGCGCTGCGGACCGGCCAGCGTCATGCCGGCGCGGAGCTCGTCGCTGCGCTTCGCGGGGAGGAGACTCGGGCGATAGATCATCTGCAAGGCGCGCACGTGATAGGCGTGGCACTCGACGATGTTCGCGAACGCGTTGGCAAGCGAGGCCGCGTAGCGTTCGCGCGCCTTCTGGACGACGCCGGCGGCCTGCGCGAGCTCCTCGTCCCACGCATCGAGCGTCTTTCCCTCCTGCAGCAGCGCGTTCCGCTGCTTGAGCACGCGCCCGTAGCGCGAGAGCGAGTCGAGGTAGGCCGGATCGACGCTGGCGATGCCGCGGTCGAGGAACCGCCGCCGCTCCTCGGGCGATCCGCGCAGGATCTCCAGCCGCGCCGACGAGTAGGCGAAGACGCTCATCGCGTTCAGGTACCGCGACAGTGTCACGCGCTCTTCGTTGATCATCAGCACGCGCCGCCGCGACTCGCTCTCCAGCCCGATCGACAGCGTCTTCTCCACGCCGCCGCGCGCCAGCGTGCCTTGCGCGAAGACGCTCGGCGTGTCGAAGCGGACCACCGAGGCGAGGTGCGGCGTGCGGAACGACTTCGTCGTGGCCAGGAAGTAGATCGCTTCCAACAGATTGGTTTTGCCTTGCCCGTTCCGTCCTACGACGAGCGTCATATGCGGATGGAACGACACTTCCTCGGAGGCGAGGTTCCTGAAGTTTTGTGTGATGAGACTGCGGAGGATCATGTGGAGTGCGCCGGCCATGCCGGCGCTGTCAGAGCGGCGGCATGGCCGCCGCACTCCAGATCAAGCGAGCCGCATCGGCATCACGACGTACAGGTACTCGTAGGGCAGCTCATCGTTCGCCGCCGGCTTGCCGATGCACTGCGAATTCTCGTCCTTCAGATCGAGCGCGACGCTCGGCGTGTCGACGGCGGAGAGAAAGTCCGTCACGTACGCGGCGTTGAGGCCGACGAAGAACGGGTTGCCGGCGTAGTCGATCGGCACCGTCTCGCGCGCGTCGCCGAGCTCCGGATTCGTCGACGACACCGTGAGCTTCCCCGGCGCGAAGTCGAAGCGCACCGCGCGCGTCCGCTTTGGCGACGAGCGAGATGCGCCGGATCGTCGAGAGCAGCCGCTCGCGGTCGACCATCACGTGGCGGTCGTTGTCGCGCGAGATCACTTCCATGTAGTTCGGGAAGTTCACGTCGATCATCCGCGCCAGGAGCTTGCGCTCGCCGGCCTCGAAGAAGAGGTGATTGTCGGAAACGCCGAAGTGCACGTTTCCTTCTTCGTCGCTCGTCTCGAGCCGCAGGATCTCCTCGAGCGCCTTGCGCGGCACGAGGATCGTCAGATCGCTCGACTTCGCGCGGCCGTTGCCGCCGGAGCCCTGCGGGAAGTTGATGAGGGCCATGCGGTGGCCGTCGGTCGCCACCATCTCGAGCTTCGACGGCTGCACTTTGAGGAGCGCGCCGTTGAGCTGGAAGCGCGTCTCCTCGTGCGTGATCGCGAATTTCACCTTCGCCACCATCGTCTTCAGCTCTTCGAGCGGAATGGTGTACGACTCTTTGACGTCGACGCTCGGCAGCGTCGGGTAATCCTCGGCAGGCAATCCCAGGAGGCGGAACTTCGCGGTGCCGGATTCGACGAGCACCGAGTTGTTCTCCTGCAGGTTCATGTGCACGTCGTCGTCGGGGAGCGAGCGAATGATGTCGAAGAGGCGCTTCGCCTCGATCGTCACGCCGCCGGGCGTCGTGACGCGCGCGGCGCACGAGCTCAAGATCGTCACGTCGAGATCGGTCGCGGCGATCTGCAGGCGCCCGTCCGCGGCTTTGAGCAGCACGTTCGACAGGATCGGAATCGTCGAGCGCTTCTCGACCACGCCCTGGCAGAGCTGCAGCTCTTTTTGTAAATCGGCTTTCGCGACGGTCAGCTCCATGTTCTTCTGTCCCTTAAGAAACCGAGTTTTTATTTTTTGTAGTGGTGGTAGTAGATCGTGCGGACCGTTCGGAATTCCCGCGCAAGAGATTCAAAAGTATACCAATTCACTTCGTTCCGCCCTGCGGGTTTCGCTGAGGAGAAGCGCCGGAAATCGATCGCGTTTTCCGCAGTTGGGACTTCGATCATTCGCGAGGTCTGTTTTCTCCGCAAGTTTTTCCGCAGCTTTCTGGAGAGCGGCGGCGTGGCCGCCGCTCTCCACATCAGCGGAACTGCTTCGTCAGCATGTCGACCGTGCGCGCGACCTGCTGATCGTCCTGGATGAGTTGATCGATCTTCTCCACCGAATACATCACCGTGGAGTGGTGCTTGTTGTTGAACACCTTCCCGATCTCGGGGTACGACAGGTCCGTGAGGTGCTTGCACATGTACATCGCCACCTGGCGCGGGTACGAGATCGGCCGCGCGTTCGACTTCGACTTCAGGTCCGACACCTTGATGCCGTAGTGCGCGGCCACGACTTTCATGATGTCGGCGGCGGTGATCGGCTTGTTGTCCTTCGACAGCAGGTCCTTGAGCGCTTCCTTCGCCAGCTCCAGCGTCACCGTCTTCTTGCCGGCGAGCGAGCCGAACATCGCCACTTTGTTGAGATACCCTTCGAGCTCGCGGATGTTCGAGCGCACGCGCTCGGCAATGAAGAGCGCGGCCTCGTGCGGCAGGTCGACGTGGCGCTCCTCCGCTTTCTTGCGCAGGATGGCCACCTTCGTCTCGAGGTCCGGCGGCTGGATGTCGGCGATGAGGCCCCACTCGAAGCGCGAGCGCAGCCGCTCCTCGAGCGTCGGGATGTCCTTCGGCGGCGCGTCGGAGGTGAACACGATCTGCCGCTGCGTCTCGTACAGCGCGTTGAACGTGTGGAAGAACTCCTCCTGGGTCCGCTCCTTGCCGGAGATGAACTGGATATCGTCGAGGAGCAGGGCGTCTGCGGTGCGGTATTTGTCGCGGAACTGCTGCATGCGGTCGTAGCGGATCGAGGCGATGAGCTCGGTCACGAACGCGTCGGCCGACATGTAGATGACCTTGAACTGCGGGTTGCGCTCTTTGATCTGCTGCGCGATCGCTTGAATCAAGTGCGTCTTGCCGAGGCCGGCGCCCCCGTAGATGAAGAGCGGATTGAACGAGCCGCTGGGGTTCTCGGAGATCGACTTCGAGGCCGCGTAGGCGAGCTCGTTCGATTTGCCGACGACGAAGGAGTCGAAGCGATAGCGGGGATTGAACGTCGCAGGCGGCAGGTCCGGCGAGGGAGGCGGAGTTTCGGCCGGCGGAATCTCGGCGGCGTCGGTGACGAAGTGGAGATTCAGGCGGTCGATGGAGATGTCGTCGAGGATGGAGCGGATGCGTTGGCCGAAGCGCTCGCGGATCTCCTCGACGTGGCGCTGATTGGGGACGCCGACATCGATGGTGTCGCCGCGCTGGGCGAGGAAGCGCGTCCCGGCAAACCAGTTTTCATAGTCCGTTCTATCAACGGTTTGCTCCAGCCGGTCGAGGACTTGCTTCCACAAATTCATGGGGCCGTGGGACGCCTAATTGTTTGAAAATCCACAACTTTTCCACAACTGTGGAAAACCTGGCCGTGGATTGGGGTGGCGATACTAGCATGAAGTGGAGGCGCAAAAGCCAGCGGAATATCAACCCTGCCGGAGCAGTTTGGCCGAGGGTTCGTTTGACCGGTTTCGGACCGGTCGCTATACTCCGCGCTTTCGTTTCAGAGGGTTAAGTCAATGAAGCGTACTTTTCAGCCCAACAACCGCCGTCGCAAGCGCACGCACGGCTTCCTCGTCCGCATGCGGACGAAGGATGGCCAGGCCGTGCTCTCGCGTCGCCGGCGCAAGGGCCGCAAGCGTCTGGCCGTGTAAGGTGCCGCGGTCCGAGGCACTGCCGAAGGAGAAGCGGCTCGCCAAGCGCCGCGATTTCCTTCGCGTCTACGAGACGGGCCGCAAATTTTTCGCCCGCTATTCCGTCCTCTTCGTCGCAGCCAACGGTCTCCCATTCTCGCGCCTCGGCATTACCGCGACGAAGAAACTTGGGAAAGCAAACGTCCGTAACCGGCTGAAGAGATGGACCCGCGAGGTCTACCGCCGCCAGCGGGAACCGCTCGGTCTCGACAACCGGCCGGCCGACTTCGTGGTGAATGTGAAGCCGAACGCCGCCGTGGCCGACTTTCGCGACTACAGCAACGACCTGCAGCGGGTGCTCAAACGCGCTGCAGCCGAGGGCGTCGAGTGATTCGATGCGACGGCTCCTCCTCCTTTTGCTGCGCGGTTACAAGCGTTTTCTCTCGCCGCTGCTCCCTCCGATGTGCCGCTTCGAGCCGACCTGCTCGATCTACATGATGCAGGCGATCGAAAAGTACGGAGCCCTGCGCGGAGTGTGGCTCGGCATCCGCCGCCTCTCGCGCTGCCACGTCTTCAATCCTGGAGGTTGGGACCCCGTCCCTTGAGATGGAAAAACGAATTTTCACGGCCGTTCTGATCTCGATCGGCTTCCTGATGCTGTGGGCCTTCGTCGCGCCGAAGCTGCTGCCGCAATACTTCAAGCAGCCGGCGAAGACGACAACGGCGGCTCCGCCTGCTCCGCTGCCGCAGGCCCCTCGCCCCGCTCCGCGGGGAGAGGGTGGCGCTGAGCGCAGCGCAGCGCCGGGTGAGGGGTCGCCGGCTTCCCTCAACGTGCCGCCCACCAACGCCACCCGCCGCCAAACCTCGCGCATCGAGACGAAGGACTTCATCGCCCTCTTCTCCAACCGCGGCGCGCAGCTCGTCTCGTTCCAGCTCAAGAGCTATCGCGCCAAGAACGGTGGCCTCGTCGAACTGGTGAAGGGACGCGACGCCGCGCGCACCGACTTTCCCTTCGCCATCGAGTCGCCCAACGCGGCGGCCGCGCAGCGGCTCAACTCGTCGCTCTGGGAAGTCGTCGAGCAGAACCAGACCATCACCTTCCGCTACGCCGGCGAAGGCATTGCCGCGACGAAGACGTTCACCTTCGAAGGCGACTATCCGTTCACCTTCTCCGTCAGCGTCGCGCCGGCGATCCCGTACCGCGTCGCCATCGGCCCCGGCATCCGCACGCTCGATCCCGACGAGAAGGAGTCGATGTACGTCGTGACCGGCAACGGCGTCGTGCAGCGCGACGACAAGGTCACCATCGTCAGCCGCGAGAAGTCCGACCGCGTCAACCTCTTCGACCACGTCGACTTCATCGGCATCGAGGACAACTACTTCCTGGCCGCCCTCCGCCCCGCGCGCGGCGACGGCGCGATCCTCCACGCCTCGGAATTCGGCCAGGAGAAGCGCCGCGACTTTTACGCCGCGGTCAACGCGCTGCCGGACGGCAAGGTCGAGGGGACGGCGTTCTTCCTGCCGAAGCAGACGCAGCTCGTCGACCGCTACCACCTCGAGAAGACGCTGCAGTTCGGCATGTTCGGCATCATCGCCCGCGCCTTTCTCTTCGCTCTCTTGTGGCTCAACACCTTCGTCCACAACTTCGGTTGGTCGATCATCGCCCTGACCTTCATCATCAAGATCCTTCTGTACCCGCTGCAGCACAAGTCGATGTCCTCGATGAAGAAGATGCAGAAGGTGCAGCCGAAGATCGAGGCCATCAAGGCGAAGTACAAGAAGTCGATGAAGGACCCCGAGCAGCGCCAGAAGATGAACATGGAGACGATGAAGCTGTATCAGCAGGAGGGGATCAACCCCGCCAGCGGATGCCTGCCGCTCGTCATCCAGCTGCCGATCCTCTGGGCGTTCTACAACCTGCTGTCGCACGCCATCGAGCTGCGCGGCGCGCCGTTCATGCTCTGGCTGCACGACCTCTCGGCGAAAGATCCGTACTACGTGACGCCGGCGCTCATGGTGGTGACGATGTTCGTCCAGCAGGCCATGACGCCGACGACGGTCGACCCCGCGCAAAAGCGGATGTTCTACATCATGCCGATCGTCATGGGATGGATCTTCAAGGAGCTGCCGTCCGGCGTCGTGCTTTACTACCTCATGCAAAACGTCTTGACGATCATCCAGCAGTGGATCATGAATAAATGGTTCAGCGAGCCGGCAACGGCAAAAGCTAAAGAGTGATCCGATGGCCCAACGATTCGAAGGCAGGAATCTCGACGAAGCGCTCGACCACGCCGCGCAGGCATTCGGCGTCCCGCGCTTCCAACTGACGCACAGCGTGATTCTCGAGAAGCGCGGCTTCCTCGGCGGCGTGAAGCGCATCGTCATCGAAGTCGACGTGAACGACAGCGCGCAGCCGCCGGCGGAGCTCGTGCAGGCACCGGCCGCCGTATCCGCGCCGCCGCCCCCGCGCGAGCGCGGCGGCGGG
>DATDFB010000039.1:0-2474 GCA_036522835.1 Thermoanaerobaculia bacterium | reverse complement strand
GGCGACGAAGTCCTTGCCCGTGCCGGACTCGCCGAGGAGGAGGAGAGGGACGTCGTGGTCGAGGACTTTTTCCAGCGTCCGCACGACGTCGCGCATGGAGGCGCTCCGCGTGCGGATGCAGGCCGTCAGCTCACGAAGTTTTCTTGCGCCGGACATTCGTCGGCGCCTTCTCCTCGCCGCCGAATTCGGCGGTGACGTTGGGCGCGTCGCCCCACAGTCGCTCCAGCCCGTAAAACCGTCGCGTCTCTTCGGTGAAGATGTGGACGATGAAGTCGCCGTAGTCGATGAGCACCCAGCGGCCGGGCGTGGTTCCCTCGACCAGCAGCGGCTTGATCGACTCCTCGGCGCGCAACCGTTCGATGATGTTGTCGGCGATCGCGGACGTCTGCCGCTCGCTCGTGGCCGAGCAGAGGATGAAGTAGTCGGCGATCGACGTCAGCTCGGTGACCTCGAGGACGTCGAGGTCGAGGGCCTTCTTGTCGAGCGCCGCGGTCACGGCCGTCTGGACTCGATGATGGATGGGGTCGTTCACGCAGTTCCCTCTTTGTACAAGCCGTAATGATGAATGTAGCGCGCCACGAGCGGATCGACAAACGCGTCGATCGGCTTTCCGTCGCGGACGCATTGGCGAATTTCGGTGGAGGAGACGTTCACGAATGGCGTGTCTGCATAGACGACATGTGGAGTGCGGCGGCCGTGCCGCTGCTCTTCGACAGCGCCGGCATGGCCGCCGCACTCCACAGCGCGTTTCAAAACGACGAATCGGGCCATTTGGAAGAGCCGCTCCGGCTCGCGCCACTGCGGCAGTTGCGCCACGTTGTCCTCGCCGATGATCCAGTCGAACGTCGCGCCGCGATGCCGCTCGTGCAGCGCCGCCAGCGTGTCGACGGTGTACGACGTACCGCCGCGCTGGAGCTCGAGGTCGTCGACGAACATCCAGTCATGATCTTTTGTCGCGATGACTGCCATGGCGAAGCGGTGATAGCCGGATGCGGTCTGCCGATCGGACTTGAACGGCTGCTTCCACGCCGGGACATAGAGCACGCGGTCCCACCGCATCGCATCGCGCGCGTGAAGAACCGGCTCGAGATGGCCACGATGGAAGGGATCGAACGTTCCGCCGCAGATACCTATGTGCATACCGGTTCGGGCGCGCGGTTCGCGCGGACGACGCGCGCCAGCATCCGCACGAGCTCGCGCACGCCGTCGCCGACGACGGCGGAGATCTCGTGGTACTCGTACCCGTTCTTCGCCGCGTACGCCCGCAGCTTCTCGGAGTTGCCCGGCACGGCGGAGTCGAGCTTGGAGCCGACGACGATGCGCGGCTTCTTGGCCAGCGTTTCCGAATACGCTTCCAACTCGCGAGCGATCACCTCGGCGTCGTGCTCCGGCGTCTCGTTCGCGGAGAGGTCGACCAGGTGGACGAGCGCCGCGCAGCGCTCGACGTGGCGGAGGAACTGGTCGCCCAGGCCGTGGCCTTCGTGCGCCCCTTCGATCAGGCCCGGGATGTCCGCAACGACAAACGTATCGTCATCGGAGCTCACCACGCCGAGGTTCGGCGCGAGCGTGGTGAACGGATAGTCGGCGATCTTCGGCTTCGCGGCGCTGATGACGGAGATGAGCGTCGACTTGCCGGCATTGGGGAGCCCCACCAGGCCGACGTCCGCGATCAGCTTCAATTCGATGAAAAGCTCCCGCTCCTCCCCCGCGCTGCCGTCCTGCGCGAAACGCGGAGCCTGCCGCGTGGCGGTGGCGAAGTGCTGGTTTCCCCACCCGCCGCGCCCACCCTTCGCCACGACCACGCGCTGCCCCTCCTCGGTGAGGTCGGCGATTACCTCGCCCGTGGCCTTGTCGCGGACGACCGAGCCGACCGGCAGCTCGATCGTGACGTCGGCGCCGTCATGGCCGGAGCAATTCGAGCCCATGCCGTGCTGGCCGCGGCCGGCTTTGAACTCGCGCTGGAACTGGAGGTGGTAGAGAGTGTTGAGGCGGCGGGTGGCCACGATGGAGACCGAGCCGCCTACGCCGCCGTCGCCGCCGCTGGGTCCGCCTTTGGGGACGAACTTCTCACGGCGGAAGGCCACGCATCCATCGCCGCCGTCGCCGGCTTTGACGCGGATGGTCGCCTGATCGATGAACATTCGGTTTGTGGAGTGCGGCGCACTCCAAATTATTCGGCCGCGGCTTCCGGGGTCACGCTCACGAAACGGCCGCGGGCACCTTTGTCCGTAAAGTTCACGATGCCTGCCACTTTGGCGAAGAGCGTGTGGTCGCGGCCCATGCCGACGTTCTCGCCGGCGTAGAACTTCGTGCCGCGCTGGCGGACGATGATCGAGCCGCCGGTGACGAACTGGCCGGCGAAGCGCTTCACACCGAGCATTTTCGGCTGCGAATCGCGGCCGTTGCGGGACGAGCCCTGTCCTTTTTTATGAGCCATGGTCGATCTCCCTAAACGTTGATGCTGTCGATCCGGA
>DATDFB010000038.1:0-23908 GCA_036522835.1 Thermoanaerobaculia bacterium | reverse complement strand
GACCTTCTCGAGCCGTACACGAAGGGCGGCAAGACCGGTCTGTTCGGCGGCGCCGGCGTCGGTAAGACCGTTCTCATTCAGGAACTGATCAACAACGTCGCCAAGGAGCACGGCGGATTCTCCGTGTTCGCGGGAGTCGGCGAGCGCACGCGCGAAGGAAACGATCTGTGGCTCGAATTCGCGGAGAGCGGCGTCATCGTGCCGGGCGATCCGTCGAAGTCGAAAGCGTCGCTGATCTACGGACAGATGACCGAGCCGCCGGGCGCGCGACTCCGCGTCGGCCTCACCGGCCTCACCGTCGCCGAGTACTTCCGCGACGCCGAGGGCCTCGACGTGCTGCTCTTCATCGACAACATCTTCCGCTTCACCCAGGCCGGCTCGGAAGTGTCGGCGCTCTTGGGGCGCATGCCGAGCGCCGTCGGATACCAGCCGAACCTGGCCACGGAAATGGGCGAGCTGCAGGAGCGCATCACCTCCACCAAGCGCGGCTCGATCACGTCGGTGCAGGCCATCTACGTCCCCGCCGATGACCTCACCGACCCCGCGCCGGCCACGGCCTTCGCGCACCTCGACGCGACGACGGTTCTCTCGCGCCAGATCGCGGAGCTCGGGATCTACCCGGCGGTCGATCCGCTGGCGTCGACGTCGAAGATCCTCGATCCGCGCATCGTCGGCGACGAGCATTACCAGACTGCGCGCGGCGTGCAGGCCGTGCTGCAAAAGTACAAGGACCTCCAGGACATCATCGCCATTCTCGGCATCGACGAGCTGTCGGAAGAGGACAAGCTGATCGTCGGCCGGGCGCGCAAGATCCAGCGCTTCCTCTCGCAGCCGTTCCACGTAGCCACGCAGTTCACGGGCCTGGAAGGGAAGTACGTCAAGATCGCCGACACGATCAAAGGCTTCCAGGAGATCGTGGCCGGCAAGCACGACGACATCCCGGAGCAGGCGTTCTACAACCAGGGAACGATCGAGGAAGTGCTCGAGAAGGCCGAGCAGATGAAGGAAGCGGCGTAAATGGCCGATCCGCTGCCGACGAAGCTGCGCCTCACGATCGTCACGCGCGAGCGGAAGATCGTGGAGACGGACGTCGACGAAGTGGAGCTCCCGGCGAGCGACGGCGAGATCGGCATTCTGCCGGGGCACACGCCGCTCCTGGCGTCGCTCAAGGTCGGGCCTATGCGTTACCGCACCGGCACGACGGTGATGCGCCTGGTCATCACCTGGGGCTTCGCCGAGGTGCTGCCCGACCGCGTCGTGGTCATGGCGGAGGCGGCGCGGCTGCCGCAGGAAGTCGACCTCGCCACCGCCGAGGCGGAGCGCGCCGAGGCCGAGCGCGCGCTGGCCGATCTCTCGTCGCAGGATCCGGAGTTCGCCCTAGTGGAGGCGCGCCTGGAAGAGAGCATTGCGATGATCGACCTGCATCGCGGTATGTAAGGGTTCTTAGTTCTTGGTTCTTGGTTGTTAGTTTGAATTCGGCGTGGGCGCAAACTAAGAACCAAGAACCAAGAACTAAGAACCAATGGATCACTGGCTCGACCACTTCGCGCGCACCGCCTTCCGCCGCAGCGGCGACACGGCGCACGATCTCAAGACGCCGCTCAACGTAGCGGTGCTCAATGTTGAGTTGCTGCGGATGCGCATCGCCAAGATTGCCGGCGCGGCGGCCGACGACGAGAAGATCCTCGCCTATACACGCTCGATCGAGACGGAGCTGCGCCGCATGGCGCGCATCTTCGACACCTACTTTCTCCTGTCCACTCCGCCGAAAGGCGACGAGAAGCCGGAGCCGGTCGACCTGGTCGCGGCGTGCGCCGAGGCGTGCGCGGCGACCGGATGCGAGCTCGCGCTGCCGGACGCGAGCGCAAGAATCGTCGCCCACGACGCAAGAATTCGCGAGACCTACAAGCTGTTTTTCGAGGGTGCTTCGAAAACTCTGAAGGCGGAAGGGCGCGGCTTTGCGGCCGAGCTCGATTCGAAGCAGTTCGCGGTGGCGGTGAGCGGCGAGCCGGCCGCCGAAGACTTCGAAGTCACGAAGATTTTCAAGTTCTACTACTCCGATCCCCTCGGCAATCCCGATCTCTCCCTCGCTGCGGCGCGGCTCATTGCCGAAACGTACGGTGGCGGGCTGATTGCCGAACAGGATCGTGATAAGGTCGTTTTCAGACTGTCGTTTCCTTTGGGAGAGCGATGAGAAAAGTCTTGATCGTTGACGATGATCGCGCGACGAGCGCCGGCATGGCCGACGTCGTCGAGGAGTGGGGATACGAAGCGGAAGTCGCCGACACGGTCAAGGCCGGATGGAATTCAGTCTCCAAGATGGTGCCCGACGTCGCCATCGTCGACCTGAAGCTTCCAGACGGCACCGGCCTCGATCTCCTGCACAGGATCAAGGAGAGCTACCCCGACGTCTCGGTGGTCATCCTCACCGGCCACGCCACGGTCGACTCGGCCGTGAAGGCGCTGAAAGTCGGCGCGGAGGATTACGTCACGAAGCCGGTCGACCTGCCGCGGCTGCAGGTCATCCTGAAGTCGGTCGAAGACAAGCAGTTGATGAAGCAGGAAATCCTCGAGCTGCGCCGCCAGCTGCAGAAGATGGGGGCGCTCGGACATCTCGTCGGCAAGTCGCCGCGGATGCAGAAGCTCTTCGAAGAGATCGAGATGGTCGCGAACACCGACGCGAACGTCTTCATCGTCGGCGAGTCCGGCTCGGGGAAGGAAGTGGTCGCGAACACGATCCACTCGCTCTCGCGCCGGCGCAACAAGCCGTTCATCGCCTTCAACTGCGGCGCGATCTCGCCGACGCTCATCGAGTCGGAGATCTTCGGCCACGAGAAGGGCGCGTTCACGAACGCCATCAAGCGCCGCGAGGGCTACTTCGAGCTGGCCAAGGGCGGCACGGTGTTTCTCGACGAGATCACGGAGATGCCGATCGAGCTGCAGGTCAAGCTCCTGCGCGTGCTCGAGGAGGGGAAGTTCCGGCGCGTCGGCGGCAACGAGGAGATCAACATCGACGCGCGCATCATTGCCGCGTCGAACCGCGATCCGCAGAAGGCCATTCAGGACGGCAAGATGCGCGAGGATCTCTACTATCGTTTGAATGTGTTCCCCATCGAGGTCCCGCCGCTGCGCGAGCGCCTCGAGGACATCCCACTCTTTGCCCACTTCTTCCTGCAGAAGCTCAACGAGACGGAAGAGAAGAAGGTGGAGAACATCGACGCCGACTTCATCGAGGCGCTGCAGCAGTACGAGTGGAACGGCAACGTGCGCGAGCTGCGCAACGTGATCAACCGCGCCTTCATCATGGCCCGCAGCAATACGCTTACGGTCGATTGCCTCCCCGACAAGCTCCTCGGGTCGCGCCGGCGCCGGCAGAAGAACATGGTGCAGATCCCTCTGGGCCAGCCGATGGAAGAGGTCGAGCGGATCGTGATCGAAGAGACGCTCACCATGACCGACGGCGACCGCCGCAAGACCGCCGAAATCCTGGGGATCTCGTACAAGACGCTCTACAACAAGACGAAGAAGTACAAGGCGGCCGGGGCGGACGACGAGGAAGAGGAGTAGCCCGCCTACTTCGGACTCACCCACGCCGCGAAGTCTTCCTCGCGCATGATCTGCGTGCATCCGTTGCACTGAACGTCGTGGATGCTCCCCACGACCACGTGTCTCGCCGGTCCCGGATCGGTCGTCGTGAAGTTGCTGAGCGGAATGCCCGCCTGCGTCGCATACCAGTCGGCGTGCACGTACGACGACGCCAGGTAGATCGGCCGGATCGGCTGCGCGAGCGCGGCGCGCAGCACGTGCGGGTAACCGGCGTCGAAGACGTTCGTGCGCGTGGCGCCGTATTTCGCGAAGACG
This sequence comes from Thermoanaerobaculia bacterium, assembly GCA_036522835.1. Classification (GTDB taxonomy): domain Bacteria; phylum Acidobacteriota; class Thermoanaerobaculia; order Gp7-AA8; family Gp7-AA8; genus DATDFB01. The sequence continues at coordinate 20,047 of DATDFB010000038.1, read as the reverse complement.
TAGAAAAACCACGAGGTCTGGGCGACGCACAGGAGCAGCGCGGCGGCGGCGAGCATCCGCATGGCGCGTCTCTCGCTCTCCAGAGCCGGAATCGCGAGCAGGAGCAGCAGCACCGGAATGGGAATGAGCCGGAGCGCGTGGTAGCGCGCGTCGAACAATGACGCCGGCACGGCGCTCACCGCGATCAGGACGACGACGAAGATCCACCAGCGGTCGCGCGGCCGTCTCCGCAACACGAGAAAGAGCGATGCGGCGTCGAGCAGGAGCACGCCGAGGTCGATGGCGCCGAGCGAGCCGGGAACGTGATGGCGCGGATTCGGATCGCCGCCCAGCGCCATCCCCAGCGGGAGTAGATTTCCGACGTACTGCTGCTCGAGCGCGGCGATTTTTTGGGCTGCGTTGCCGCCGTAGAGAAAGCTCTCGTGAGCCCTTCCGGTCAGCGCGCCGGAATGAATGAAATTGAAGACCAGCAGCGGCGCGAGTCCCGCAGCAAGATAGGCGACGAGCACGATGGCGGCGCCGGTTGCTTTTTCCCGGCGATCGGCCAGAACGAAGAGCGCCAAGGCGAAGGCGATGCCGAGCATCCGCCCGGTCGAGTACGTCCACGTGATCAGCACCAGCGACGCCATGAGCGCCGCGATGAGGCGGCCGCTCCACCGCTCGGAGCGCGCCGCCTTCCAGGCGCAAAAGAGAAAGATCGCAATCGCCAGCGGAAAAAGCGCCACTTCGAAGACGAGCCGCGAGGTCTCGTACAGTTGAGGCGTCGTCAGCGCCAGGAGAAAGATCGTCCATCCGATCCAACGCCGCCGCGCGATCGCGAACGCGACGAGCCCGATCGCGACCGCGGCGAAGTAGCCGAGACAGGCGCTGAAACGGCGCGCCACGAGCTTGCTCGGATGCGTGACGCGGAACACGCCCGCGAGCAGATAGATGTAGACCGGATTCTTGTACTCGCCGAAGGCGCGAAAGTAGAATGGCCAGCGCACGCCCCATTCATCGCGGCCGCTCTGCGCGATCGTCAGCGCGTTGTAGGCGATCGATGACTCGTCGACGAAGAATCCCGGCGGATTCCTTCTCTGCCCGGCGAAGTAGCCGAGGAGAGTCGCGATTCCGACGAGAACGACGATGAGCGTGCGGCGTATGCATGACGAGTGCCGTGCCCTTTGCCGCGGCCGTGACGGCGAATGCGCCAGAGGAGATAGATGACGATGGCCACGTTCGCCACGAGCATCGCGCCGCGCACCGCGGTCGCGCGCCGCCAGAGCTCGTAAGCCTCGAACGGGATGAACGACGTGGTGGCGACAATCGTCAGCCATTCGCCCCAACGCTTCTCGAGCCACAGGCCGAAACCTTCCGCCGCGAACAACGCCGCATAGGCGAAAAGACCGGCGACGATCCACGGGACTTTCGTCGTGTCGAGGCGCGTGAGCTTCGCCACCGCCTGCGAAACGAAGCGATGCTGCGCCGCGATCGGGAGCTGCATCGCCCACTGCGCCACGCGTTGCGCGGCGCCGGGACGGAGCAGCCGCATCGCGCCGAAGGCGGCGCCGATCAGCACCAGCGCCTTCGACCAGCGGAAGAGCGCAATGAGTCTCAGCACGTCTACGGCAGGTAGCAAATTCGCGGCCCTGTCGCGGCTCTGGTATCGTCCTCCCCTCACGCGCGCGCGAGGAATTCCGCCATACGCGCCGCAGTTTGGGGCGTTCCGCAATGGCCAAGAACCTCGTCATCGTCGAGTCCCCCGCAAAAGCGAAGACGATCAACAAGTTCATCGGCAAGGACTACATCGTGAAGGCCTCGGTCGGCCACGTGCGCGATCTGCCGAAGAGCGAGCTCGGTGTCGACGAGGAGACGTTCGAGCCGAAGTACGAGGTCCTGGAAGAGAAGCAGAAGGTCGTCAGCGAGCTCAAAGCGGCGGCGAAAAAGGCCGACACGATCTACATCGCCTCCGACCCCGACCGCGAGGGCGAGGCCATCGGCTGGCACGTTCTCAACCTCCTCGGCGGCGGCGAGACGAAGAAAGTCCGCCGCATCCTCTTCCACGAGATCACCAAGAACGCGGTGCGCAAAGCCATCGAGCACCCGACCGACATCGACATGAACAAGGTCAACGCGCAGCAGGCCCGGCGCGTGCTCGACCGCCTCGTCGGCTACAAGATCTCGCCGCTGCTGTGGGACAAAGTCCGCCGCGGCCTCTCCGCGGGGCGCGTGCAGTCGGTAGCGCTGAAGATGATCGTCGACCGCGAGGACGAGATCAAAGCGTTCGTCCCCGAGGAGTATTGGACGTTCGCGGCGAAACTCGCGGGCGCTACGCCGCCGCCATTCGTCGCCAAGCTGACGAAGATCGAAGGGAAGAAGGCCGAGGTCGGGAACGAGGAGCAGGCCCGGACGATCGAAGCGGCGCTCGAGAGCGGCACGTTCACGGTCGCGGACGTGGCGAAGAAGGAAAAGCGCCAGAGCGCGCCGCCGCCGTTCATCACCTCGACGCTGCAGCGCGCCGCGTACAACCGATACAAATACCCGGTGAAGCGGACGATGCAGATCGCCCAGAAGCTTTACGAGGGTAAAGAGCTCGGCACCCTCGGATTTGCCGGTCTGATCACCTACATGCGCACCGATTCCGTGCGCGTGAGCGACGAAGCGCTCACCGAAGTGCGACGCTTTATCGCCACGAAATACGGTGACGATATCCTCCCGGAAAAGCCTAACGTTTATCGTGTCAAAAAAGCTGCGCAGGCGCAGGAGGCCCACGAGGCCATCCGCCCGACGTCGCTCGAGTACGACCCGGAGATGATCAAGGACTTCCTGACGAAGGAAGAGCTCAACGTCTACCGGATGATCTGGGACCGCTTCGTCGCCTCGCAGATGAAGCCGGCCCTGTTTGACGTCACGGACGCCGACATCGCCAACGGACCGTACACGCTCCGCGCCTCGGGCGAGGTGCTGAAGTTCGCCGGCTTCCTGGCCGTCTTCGGCGAATCGGTCGACGACGATGACGAGGAGAAGCACGACGAGAAAGCGCTCCCGCCGCTGCAAACCGGCGAGACCGTGCGCCTCCTCGAGCTCGACACGAAGCAGAACTTCACCCAGCCGCCGCCCCGCTACACCGAGGCCACGCTCGTGAAGGCGCTCGAGGAGAACGGCATCGGACGGCCGTCGACCTACGGCCAGATCCTCACCACCATCCAGACGCGCGACTACACCTACAAGCACGACGGGAAGTTCTTCCCGACGCAGCTCGGCAGCCTGATCTCCAAGCTCCTCCGCCAGTCGTTCGGCGACATCATCGACGAGACTTACACGGCGCAGCTCGAAGGGGAGCTCGACGAGATCGAGGAGGGGAAGCTGGAGTGGACCGACGCGATGCGCAAGTTCGCCGGCAAGTTCAACGCCGACCTCGAGCGCGCCCGCGAAGAGATGACCCAGGTCAAGGGCGAAGGGATCGCCACGGACGAGAAGTGCGAGAAGTGCGGCTCGCCGATGGTGATCAAGTTCGGCCGCTTCGGCGAGTTCCTGGCCTGCTCGAACTACCCGGAGTGCAAGACGACGAAGGAGATGGCCAAGGGCCACGCCGCCGAGGCCACTGCCGACGACGAGCAGATCATCTGCGAGAAGTGCGGCAAGCCGATGCAGCTCAAGCGCTCGCGCTTCGGCCAGTTCTTCGCCTGCACCGGCTATCCGGAGTGCAAGCACACCAAGGACCCGCGGCTCATGAAGGCGAATCTGCCGACCGAGCCGCAGCCGCCGTGCGAGCTGTGCGGCAAAGAGATGGTGCTCAAAAGCGGCCGCTACGGCCCGTTCTACTCCTGCTCCGGCTACCCCGACTGCCGCAACATCCGCAAGATCGGCGGCGGCAAGTCGACCCCGCCCAAGCCTACGGGCGTGAAGTGCCCGCAGTGCGGCGAGGGAGAGCTGATGGAGCGCCGCTCCCGCCGCGGCATCTTCTACTCGTGCTCGCGCTATCCGAAGTGCGATTTCTCGCTGAACAACCGCCCCGTCCCCCGCCCCTGCCCGAAGTGCGGCGCGCCGTATCTCTTGGAGAAGGAGACGAAGCGCGAGGGGCAGATCGAGTACTGCAACAACGCGGAGTGCGACTACCGCGCGCCGATCGCGAACGCCGCTGCCGTTTAGCGAACGATCGTGCTATTTCTCTAAGAGCTCACGCACGGGCGGCGTGATCAAGTCGTAATCGATCAAGAACGTGTCGTGGCCGTTCGGAGACTCGATCCGCTCGTGCCGCACGGCGTTCCCGTTCGCCCGCATCGCCATCTCCACTTTGTCGACCTCGGAGACGGGAAAGAGCCAGTCGGTGTCGAACGAGACCAGGAGCGCGGAGCCGCGGTATTTGGCGAAGGCGGAGTCGAGCGAGCCGTATTGCTCGGCGAGGTCCATCTCGTCCATGGCCGCCTGCACGCGGATGTAGGAGTTCGCGTCGTAACCGGTCGCGAATTTCTTTCCCTGGTATTCGAAATAGGAGTCGATCTCGAACTGGCGCGTGTTGCCGCGGCGGCGGCGGCCGAACTTCGTCTGCAGGGCCTGCTGGGAGAGGTAAGTCATGTGGCCGACCATGCGCGCCACCTGCAGGCCGCGCAGCGGCTCGTCGGAGCCGTAGTAGTCGCCGCCGTTGAAGCGCGCGTCGCTCTCGATGATCTTGCGGCCGATGATGTGCCAGGCGATGCCCTGCACCGGCACGGCCGCGCCGGCGGCCATGCAGATGACCGAGTCCATGAAATCGGGATAGAGCGCGCACCACATCAAGACCTGCATGCCGCCGAGCGAGCCGCCGGCGATGGCGCGCAGGTGCGAAATGCCGAGACGGTCGAGAAGGATCTTCTGCGAATGGACCATGTCCTCGATCGCGGGCCACGGGTAGCGCGAGCCGTACGGCGCGCCCGACGCCGGGTCGATCGACGCCGGCGCGGTGGTGCCGAACGGCGAGCCCGGAAGGTTCGCGCAGACGACGAAGGTCTTGTCGAGGTCGATGCCTTTGCCGTAGCCGACGAGCCCATCCCACCATCCCGGCTTCTCGTCGTCGGCGCCCGTGTACTTTCCGGCCGCGTGCGCGCTCGCGGAAAGTGCGTGGCAGACGAGGACGGCGTTCGACTTGTCGGCATTGAGCTCGCCGAACGTCTCGTAGCGGATGGTGAAGGGGGCGATGACCTGACCGTGCTGGAAGCGAAAGCCCTTCTCGATTACGAGATCGCGCGGCGGGGCCGCGATGAAGGTGTTCTGGACGAGCTCGGGCATTCCGCGAAGGATAGCAGTCTGGAGTGCGGCGGCCATGCCGCCGCTGTTCAGAGCGCCGGCATGGCCGGCGCACTCCACATCATTGCCTCTCCCGTTTGAGCTGCCCCTCGTAAATCCGCCGCACCTCGTCGATCGTGGAGATCTGCTCGACGGTCTTGTCGTCGCGGATGCGCGCGATGCGCGGGAAGCGCAGCGCGTAGCCGGACTTGTGCCGCGACGACTCCTGGATGCGGTCGAAGGCGATCTCCAGCACGACGGTTGGCTCGACGATGTGCACGGGACCGTAGCGCGCCGTCGTCGTCGCCTGGAAGTGCTTCGTCATGCGATCGATTTCCGCGTCCGTCAGGCCCGAATAGGCCTTGCCGATGTTCACGAGCTCCTTGTCGCGAAGTACGGCGAAGGTGTAGTCGGAGAGCACCGCGCGGCGCTTGCCGTGTCCGTACTCGGCGGCGGTGACGACGCAGTCGAGCGTTGCCAGCGCCTTCTTGTATTTCAGCCATGACTTGCCGCGGCGGCCGGGGGTGTAGATCGACTCCGGGTCTTTGACGACGAGGCCTTCATTTGCACGGGCGCGCGCGGCGTCGAAGAGCCGATCGACGTGCGCGGCGTCGTCGATCGGCGTTTGATCGGAGAGCTTGATGACGTCGTTGCGCACGATCGAGCGCAGACGCGCCAACCGCTCCCGCAGCGGCAGCTCGAAGAGCGCCTCGCCGTCGAGGTAGAGCAGATCGAACGCGAAGTACGCCACCGGCGCGTCCTGCAGCAGTTTCTCGCTCACCTTGCGCCGGCCGAGCCGGGTCTGGATCACGGCGAACGGCAGCACGCGATCGGAGAACGCCACAATCTCGCCGTCAAGAATCACGCCGCGGCCGAGCGTGCGCGCCGCCGCCTCGATCTCCGGAAAGCGATGCGTGACGTCGTCCATCGTGCGCGAATAGATGCGCACCGCGGTGCCGTCGCTGTGAATCTGCGCGCGGATGCCGTCGTACTTGTCGTCGGCGAAGGCGCCCGCGCCGAGCATGGCCACGATCTCCGCCGGATCCTCCTCGGGCTGCGCGAGCATGAACGCGAACGGATGGAAAAGCGTCATCTTCGCGGAGTCGAGCGCATCGCTCTTCGCCAGGAGCGCCGTCGCGCCGATGTCGCCGGTGAACATGTTGGCGCGGCGCACGGCGGCGAGCGTGCGCCCGAACGCTTTCGCGATCGCCGACTCGAGCAGTCCTTCAACCAGGCCGATGCGCAGCTCGCGCAGGAGGATCTTCACCGCGAAGCGAACGCCTTGCCCGTCGAGCTTGCGCAGGAGCTCGACGAGGATCTTCTTCTTCTCGATCGCGCCCGCCGTCGCCGCAAGGCGCTCGAAGGTCTCGCCAAGCTCCGAGAGCGTGATCGTGCGCGACGGATCGTTCGGAAACATCGTCGCCAGCGTGTCGCCGGCGTCGCCGTAGTCGTGCCAGCGCGCCCACACCTCGTCCGCCGTCCGCCCCGTCACTTCGACCACGGCCTCGGACAGCAGCGCCCCGCCGACGCCGGCCGCGCGCTGGTCCCGCCGCGGGAACGGCCCGCCGGCGAAAAAAACGGCGGCGCGCTCGAGCGAGGCGTCGTCGAGCGCGACCAGATATTCGGCAAGCAGCCTCTCCTTTTCGAGCTTTTTTGTCGTGCTCGCAATGGCCGTGGCGGTCGCACAGAAGTCCGTCAACATTGGCGATATGATCCAACCATGAAAACGAAAGTGACAGTCGTCGGCGCCGGCAACGTCGGTGCCACCGTAGCGCAGGGAATCGCGCTCAAAGAGCTTGCCGACGTCGTCCTCGTCGACATCGTCGAGGGCGTTCCGCAGGGAAAGTCGCTCGACATGAACGAGACCGCGCCCGTCGAGACGTACGACGCGCTGCTCAGCGGTACGAACACCTACGACGGTACGGAGAACTCCGACATCGTCGTCATCACCGCCGGCCTGCCGCGCAAGCCGGGCATGAGCCGCGATGACCTGCTCTGGAAGAACGAGGAGATCGTCGGCGGCGTGACGGCCGAGGTGGTGAAGCGCTCGCCGAACTGCATCCTGGTGATCGTATCGAATCCGCTCGATGCAATGTGCGAAGTGGCGCGCCGCGTCTCCGGCTTCCCGCGCGAGCGCGTGATCGGCATGGCCGGCGTGCTCGACTCGGCGCGCATGCGCTATTTCATCGCCGCGGAGCTGAACGTCTCGGTCGAGAACACGCACGCCTTCGTCCTTGGCGGGCACGGCGACACGATGGTGCCGCTGCCGCGCTACTCAACGGTCGCGGGCATTCCGATCACGGAGCTGATCTCGCAGGAGCGCATCCACGCGATCGTGGAGCGCACGCGCAACGGCGGCGCCGAGATCGTGAATCTGCTCAAGACCTCGGCGTGGTACGCCCCGGGCGCGTCGACGGTGGAGATGGTCGAGGCGATTCTGAAGGACAAGCGCAAGATCCTGCCGTGCGCGGCGTACCTCACCGGCGAGTACGGGCTCAATGACCTCTACGTCGGCGTGCCGGTGAAGCTCGGCAAGAACGGCGTGGAGCAGATCATCCAGATCGAGCTGACGTCGGAGGAAGACGCGGCGCTCCAGAAGTCGGCCGCGGCGGTGAAGGAGCTCTTCGACAAGCTGAAAACCGGCGCAGCCGCGACGGTGTGACGCTCCTTCTTTTTCTGTTCCTCCAAGTCGCCGCGCCCGTCGATCCGGACGCGGCAATTTTTCAATTGGTGGCCGATCAGCAAGGCCCGGATCTCCTCATCGCCGACCGCACGCTGTCGCTCTGCGGCTCCCCTCCCTGCCTCGGCGACCGCGACGTCGTCGCCGCGTTGCAGCGCGCCGCCGGCGAGCGCTACGCGGCGTTCGAAGAGCGAAATCGGCAGCCGAAGCGCGTCGCGCCGCTGCGCGGGCGGGTGCAGATGGCGTCGCCGGAGACGATCGCGCGGATCATGGACGACGGCGGCTGGGACGAGCTGCACTGCGTCTATCCGCAGGCGAAGGCGGTTGTCTATTTCTCCGCGCCCGCGTACGTCGGCAACGACGCCATTCTCTACTTCGAGGAGGCGTGTGGCTGGGGCTGCGGCTCAGGCTGGTATCTCCGCTTCACGCTCGACGGCGATCGGTGGAAGATTGTCGAGCGCGTCGACCTTTGGATATCGACACCATGAAAAAGCTCGTCATCGACATCGAGACCGTCGGCATCCCGTGGGAGGAGCACGACCCGTACGTCCGCGAGTATCTGATCAAGGGCCTCTCCGACGGCGACGCCGAGGAGGCAAAGCGCTCCGGCGGGCTGTCGCCGTTCCGCGGGCGGATCATCGCCATCGGCGTGATCAACATCGACGACGGGCGCTCCTGCGCGCTGTACGAAGTGCCGGGGCAGGAGGACGTGCGCGTCGAGAAAGCCGGGCTGCGCACCTATATCTCGGGCACCGAGAAGCAGATCCTCGAGAAGTTCTGGGACTGGTTCGAGTCGGACTCGCGCTTCATCACCTTCAACGGGCGGCAGTTCGACGGACCGTTCCTGATGATCCGCTCGGCGATTCACGGCCTCACGCCGAAGCGCGATCTGGTCGGCATGCGCTACGAGCTCCATCCGAACTGCGACCTGCGCGAGGTGCTGAACTTCTTCGGCACGCCGAACCCGCGGCAGTACAAGTTCAACCTCGACCTGGCGTGCAAGGCGTTCGGCGTCGAGACGTCGAAGGGCGAAGGGCTGGACGGCCGGTCGGTGGAGACGTGGTACCGCGCCGGCCGCCACCGCGAGATCGCCGAGTACTGCATGGACGACGTGCGCGCCACGGCGGAGCTGTACGAGAAGCTGGCCGCGACGCTGCTGCCGATGAACTACAAGTTCCGCGAGGTGGAGCTGCGCACGGCGCGCAACGCGGGCCAGATGGCGCTGATCCCGACGAGCGAGAGCACGTTCGTGCAGTCGATCACGCAGACGTCGTTGACGCTGGCCGCCGCTCTCGACGAGCCGCCGCCGATCGTGAGTGGCGCGCACGAGGCGATCGTGCTCGAGAAGCTGATCAAGACCGACGAAGTCGAAGAGCTGCCGTGACCAGATAAACTAGCGCGCCGTGAAAATCTACCGCGCGCGCGTTTTTACGCCGGTCGCCGATCCGTTCTCCTCTCCCGACATTGCGAAGTCGTACGTCTACCACGACGACGGCTACGTCGCGGTCGATCACGACCGCATCGTCGGCGCCGGCGACTTCGCGGACATGCCGCGCGACTCCGCCGCGCTCATCCAGCTCGGCCGCGACGCGCTCATCGTCCCCGGCTTCGTCGACACGCACCTGCACGCGCCGCAGCTGGAGATGATCGGCTCGTACGGCGGGCACCTCCTGGAGTGGCTGAACCGCTACACCTTTCCGACCGAGGCGAAGTTCAAGGATCCGGCGCACGCCGCGCAGATCGCCACGGCGTTCTTCGACGAGCTGCTGCGCAACGGCACGCTCTGCGCGCTGATCTTCTCGACCATCCACGCCGAGGCGACGGAGATCTTCTTCGCCGAGGCGGAGCGGCGCGGCTTCCGCGGCATCATCGGCAAGACCATGATGGACCGCAACGCGCCGCCGGAGCTGCTCGAGGACGCCCGGCAGTCGTACGACGAAAGCCGCGCTCTCTTGCGGAAATGGCACAAGCGCGGGCTGCTGCAATACGCCATCACTCCGCGTTTCGCGCCGACGTCGACGCCGGCGCTGCTCGAGGCCGCCGGGCAGCTCAAGCGCGAGTTCCCCGACGCCTACGTGCACACGCATATCTCCGAGAACAAGAACGAGGTGACGTGGGTCCAGCATCTCTTCCCCGAGGCCGAGTACGCCGACGTCTACGACCGCTACGGCCTCCTCGACGAGCTGTCCGTGCTCGCGCACGGCGTCTGGCTGACCGAGGAAGAGCTGGGGCTGCTGGCGGAGCGCAAGTCGCGCATCTCGCACTGCCCGAACTCGAACCTCTTTCTCGGCAGCGGCCTCTTTCGCCTGCAGCACACGCTCGACGCCGGCGTCGGCGTCGGCCTCGGCACGGACATAGGAGCCGGCACGACCCCATCGATGTTCACGGCCATGGCCGATGCGTACAAAGTGCAACAGGTGCAGGGCGTGTCGCTCAGCCCGTTTCACCTCTGGTATCTGGCCACGCTCGGCGGGGCGCGGACGCTGTCGCTCGACCAGGAATGCGGCAGTATCGAGGTCGGCAAGTCGGCCGACTTCCTCGTACTGGACCTCCACGCCACGCCGCTCGTCTCGATGCGCAGCGACCGCGCCAGCTCGATCGAGGATCTTTTGGCCGGCCTCATCTTCATGGGCGACGACCGGGCGGTGAAGGCGCGTTTCATTGCGGGACGCGAAGTGTGACGGCACGCGCGCCGCATCGTCTAAGCCCCAGGAGGTACGCATGAACGCGAAACTCTCTTTCGTCGCGCTAGCTTTGCTCGTCTCGATGTCCTCTTTCGCGGAGGACCGTAGTCTTTGGAAGACGAGCTCCGACGTCCGCGAAGGCGTCGTCGGCAGCGCGATCGGCACCGTCACGGACATCCAGTCGGGCAACCGCTTCGTCATCGCGCCCGACGACGACAAGTACACCACCATCCTCGTCGACACCGACGCCATGTCGACGCGCTGGAACGGCTTCGGCGGCACGATCAACGGCTCGCCGGAGATCTTCGTCGGCAGCGCCGGCTTCCCGAACCTGCGCACGGCGGACCGCGTGGAAGTGCGCGGCGTCGGGCGCGGCGTCGGCAACGTCCGCGCCGACACGGTTACGCTCCTGGGGCGCCCGGTCGAGGCGCCGCAGACCGGCATCGGGCAGACGCGCGACCCCGGCAACATCTCGACGCCGACCGCATCGTCGACCACGCCGTCCACCGCGCCGGAGCGCATCGGCCGCGTCGACGGCATCGTCCGCTCGGTCAACGCGGCCGAGGGGCGCGTCGTCATCGAGACCGACAACCGCGCGCTCATGACCGTACGCGCCACGACCTCGACTCCCGTGCGCTACCGCGGGGATACGTACCGCATCGCTAATCTCGAAGAGGGCGACCGCATCCGCATCGAGCCGGAGAGCGGCAGCGTCGCCACCGGCGGCGAGATTCGCGCTCGCTCGATCGACGTGATGCAGAGCGCGCAGGAGAGCGGCGGCAACTCCACGCGCGCGATCGGCAACCTCACCGGGCGCGTGACGCGCGTCGACCGCGCGAACAACCGCGTCACCGTCGACAGCGGACGCGGGCCGGTGACGGTCGACCTCTCGAACGCTGCCGACTCGACCGGCCGCGCGGTTCGCGCGCGCGACGTGATGGCCGGCGACCACGTCGACATCACCGGCGCCTACACGAACGACGTGTTCAACGCGACGGTGGTGCGCTGGACCGACGACACCGGTGCTCCGGCGACGCCGTCAGCGCCCGCGCCTGCGGCCCCACCGGTGGCCGCGACTGGCTATGAGCTCGGCACGGTGACGATCTACGGCACGGTGACGCAGACGCTGAAGAGCTCGCCGCGGCTGATCATCCGCGACTCCGCCGGCAATCTCGTGCAGATCTACGCGGTGGAGGATCTGGTGGTGAAGACGCGCACCGGCGGCTACTCGACCGCGGACCGGCTGACGGAGGGGGATTCGGTGGCGATTCGGGCCTATCGCGATGCGGATGGGAACTTCATTGCTCAGACCGTTCGATTGAGGTAATTATTTGGAATATCGCTACGCACGCGAACGTCGGAACTTGTGCCGATGGAGACGCCCGTCCGCCGCAGCATCCTCCCCGGTGTCCGTGACGCCGGAACGCCGCCCGCGGTGGTCATCGACTCGCGGGCGGTGGTCGCCAAGGCGCGCCGCCGTGCGGCCGTCCGCGATGTTCTCGATCTCGTGCTCCTGCTCTGCGTCGACGGGCTTTTCCTCGGCTGGCCGCGCGCGCACGTGCCGCTCTTCGGACGGCACGACTCGCTCCTGCTGCTCCTCGCGCTCAACGCGACGATGATCGCGCTCCTCTGGCTGGCGCGCGCGATGCCGCGCTGGCGCGCCCGCCGCGTGGCCGCCACCTGGTGCGCCGCGGAACAAACGCGCTACGACTCGGCTTTCGGCCGCATCAGGATCTCGCGCCCGACCAGATAGAGCAGCAGGATCAGCACGAGGAACGGGATGCACGACAAGAGGTCGGCATGCCCGCCGGAGGCGAACGGGTTCCTCTCCGCGAACTTGTCGAGGCCGGCGTTGAAGTTCGTCACCCACGCCACCTTGTCCTGCAGGCCGGCGATGAAGGCGATGAGGATTCCGGCGATCGCGCCGCCGGCGATGTAGCCCGAGGCCATCAGCACGCCGGGGCTCTTGTCGCCCTCCGCCGTGAGCTGCTCTTCGGTGAGGTTCAGCCCGCGGTACTTCTTGCGCACATACAGATCGGACAGCCAGCGGATCATGCCGCCGATGAAAATCGGGCTCGACGACGACAGCGGCAGGTAGACGCCGACCGCAAACGCCAGCGACGGAATGCCCGACATCTCCAGGGTGAGCGCGATCATCACGCCCAGGAGCACGAGACCCCATGGCAGTTTGTGATTGAGGATGCCCTTGATGATGTACGACATCAGCGTCGCCTTCGGCGCGTCGAATTTCTTCGGCGCGTCCTTGCCGTTGGCGAGGTACTTGTGCGTGCCGTTGATGACGGGGTCGACGAGGTACTGCGGCGTACCGCCGGCATCGACCAGGAACTCCTGAGCGGAGGCGCCGCCGGCCGGCGTGTAGTGCCAGACCGAGTAATCCTTCCCCTCGTACGTCCTGTGCGACAGCGCCGCCAGCGTCGACGGATCCGCGTGCAAGTCAGCCGGCCAGTTCTCGACCTGCTTGAGCGGGGCCCCTTCCTCGCCGCTCACCGGCTCGGAGCTCATGCGCGGCAGGACCACGCTGCCGTTGTTGTTGAGCATGAGCAGCAGCGGTCCGAGCACGAGGGCCGAGGCCAGCGCGCCGATGAGGATGGCAATCTGCTGGTTGCGCGGCGTGGAGCCGACTAGGAAGCCGGTCTTGAGGTCCTGCGACGTCGTGCCGCCGTTCGACGAGGCGATACAGACGATCGCGCCGATCGACAGGGCCGTCACGTAGTACGACGGACCGGTCCAGCCGATCACCAAGAAGACGAGACAGGTGATCAGCAGCGTCGCCACGGTCATACCGGAGATCGGGTTCGACGACGAGCCGATCTCGCCCGTGAGCCGCGACGATACGGTGACGAAGAGGAAGCCCAGGACGACGATGAGGATGGCCGCCATGACGCGCGCCATCACGCCGGTACCGCCGTGGTAGAGGGGGCTGGCCAGGGCGATGATGGCCACGAGGGCGAAGCTGCCGATCAGCACGAACTTCATGGAGAGGTCCTGATCGGTACGGGCCATCCCCTCGCGCGCGGCCGAGCCGCCGCGGACGTCCTTGAGCCCTTCTTTTAGCCCGTGCCAGATCGTCGGCAGCGAGCGCAGCATCGAGACGATGCCGCCCGCCGCCACCGCGCCGGCGCCGATGTAGAGGATGTAGGCGCTGCGGATCGCGTTCGGCGACATGTCCTTGATGAGACGCGTTGATTCCGGCGCCAGCGGTGCGGCCAGCCCGGCGCCGAAGAACTTGATCGCGGGAATGAGGACGAGGTAGGCCAGCACGCCGCCGGCGCACATGATCGAGGCGATGCGCGGGCCGATGATGTAGCCGACGCCGAGGAGCTCCGGCGAGATCTCCGCCGAGACGGAGCCTGCGGCGAACGGCGGCCCGAACACGCGCTCCGGCGTGTCCTTCCACCAGCGCAGCGCCACGTTCATGGCCTTGTAGATGAAGCCAATGCCGAAGCCGGCGAAGATCGTCTTGGCGCTCGTGGCCTGACCGCCAAGCCTGGCCATCTCCTCTTTCGCGCTCTCCGAAGCCGCTTCGATCGACTCTTTCGATGCGCCCGCCTTCAGCACCTCGGCGCAGGCCGTGCCTTCCGGGTATTTGAGCTTGCCGTGCTGCGCAACGATCAGCGCGCGCCGCAGCGGGATCATCATCAGGATGCCGAGCAGGCCGCCGAGGACGGCCACGAGCATCACGCGCGTGAACTCGAGGTCGAAGCCGAGGATGAGGATGGCCGGCATCGTCACGCCGACGCCGAAGGCGATCGACTCGCCCGCGGAGCCCGCGGTTTGTACGACGTTGTTCTCCAGGATCGTGGCGTCGCGTCCGCCGAATTTCGAGAGGATGCGGAAGAAGGTGATGGAAAGGACGGCGACCGGAATCGAGGCGCTGACGGTGAGGCCGACCTTGAGCACCAGGTAGAGCGAGGCCGCGCCGAAGACCATCCCGAGAATCGTGCCGATGATGATCGGCAGCGGCGTCAGCTCGCGCAGGGCCGTCGAGGCGGGGATGTACGGCTCGAATGGCGGCGGCTCATCCGGACGCGCTCCGATGATGTCGGGATACTCCTTCTCAGCAACGCTCATCGATCTCTCCTGGTGCCGCGCATTGTACCGGCTTACTCGCAGGAGACGCGCCAATCACCGTCGCGTTTGCCTGGAACGAGTTTGCAAGTTGGTTTCAATTCGAGTTTCCCGCGGTCCTCGGCCGCCACGAAGATTCTCGACCAGTCGTTCGAGATGCGCGCACCCTGGTCGACGCTGATGTGGCCCCAGGCGCCGGTGACGTTGAACGTTGGGTAGGCGTTGCCGGCATCGCCCAGGGAGACGACGCTGTTCGGATCGAAGCCGAACTGGCCCATCGGGAGCTCGATCACGGGGCCGTCCACCAGGCGGGCGCGGTAGTGGGCGACGCGCTCGCGCTGCTCGCGGTCGCGCTTCTCCTCGGCCGCGCGGAGCTCGGCGCCGCCGTAGCGTTCTCCATGGAGGACAGGCGCTCTCGCCTGTCCCCCGAGCACGATTGCGAGGTCGTCCGTCACCTTGTACGTCCGCGTCCACCCCGGCTTCACCTCGTCGAGCAGCAGCCCGTAAGCCGGCCCGGTCAGGTAGGCGAAGCCGCGCACGAACGACGTTTTCGGGTCGATGCGCTCGATCTCTCGCGCGATCACGAGGCGCGACTCCTCTGCCGGAGTGCCGCGGAGCGCCACGCCGGTGTATTCGGCCAGACCTTCGTTGTTCTCCAGCGCGCGCTCGAGCTCCCCCGCCTCCTTGAACTGCGCACGGCGCGCGGAGCGGAACGCTACGGCGTCGCGGATTGCGTCGGTGCGCTCCTTCCCGCTCGCGCGCAGCGCCGCGGCCAGCGCTCGCAATTCGAGCTGCAGCGAGACGCGCCCGTCGACCGTGTCGAGATGCGCGTTGTTCGGATTGCTCGCCGGGAAGCCGATGTCGTTCTGAATGCGGTGCCAGCACTCGTGCATCGCCAGCCGCCGCTGCTGCACGGCGGTGTTGCCGAGCGACTGCAGCGCGATCATCGTCGTCAGCTTCCCGTCGATCGTCGACGCCGTATTCGCGACGATCGTCTCCTTCGGCAGCGTGCCGCTCGTGCCGTCGTTGCGCACGAACTCGCGCGTGTTGCCGTCGACGATCATCATCGGTCCGTAGAGCGGCTTTCCCCACAGCTTGCCGGCGTCCTCCGCCGAGGCGATGCGGGCGTTGTCGAAGACCAATTGGGAGATGGCGATCGACAGCGCGGCGAGGATCATGCGGCTTCGACGGGCTTGCTGGCGCGGAGGTATCGCCCGGTGATGCTCCGCTCGTTCGCGGCGATCTCCTCCGGCGTTCCCACGGCCACGACTTCGCCGCCCTGATCGCCTCCCTCGGGGCCGAGGTCGATGATCCAGTCGGCGGCTTCGATGAGCTGGATGTTGTGCTCGATGACGACGACGGAGTTGCCGCGGTCGATGAGCTCGCGGAATGTGCGGATGAGCTGCTCGACGTCGGTGTGGTGCAGTCCCGTGGTCGGCTCGTCGAAGAGGAAGAGGCGCGGCAGGTCGAGCTTCGCGTTCTCCGCGAGGAACGAGGCGAGCTTAAGGCGCTGGGCCTCGCCGCCGGAGAGCGACTCGGTCGATTGCCCCAGGCGGAGATAGCCGAGGCCGACGGAGCGGAGCGGCACGAGGCGCTTGAGAATGGCGCGCTTGTCGACGAAGAACTTCATGGCCTCGTCGACGGTGAGGTTGAGGATGTCGTCGACGTTCTTGTTCTTGTACGTCACCTTCATGACCTGCTCGTTGAAGCGCTTGCCGCCGCACTTGTCGCAGAGCACTTCGACGTCGGCGAGGAACTGCATGTCGATCGTGACCGTGCCCGCGCCTTCGCAGGTGTCGCAGCGGCCGCCGGCGGTGTTGAAGGAGAAGTGCCCGGCGGTGATGCCGTTCAACTTCGCGGCCGTCGTCTCGGAGAGGAGCTTGCGGATCTCGTCCCACGCTTTGACGTAGGTGGCGGGATTCGAGCGCGTGGAGCGGCCGATCGGCGACTGATCGACGAACTGCATGTCGTAGATGGTCTCGCCGGCGTCGACGTCCGCCTTGCCGACGTCGAGCCCCGTCACCCCGCGCACGTCGCGCTGGTATTTGTTGAAGAGGCAGTTGCGGATGAGCGTCGACTTCCCCGAGCCGGAGACGCCGGTGATCGCGACGAGCTGGCCGAGGGGGATGTCGACGTCGACGCCCTTCAGATTATGTTCGCGCGCGTTGCGGATTTTTATGGAGTGCGGCGGCCGTGCCGCCGCTGGCTCGCCAAGAGCGGTGGCATGGCTTCCGCGCTCCACGCGAGGGCGTCCCTCGTACGTCACCGACCCCCCGAGCTCCCCCGCCCCCGGCCCGAGCTCGATCGTGTGATCCGCGCCGGCGATGATCGTCGGATCGTGCTCCACGACGACGACCGTGTTCCCCGCGTTCTTCAGCCGCCGCAGCACGGCCAACAGCCGCTCGCTGTCGCGCGCGTGCAGGCCCACGGTCGGCTCGTCGATCACGTACATCGTCTCTGTCAGAGAGGAGCCCAAAGCCGCGGCCAAATTAATCCGCTGCGACTCTCCTCCCGACAAAGTACGCGTCTGCCGGTCGAGCGTTAGGTACGACAAGCCGACTTCGTCGAGATAGACGAGCCGATTCACGATCTCGCGGCGCAGGTGGCCCGCGATCGCCTCTTCCTGCCGGTCCAGCGGCAGGAACTCCCAGAACCGCCGCGCCGTCTTCACGTCCATCGCAAACAGATCGGCAATCGTCCGCCCGCGAAACCTCACGTATGCCGCCTGCGCCTTGAGCCGCGAGCCGTGACACTGCGGGCAGGGCTCGTAGCTGCGGTACTTCGCCAGCTTCACGCGCACGTGGATCTTGTACTTCTTCGTCTCCAGCCATTCGAAGAAGCCCTTGATGCCGTACCACTTTCCGCGGCCGTTGTAGAGAAGGTCCCACTCCTCGGCGGTGAGCTTCTCGATCGGCACGTCGAGGCGGATCTTGTACTTCTTGGCCGCCTTCTCCAGGTCGTCGTAGCAGTCCTCGTAGCCGGCGGAGTTCCACGGCGCCACTGGCAGCTCGTCGAGGCGCAGGGCGCGGTTCGGGATGACCTTCTCCATGTCGATACCGATGATCCGGCCGTAGCCCTGGCAACTCGTGCACGCGCCGAGCGGCGAATTGAACGAAAAGAGATGCGGCACCGGCTCGACGAACTCCTGGCCGCAGCCATTGCAGGCGAAGCGCGAGGTGAAGCGGTGCGAGACCCAGCCGTCCTCGCTCTCCCCGAGGACGTTCACCGTCCCCTTGGCCAGCGCGAAGGCCTGCTCGATGGCCTCGGTGATCTGCCCGAGGCGCTCCTCTTCGATGCGCAGCCGTGTGATGACGATCTCGAGCGAGTGGAAGCCGCCCGTGTCGATCTCTTTGATGTCCTGGATCTCGCCGTTGATCCAGGCGCGGAAGTAGCCGGCTTTGATGAGCTGGACGAGCACCTCCTCGCGGCTGGCGGCGTCGAAAAAGATGGGCGCGAGCACGACGGCGCGCTTGCCGCGAAGCGTCTCGGCGATGGCCGCAGTGGCCGACTCCGGCGAGTCCTTGCGCACGATGCGCTGGCAGTCGGGGCAGAAGGTTTCGCCGCAGTAAGTCATGAAGAGGCGGATGTGGTCGGCGAGCTCGGTGGCGGTCGCGACGGTGGAGCGGGCGTTCTTCACCGAGTTCTTCTGCTCGATGGCGATCGCCGGGAGGATGCCGTCGATCTCGTCGACGTCGGGGCGGTCGATTCGCTCCAGGAACTGCCGGACGTACGTCGACATCGACTCGACGAACCGCCGCTGCCCCTCGGCATAGAGAGTATTGAAGGCAAGCGACGACTTCCCCGAGCCCGACGGCCCCGTCAGCACCGTGAGCTGGCGCTGCGGGATGTCGACCGAAATGTTCTTGAGGTTGTGCGTCCGCGCCCCGCGAATGGAGATCGTGCGAGAGGGCATGTCGTGGTTAGAACGCGACGGGTCAGATCCGTATGCCGTGTTTTTGGTAGAAGTTGACGTCCCCTAGCCGGCTGCGTAGCTTCTCCACCACGTCCCCCGGCAGCGCACCCTCGGCGGCCGCGGCGTTCGTTTCCACCTGGTGCACGCTCTTGGCGCCGGGGATCGTCGTCGACACCGCCTCGTGCGCGAGCACGAAGCGCAGCGCGGCCTCGGCGAGGTTCCGCGCACTGCCGCCGATGATCGCCTTCGCCTCGTCGACGCGGTCGATCGCTTCCTGCAATCGCCGCGGCGTGAGGAAGTTCTGACGCACGTCGTCGGCGGCGAATTGCGACTCCGCGTTGAACTTCCCCGTCAGCAGTCCCGACGCCAGCGGCACGCGCGCGATGATGCCGTAGCCCTTCGCCTGCGCAGCCGGGAAGAGCTCGCGTGCCGGCCCTTGATTGAGCAGGTTGTAGAGCACCTGCAGCGCGTGTCCCCAGCCGCGCTCCACGATCTCCATCCCCTCCTCGGGCGCGCTGATCGAGACGCCCCACGAGCGGATCTTGCCCGCGTCCTGCAGCATCTCCATCGCTTCCTGGATCTCCTCGCGGCGCAGCTCGTCGATCGACGGGTTGTGCGCCTGGTAGAGATCGATGTAGTCGCTGCGCAGGCGGCGCAGCGAGCCGTCGACGGCGTTGAAGATGTGCTGCTTCGAAAAGTCCTTGCGCATCTCGCCGGCCGCGGTGCGGACGATGCCGACCTTTGTGGCGATGACGACGTCGTTGCGCCGGCGCGAGAGAACGATGCCGAGGAGCGACTCGCTGCGGCCGAAGCCGTAGCTGTCGGCGGTCTCGTAGAAGGTGATGCCGAGGTCGCGCGCGCGGCGGATCGCGGCGAGCGAGTCGTCGTCGTTCGTGCGGCCCCAGCCGAGCGGCGTGCCGGAGGCCTCAGCGGATCCGCCGACGGCCCAGCCGCCGAAGCCGATCGCGCTGACGCGTATCCCCGTGTTCCCCAGCGTCCGGTACTGCATCGTCGCGTAGCGATTCTACAGTCGGACGAGCTTTACTTCGTCGGCGGCTTTGATGAAGCGGAGTGCGCTCATCGCATCGTCGCCCGGCGGAGAGTCGATACTGATCACCGCCATGGCCTTTCCGCCGCTCTGGGTTCGCGCGAGGTTGTACTCGGCGATGTTGATCCCATGCTCGGCCATGATCATGCCGACGCGGCCGATGACGCCCGGTACATCTTTATTGATCATGTAAATGAGATCGCCACTCGGCGTGAATTCAACCCGAAAATTATTCACTGAAACGATGCGCTGAATCTTTTCACTAAAAACAGTGCCTGAAACGCACATCTCGCCGGCGTCGCTGAAGGCGCGCAACGTGATCAGGTTGGAGTAGTCGTGCGGCCTCGGAGAGCGGCGGGAAGAGCGAAGCCGGCACGCCGGCGATCTCC
>DATDFB010000037.1:0-6717 GCA_036522835.1 Thermoanaerobaculia bacterium | reverse complement strand
GGGAATTGAGCCGTGTTTGTGTTCCCAGATCCGCCGTTCCAAGTCATTGGTTACGCCGGTGTAGAGCACGTTCTTCCACCGGTTCGTCATCATGTAGACGAAGTAGCTCTTGGTGCCCATGAATCAGGGGGTTCCTCGCCGTCTACGCGGCTCGGAATGACACCTCTGCGACACCGCGGCTACACCGTTACTGCCGGCTCTGCCGGCCGCGCGTAGCCTTCGTGCTCCTCCCCCTCGTACCCGCCGTGGTACTCGAACTGCTCGGGGCGCTTGATCTGCGAGTGCGGCACCACGCGGTCGCGGCGCATGCCGCGGAACGCTTCCAGCGTCTCGTAGCCGCGCTTCTCCATGAACTCCGCCATCCCGTTCGTCAGGGTCTTGA
This sequence comes from Thermoanaerobaculia bacterium, assembly GCA_036522835.1. Taxonomy (GTDB): domain Bacteria; phylum Acidobacteriota; class Thermoanaerobaculia; order Gp7-AA8; family Gp7-AA8; genus DATDFB01. Next base: position 6,335 of record DATDFB010000037.1, on the reverse strand, counting down.
TCACGTTCGGGCCGATGGCGCTGTCGAGCATCGCTGCCGTGCACACCTGCACCGTCCCGCAGCCGAGAAGCATGTAGCAGAGCGCGTGATCGAAATTCGACACGCCGCCGATGCCGGAGAACGACTTCTCCGGAAACGCCTTCGTCATCTGGGCCATCTTCGCCAGCGAGAGCGGCAGAATGGCCGGTCCGCCGAGGCCGCCGGAGGAAACGTAGCCCTCGACGTTCGCCTCGAAGTCGAGCGTGTTCGGGTCGATGGGCGGCAGCGAGGGGAACGTATTCGACGACGAGACCGCGTCGGCGCCGCCGCGGAACGACGCTTCCGCCTCCTCGACGATGTTCGACGTCGCCGGCGTCAGCTTCACCCACACCGGCACCTTCGCCACTTCCTTCACCGCCATCGTCACCACCGAGCAGAGCACCTTGTCCTTGCCGACGTTCGAGCCCATGTCGATGCGGTCCATGTGCGGGCAGGAGAAATTCAGCTCGAAGCCGTCGGCGCCGGCGTCCTGGCACATCTTCGTCAGCGCCTGCCAGTTCCGCAGTTCCTTGTCGTTGCCGGAGCCGGCCATGATCGAGGCGATGAGCACGTGCTCGGGGTAGGCCTTCTTGATCCGCTCCAGGCGCGGCAGCCACCAGTCGACCGATTTGTCGGAGATCAGCTCCCAGTTCCACGACGCCACGAGCGTCGAGTTCGGGCGCTTGGTCATGGAGAGGCGCGTGGCGTCGTTGTCGGCGCGGAGAAACTTCGTCTTCGGCCCTTTGACGTTCACGACCGGATGCATGCCGATCGTCTTCGTGACGACGCCGCCCCAGCCCGCCTCGAACGCGCGGAGGATGTTCGAGTCCGACTCCGTCGGCGGCGCCGACGCGAGCAGGAAGGGGTTCTTGAAACGAATGCCGGTGAAGCTCGTCGACAGATCGGCCATGTGCGCCTCCAGATTTGGAAACGGCGATTGTAGCGCGGTCCTCGCAAAACGGAGAGAGGATGGAGACTTTCAAGACGCTCTTTGATCGCGAGATCGAGGCGATTCTGAAGAGCCGCGGGATCGACCCGGCGACTGCGGGAGAGAGCGGCAGCGTCACCGGCGGCGACACGGGCGAGCCGTTCGTGACAAAGACGCCGGCCGATCTTGCCGGCATCGCGCTCTCCGGCGGCGGCATCCGCAGCGCCACGTTCAGCCTTGGCCTGCTGCAAGGGCTCGCCGAGTTCGGCCTGCTCGACGTTTTCGACTACCTCTCCACCGTCTCGGGCGGCGGCTACCTCGGCGGATTCTGGTCGGCTTGCCGCAAGCGAAAGGTCCAGCCGTTCGACGGCCTGCAAGGCCCAAACGAGTTGCCGGAGCACCATGCCATCCGTCACCTGCGAGAGTTCAGCCGTTTCCTCGCGCCGCGCTGGGGAGTGTTCGAGATCGAGACGTGGCAGTTCTTCGGCGCGCTGGCGACGGCCGTCATCCCCGCTCTGCTGCTCGGCGTCTCCGTGCTGGCGCTCTTTTTCTGGATGCTGCTCGGGCTCAGCGCCGACATCACCGGTGGCAGCGATTCGATGAACCTCGCCGGCGGCATCAGCGACAGCGCGTTCGCCGTGGTGGTCGTTCTCCTCATTACCGTCGTCGTGCTGGCCACGTTCGAGGTGGAGACGCACAAAGTCGAGTCGCCCGATCTCGCCGCGACGAGGTCCTACGCGATCGCCGCGTTCGCGGCCATCGTCGTTACCGTTTCGGCAATGGCCGCAGCGTTGCGAGGCGTGCCGGAGTGGCAATACATCGCGCTGCTGAACGGATGGCAGCATGGCCGCTACCGCCTCTTCGCGCCGGCGCTGGCGTGGCTGGCCGCGATGGTTGTGCTGATCTTTGGCCGCGTGGCGCTGTCGCGGCGAATCGACGCGCCGCAGAAGGGTATCTACCGCGCCGCGCTCGACCGCGTCATCGGGCGTCTGCTCGGCATGGCGACGTTCTGGAGTGTCGTCGTGCTCTACCTCGCCGGGTCATACATGCTTTGGAGCCATTACCAAAAGATCGCGGCGGAGACCGCGGCAGCGATCGGCGGCGCCGGGGGTGCAATCTACGCGTGGGTACAACGGGTCATGGCGCGGCAGCCGACCCGTGCCCCCAGCGGACCGAAGAGCGCGCTCCTGCAGCGCTACGCTCTTCCGCTTCTGGCGCTATTTGCGCTAGTGGCCATTGCGGTCGCGGTCGGCTCGACGCTCTTCGGTGTGTTGTTGAGCGCGCACTCGCTGGCGATCGTCGTCAGCGCGGTCATTGCACCCGCGCTCTATGTCGCCATCGTTCTCTGGTTGTTCAACGCTAACGAAGTCGGCTTGCACTCGTTCTACCGCTCACGCCTGGCGCGCGCGTACGCCGGCGCGTCAAACGCGGCGACTGCGGGCGCAAACCGGCAGTCGGTGGAGCGGCCGGATGACGACTTCGAGCTGCGGGACCTCGATGAATCGCGGCCGCTGCATCTGATCTGCTGCGCCGCGAATGACCTTTCCGGAAATCACCTCGCCAACCTCCACCGCGGCTCGCGGAGCGCAACGCTGTCGCGTTTTGGTTTCGCCCTCGCGGATCGCTTCCAGGATTGGAACGAGGCGCCGACTCCGGTGACGCTGGCGACCGCGATGACAGCCTCCGGCGCGGCGGTGAACTCCAATATGGGCTCGCTCTCCGCCGAGATCGGCGCCGCGGCGGCGTTTCTGCTGACGATGTTCAGCGTCCGCCTCGGCTACTGGTACCGCTTTCTTCAGCAACGCGAGCGCTTCCCTGGTCTCGATGTGCTGGCCGAAATGTTCAGCGCTACGGACTCCGGGCCCCAGGCGACGGCCGTGCATCTGTCGGACGGCGGACACTTCGAGAACGTCGCGCTGTACGAACTGCTGCGCCGCCGCTGCAAATACATCATCGTTTCCGACTGCGGCGCCGACCAAGACGTCGCCTTCGACGACGTCGGCAATGCCTTGCGCCGAGCGCGCGAAGATTTCGGCGTCGAGGTCGAGATCGATCTCTCCGTGCTCAAGCCGAACGAGAAGCGTTTTTCGCGGCAGCACCTTGCAGTCGGCGAGATCGCCTATCCGCCCGGCCAACAAGGGGAGCCGCCCGACCGGGGCATCCTCCTGCTGTTCAAGCCAACGCTCGTCGGCGACGAGCCGGGCGACGTCCTCCAGTACCGCCAACGCAACCACGCCTTCCCGCATGAGACGACGGGTAATCAGTTCTACGACGAGAAGCAATGGGAGTCATACCGGCGCCTCGGCCTGCACGCGGCGCGCATCGCCTTCCGCTATCTGAAGCCCGATCAGCCGCGCGATGCCAACGATTTCGCCGGAACGGTCTTTGGCGAGGCGCGATGGGAGTGGTTGCCGGTGCCGGAGACGCTGCAGAAGGAGCTATTGGCGCGCGCGAGCGAGCTCGACGACATCGACCGGCAGGTCAACCAGAGCGGCAACATTGCGTTGCTGCGCGATCTCTACCCGGAGCTGCCATGGCATCCCGGCACGCCGGCGACGGAGTCGCTGAACAGCAGGCAGCTCGCGCAGCTCATTCCGCTCTTCACGCAGGTGATCCAGCTCATGGAGGATGTCTATGTCAGTTGCCAGTTGGAGGCGTACGGCACACATCCGCTGAATCTCGGTTGGATGAATATCTTCGGCCGCTGGGCGACGACGCATGCCTTTCGCGATTGGTGGCCGCTGCTCTCCGCGATGTACAACCCGCGCATGGCGCGCTACATGGAGGCGAAGCTCGGGCTTCCGCCGGTCCGCGCGCTCGTCGGTGCGATCAATAAGAATCCGAGTGCCGCCGCGCTGGCGCTCGAGCTGTGGCAGGCCTGCGGACGCGCCGATCACCCCGGCCAGCCGTGGACCTACGACGTGACCATTCGGCCGGGACAGATCGTCTCCGTGGCCGTGGTATTCGTCGATGTCTCGAACTCGCCGGTCACTTGGCTGCACGAAAATTTCTTCGTCCCGCCGAGCTTTTGGGGAGCGCGGATTGGTCAGCAGTTCCTCGCGGAGATTTGCGCCAACCAAAAGGTGCTCGTCTCGATCGACACCGATCCGGCGCGACGGAAGGAAGCGACGGACGCCGTGCAGATGTACCGGCAGGCTGGACTGTACGTTGCCGGATTCGTGTCTTCGAAAGGGACGAATCGTCTTCGGATGATGAATTAGCGTCTCATTCGAGCCTCATCGACAGCGAGGAATGCCCATAAACTCCATGGCCATGAAACGCGCCGCTCTGCTCCTCCTGCTCCTCGCCGCGCCGCTTCTCGCGCAGACCACGCCGCTCACCCAACTGCCGTACACGCCGAGCCTCGACGTGCCGTCGATGGACAAGAGCGTCGATCCCTGCGTCGACTTCTACCAGTACGCCTGCGGCGGCTGGATGGCCCACAACCCCATCCCGCCCGACCAGGCCTCGTGGAGCGTCTACGGCAAAGTCGCCGATGAGAACGCGCGCTTCCTCTGGGGCGTGCTCGAGGAGGACGCCAAGCCGGGCGCGGACCGCACTCCGGTGCAGCAGAAGATCGGCGACTACTTCCACGCCTGCATGGACACCGCCGCCATCGAGTCCTCGGGCGCCGCGCCTCTCAGGCCGCTCCTCGGCGAGATCGACGCGCTGAAGTCGAAGCGGCAGCTCGCGCAGTTCCTCGGCCGCGAGCATCAGCGCACGTACGGAAGCGGATGGCTGTTCGGCTTCGGCGCGACGCAGGACTACAACGACGCCACGCAGGTCATCGCCGAGGCGGACGCGGGCGGGCTGGGGATGCCGGACCGCGACTACTACGTCAACGGCAGCGCGCGCTCGAAGGAATTGCGCGCGAAATACGTCGCGCACGTGCAGAAGATGCTCGAGCTGGCGGGCGAATCGAAAGCGAAGGCGAAGAGCGACGCGGCGACGGCGATGCGCATCGAGACGGCGCTGGCGAAGGCCTCGCTCTCGCGCGTGGAGCGCCGCAACCCGTACAACCTCAATCACAAGATGACGGTGGCGGCGCTCGCGAAGCTCACCCCGTCGTTCGAATGGAAGGCCTACCTCGTGGAGAGCGGGGTGATCAGCAAGGTCCAGACGCTCAACGTCACCCAGCCGAAGTTCTACAAGGCGTTGGAGCAGGTCCTGAAGCGCGAGCCGATGCCGGCCATCAAGGCCTATCTCCGCTGGCACGCCGTGCACGCGCGCGCGCCGTACCTGTCGAACGCCTTCGTGTCCGAGGACTTCGACTTCTACCGCAAGACGCTGCGCGGGGTGAAGGAGATGCCGCCGCGCTGGAAGCAGTGCGTCCGCTACGTCGACCGCGACCTCGGCGAAGCGCTCGGCCAGGAGTTCGTCCGCCGCACCTTCACGCCCGAGACGAAGGCGAAAACCGTCGACATGACCAAGCGCATCGAGACGGCCATGGAGGAGGAGATCAAGTCGCTCGACTGGATGACGGACGCCACGAAGACGCGCGCGCTGGAGAAGCTGCACGCCGTGGCCAACAAGGTCGGCTATCCCGAGCGCTGGCGCGACTACTCCGCGCTCGCGGTCAAGCGCGACGACTTCGCCGGCAACGCCGCGCGGGCGACGGTGTTCGAGTCGCTGCGCGAGCTGGACAAGATCGGCAAGCCGGTGGACCGCGGCGAATGGGGGATGACGCCGCCAACGGTCAATGCCTATTACAACCCGCAGATGAACGACATCAACTTCCCCGCCGGCGTGCTGCAGCCGCCGCTGTACGACCCAAAGCTCGACGACGCGCCGAACTACGGCAACACCGGCTCGACCATCGGCCACGAGCTGACGCACGCCTTCGACGACGAAGGCCGCCAGTTCGACGCGCAGGGGAATCTGAAGGACTGGTGGACGCCCGCGGACGCGAAGGCGTTCGAGGAGCGCGTGCAGTGCGTGCGCGACCAGTACGCGGACTACACGATCGTCGACGACATCAAGATCAACTCCAAGCTGACCTCGGGCGAAGACGTGGCGGACCTGGGCGGCACACTCCTGGCCTACATCGCCTGGAAGGCCGCCGATCCCAACGACACGCAGGCCATCGACGGCTTCACGCCCGACCAGCGCTTCTTCATCGGCTTCGCGCAGTGGGCCTGCGAGAACCAGCGCGAGGAGAACCTGCGCGCGAACGCGATCACCAACCCGCACTCGCCGGGCAAGTACCGCATCAACGGCATCGTCTCGGACCTCCCGCAGTTCCAGCGCGCGTTCAAGTGCGGGGAGAGCGCGCCGATGGTGCGGAAGAAGGCGTGCAAGGTGTGGTGATGGCCGCGGCGGCGGCGCTGGCGCCGTGCGTGCTCGGCGTCGCGCCGCCCGCGGTGTCGCAGGCGCGGTGGACGACGGCGGG
>DATDFB010000036.1:0-31824 GCA_036522835.1 Thermoanaerobaculia bacterium | reverse complement strand
GCTGTCAGAGCGGCGGCGTGGCCGCCGCACTCCATAATGTCGCGCGATGTTCCGCGTCATTCTTCACACTCTGGGCCACGCCGCCGCCGAGGCGCTCGGCCGCCTCCGCGATGCCGCGTTGCGCCGCAAGCGGCCGCTGCGCATCGGCGTCGACATCCGTCCCTTCTACGAGCCGCTCACCGGCGTTGGCTGGTATCTCTATCACCTGCTGCACGAAATCGCGAAGCGCGACGGCGTCGAGCTCTGGCTCTTCGGCGACGCCCGCGTGACCGACGAAGGCCCGCACCTCCATGCCGATGTGCCGGAGAACGCGCGCCTCTGCTGGTTCGACCTCCGCGGCTATCCGAAGTCGCGCTTCCTCCGCCCGCTCACCGCCGCGGCATACGTGGTGTGGATGAAGCTCGTCAATCCCGACGTGATGTTCGGCGCGAATTACTTTCTCCCCCGCCTCCTCGGCGCGATCGCCCGCCGCCGCGTGATCACCATCCACGACCTGACGTACAAGCGCTTTCCCGAGCTGCTGCAGAAGGAAACGCTCCAGAACCTCGAGCGCCACATGAAGCGCGAGATCGCGCTGGCGGACGCGGTGATCTGCGTCTCGGAGTCGACGCGCCGCGACGTGCTGCAGTTCTACGAGGCCGACCCGCGGCGCATCGTAGCCATTCGCTCGGGCATCCGTGTCATTCCGAGCGCCGCAGAGCGCGAGGAACCCCCTGCCGTCGGGGGGTCCCTCGCTTCGCTCGGGATGACACTGCCCGAGCGCTACGTCCTCTTCGTCTCCACGATCGAGCCGCGCAAGAACCTTCCCGTCCTCCTCGACGCCTTTCAAAAACTCGACTACGACGGCGCGCTCGTCGTCGTCGGCAAGATCGGCTGGAAAGCGGAGTCGATCGCGCCGCGCATGCGCGAGCCGAACGTGATCCACCTCGACTACCTCGACCCCGCGCGCCTGGCCTGGATCTACGAGCACGCGGAGCTCTTCGTCTTTCCGTCGATCTACGAAGGCTTCGGCTTCCCCCTGGGGGAGGCGATGGCGCACGGCGTTCCCGCCATCGCCGCGCGCTCGTCGTCGCTGCCGGAGATCGGCGGCAACGCCGCGCTCTACTTCGCGCCGCACGACGCGGGCGAGCTCGCGCGGCTCATGCAGCGCGTCCTCGACGATGCCGCGTTGCGCGAACAGCTCGTCGCGCGCGGCCTCGCGCGCGCCGCGGAATTGCGATGGGAGACGGCCGCGTCGCGTACATTAGAGGTCCTGAGGCAAGCGGCATCGTGAATGTGACCATCGACGCCCGAGCGCTCGTCGGCAACCGGACGGGCATCGGCGTGCACACCGCGGAGATCGCCCGGCGGCTCGGCGTCGATCCGCCGCCGCTCCTGGCCTCGCACGCGGAGATCGCCGACAAGTCCGGACTCGAAGCGTGCCGCTTCCGCGTCGACGCGATGCCGCTCGGCGTGATGTGGCAACAGCTCGTCCTCCCCCGCCTCGGCGGCGACGTGGTGTGGGGGCCGCACGGAACGCTTCCGGCCGCGCTGCGCGTGCCGGGGGTGGTGACGCTGCACGACTTCACGTCGCTCACCGCGCCAGGACGGCACACGCTGAAGACGATCGCGTCGTTCAATCTCTTCATCGGACGCAGTTTGGAGAAAGCCGCGCGCGTCGCCGCCGTCTCGCGCGCGACGGCGGACGAGGCCATGCGCTGGTTCGGCGTGGCGGCGTCGAAGATCGCGCTCGTGCCGAACGGCGTCGATGAGTTTTTCTCGCCCGGCGGCGAGGAGGACGATTTCATCCTCTTCGCCGGGACGCTCGAGCCGCGGAAGGGGATCGACGATCTTGTCACTGTCTACCAATCGCTGCCGCAGCCACGGCCGCGGCTGGTGATCGCGGGGGACCGCGGTTGGGGAAGCGTGCGCCCCTCACCCGGCCTTCGGCCGGGCGAAGATCCCTCGCCCCGCGAAGCGGGGAGAGGGTGGCGCGAAGCGCCGGGTGAGGGGCCCGAAATCACCGGATACATCTCTCGCGAGCACCTCCGCGACCTCTACCGCCGCGCGAAGATCTTCGTCTATCCCTCGCGCGCCGAAGGGTTCGGGATTCCGCCGCTGGAGGCGATGGCGTGCGGGGCGCCGGTGGTGGCGACGCGCGTCGGCGCGATTCCGGAGTTCGCCGGCGACGCCGCTCTTCTCGTCGATCCGGGCGACCTCGACGGCTTGCGCGAGGCGATCGCGCGTCTTCTCCGCGACCCCACGCTGCGCCGCGAATTGCGCGCGCGCGGGCCCGAGCGCGCGAAACGCTACCGCTGGGAAACGAGCGCGGCGACGATGACGCGGCTTCTCGAGGAGGCGGCGCGATGAGAGTCGGCATCGACGCCCGCAAGATCGCCGACTATGGCATCGGCACCTACATCCGCGGTCTTCTCGGTGCTCTCGTGGCGACGGGCGACGACGAGATCGTGGCCTTCGCGCCGGCGGGGACGACGCTTCCCGACGGCGTCGCGCACGTGGCCGTCGATGCGCCGCACTACTCCCTGCGCGAGCTCATCGCCGTCGGCCGCGCCGCCGACCGCGCGCACCTCGACCTCTTTCACGCGCCGCACTACGTCGTGCCCTTCACGCGCGTGCCGGTCGTCGTCACGATTCACGACCTCATCCACCTGACGCAGCCGCCGTCCAACCCTTTCGCGCCGTTCTACGCGCGGGTCATGCTCGGACGCGCCGTGCGGAAGGCGCGGCGCGTGCTGACGGTGAGCGAAGCGTCGAAGCGCGCCATCGTGGAGACGTTGCTCGTCGCGCCGGACGATGTGATCGTGACTCCGAACGGGATCGACGAGCGCTTCTGGAGTGCGGCGGCCATGCCGCCGCTGTCGGAGAGCGGCGGCATGGCCGCCGCACTCCACAAGTACTTCCTCTTCGTCGGGAACGACAAGCCCCACAAAAACCTCCGCGTCGCCCGCCGGGCGGCGGAGCGCGCGAACGTCCGCCTCGTCGTGGCCGGCTCGGAGAACTTCGTCAGCGGCGACGAGCTCGCGGCGCTCTACCGCGGCGCGATCGCGCTGGTCATCCCCAGCGCCGAAGAAGGATTCGGACTTCCGGCCGCGGAAGCGATGGCCTGCGGTACGCCGGTCATCGCTTCGCGCGCGGCGGCGCTCGTCGAGATCACCGGCGATGCGGCGCTGCACGTCGACGCGGAGCCGCGCGCGATCGCGAACGCGATGAAGCGCTTGATGGACGACGAAGCGCTGCGCGCGGCGATGGCCAATCGCGGCCGCGAGCGCGCGCGATCGATGACCTGGACGCGCTGCGCGGAGCTCACGCGCGCCGCGTATCGGGCCTCGATCGCGTGAAACTCGCGTGGAACACGCCCTCCACATTTCATCTTTTTAAAAATGAATGCTTGACAATGTGTTTTATCGATAGCATATTTACGTGCAGTAAAACGATGATCGCCAGATACTGGATTAAGAGTTCGGTTGATGTTGAAGGTCGTCGGAACCCCTTTCTTCAAGATGAAATGAACTTGCCGGAGCATTCCGGCACGTCTTGCCAAGTAAGCGCGACCGGGAGGTCCCGTACGGCATGAAAGGTGGTGAATTGAATGGCAGCCAAGAAGGGCGGTAAGGCTTCGAAGAAGGGCGGCAGCAAGAAGTCTTCGAAGAAGAAATAACCACCATCATCGACTTTGGGGAGTCGTACGAGGGGGCCGGCAACGGTCCCCTCGGTTTTTTTTGTTTAACTTTTCGCCTCGCCGTACGTTTTAGGCCGTTGGAGGTACCTATGCGAACCGCTCTCATCGCCGCCGCGGCCTTTCTCGCCGCCGGCGCCGCGCTCGCCGACGAATACGTCACTCACACGTTCAGCACCAGCGCGCCGCGCGGCGCCGTGCGCCGCATCGTCGTCGACATTCCCGCCGGCGAGGTGAAGCTGCGCAACGGCGCCGGGAACCGCATCGCCGTCAGCGGCTCCGTGCGGCGCGACTACGACCGCGACCGCGAGAAGCAGCAGCGCGTCGTCGACGACATCAGCGTCGAGGTCTACTCCAGCCCGACCGAGGCCGTGGTGCGGCGCAAGCTCGGACCGAATGCCAAGAGCTGGAGCGCACGCAACAACAGCGACTACCGCGTGACCATCGAGGTGCCGGCCGGCCTCGACGTGGCCATCGAGACGAAGTACGGCGAGGTCGACATCGACGGCCACTTCGGCGCCGTGACGTGCGATCTGCGCGCCGGCGAGATCCACGCCGAGCTTCCGCGCGAGTCTGTGCGCGATCTGACGGCGTCCGTACGGGTCGGCGAAGTGCACGCTTCGACCGGCGACCGACGCATCGAGAACGAGGGCCTCTTCCCGCGCGCCGCGAAGTGGACGAATCCCGACGGCGGGCGGGGATCATCGGTGAGCCTGCACACAACCGCGGGGGAAGTACACGTGAATCTGAAGCCGTGACGAGGGAGGGCGCACGCCGTGCGCCCCTACCGGTTCGGCCCCATGACAAACGTCTCGGCCTCGTCGCGCGTCTTCACCGTTCCCGCCAACTGCGCCTCGATGAGCGCGCGCTTGATGGCGCCGACGCGCGGCCCCGGCTCGATCTTCGTCAAGCGCGCGATCTCGTCGCCCGTCAGCAGCGGCCTCACTGAGAAATCGGGCATCGGAATCGCGGCATCGTGTCCCAAGGCGCGGAGCATCGGCGGGAGCTCCGCGGCCAGGCGCTCGCCGGCGTCGTAGAGCGACAGCAGCGTGTGCTCGCTGGCGATGCGCTGCAGCGTCACGACGTCGCGCAGCAGCGCGTCGCTCCACTTCCACCGCTCCGCGAATGCCGGCGGATCGTCGACGAGGATGGCAAACGCAGCGGCGAGCGGCACGTCGTCCGCGCGGAAGCGCATGGCCTCGAGCTCGCGGCCGAAGAGCGGGACGTCGAGCGCCGTCTCGTGCAGCAGCGCGACGGCGTCGCGGAAGGCGTTCGCCGCGAAGATCACCGACAGCTCGTACGCGACGCGCTCCGCGGCCACGCGCGCGATCGCCGCAGCGCGCGGACGGATCGCGGCGATCGTGCCGGGATCGATCGTGAACCGGAGACGCACGGCCATGCGCACGGCCTTGAGCATCCGCAGCGGATCGTCGTCGAAGTTGGCCGGATTGACCATGCGCACGATGCGCGCCGCCAAATCGCCGCGGCCGTCGTACGGGTCGAGAAGCTCTCCGGAGTCGAGAGCGACCGCCATGGCGTTCACGGTGAAGTCGCGGCGGCCCAGGTCGGCGTCGATGGAGTCGTCGAGCAGCGCGGCGAAGTCGTAGGCGTGCTCCCCGTCGACCACGCGATAGGCGCTGATGTGCTCCTCGCGCCCCAGGCGGATGACCTTGCGGCCGAGCGCCTGCGCGGCGGCGAGCGGATCGGTACAGGCCACGTCGACGTCCGCGGGGTGCGCGCCGAGGTGTAGATCGCGCACGGCGCCGCCGACGACGAACGCGTTTGGCGGGAGCTTGCGCAACGCCGGGAAGAGCGCCAGAAGTCGATCACGCATACGATGTGGAGTGCGCCGGCCATGCCGGCGCTGTCAGAGCGGCGGCATGGCCGCCGCACTCCAGATTACGCGACGGCATTGCGCAACACGCCGATCCCTTCGACCTCGACCTCGACGACGTCGCCCGCGGCCAGCGGCCCGACGCCCGCGGGCGTGCCGGTGAAGATGACGTCGCCCGGCAACATGGTCATGATCGACGTCACGAACTCGACCATCACGCCGCAGTCGAAGACCATCTGCGCCGTGTTGCCGCTCTGCTTCGTCGTGCCGTTCACGCGCGTAGCGATCGAGAGGTTCGCCGGATCGAGCTCCGTCTCGATGCACGGCCCCAAGGGGCAGAAGGTGTCGAAGCTCTTGCCGCGCGTGAACTGCACGTCTTTTTTCTGCAGGTCGCGCGCGGTGACGTCGTTGCCGCAGGTGAAGCCGAAGACGACGTCGCGCCACCGCTCGCGCCCGACGTTGCGCGCCTCGGCGCCGAAGACGAGCACGAGCTCCCCTTCGTGGTCGACGCGCTGCGACTGCGGCGGACGGACGATCGTGCCGTTCGGCGGCAGGAGCGCGCTGGGCGGCTTGAGAAAGATGATCGGCTCCGCCGGCGCCTCGTTGCCGAGCTCCTTGGCGTGATCGGCATAGTTGCGCCCGACGCAGACGATCTTGCTCGGAAGGACGGGCGGAAGGAGGGTGGCGGCGGCGATGAGGGTTCGGTCGTCGGTGCGCGAGCCGAGGTTGAGGGCATCGTGGCCGGAGTAGCGGATGAGGTGCTCCCCGTCGGCGACGGCAAGGGCGGGGGAGCCGTGGTGGACGTAGCGGTAGATTTTCATGATGATGGACTGCGGAAATTCAGAACGCAGAATGCGAATGCAGAATGAAGAAAGCTGCGCTCCTTTCTCAATTCTGCATTCGCATTCTGCGTTCTAAGTTTCCGTGGCTTAAACCGCAGCCGGCTGCCCCCCGCGATCATAGATCAGCCAAAGCCCACTAAACCCTCTCAGCAGCCGAAACCTCGACCTGTACAACTGGTGCATGATCTTCGGATTCGAGTAATACACCGCCTCGCGCAGGAGGTCGGAGAAGTACTCGTCGAGCTCTTTCGCGCAGTCGAGGCTCTGCTTCGCCTTCGCCAAAAGCTCGCCCTCCGGCGCGGTGCCGGCGCCGACGGCGGCGGCGAGCATCGTCGCCTCGTCGTCGACCTTGATCCGCAGCGCGGCCGCGCGCAGGTACAGCGTCCACAGCTCGTCGTTGTCCTCGTCGGCCTCGGCCGGCCGGCGGTCGAAGAGCTTCTGGTACGCGGCGATCTCCCACGCCTCCAGGCGAAGGTCGCGCACGTTCGGAAACTCCACCACCTCCTCGGGCATGACCGACGGATCGGCGATGTCGACCGCGGCGGCGATGCGCAAGAGGTGCTCGTGCAGCACGGCGTCGTTGCCGAAGCGCGAGGTGATGTTCTCGACCTGCTGGGCGTGATCGAAGAACGTCGGCGGCAGCTCCTCGACGTCCGCCTCCGTGGCCAGCCCGCGGTCGAGCTGCGAGAGGATGTTGGTCATGGAGTGCTTGAGCTGCGTGATCACGTCGTGCTTCACGTTCGAGTCGGCGCGCGACGAGTCGAAGCGCTCCTTGAAGTCGCGGAAGCGGGCGATCTCCTCGATCAGCTCGGGATTCGTGTCGCCGAAGTTGCGCTCGATGGCGTCGCCGTGCTCCATCAGCTTCTGCGAGTCCTCCACGATGCGCTCCTCGTCCTGGTGGTAGAGGCGGAGGTACTTGTTCTTCGTCGAGACGTTGAGCTCGACGATGGCCAGGAGCACGTCGGGCTGGAAGTAAAGGTCGCCAAGCGCGTGCTTGAAGGCGCGCGCGTTTTTCAAAAGCCCTCGCTCGGTCAGCTCATCGAGGAGCTCGGCGGACTGGATCTCGTCGCGCATGGCCCGGATCTGCCGGATCACGCGCACGACCTCTTCCTGCGGCGCGTCGGGGAGGCGCATGGCCGAGACCAGGGCGATGACGCGCTCGCGGAACTCGAGCGAGTCGCGCGACCAGTACTCGCCGCGCTCGGTGTTCTCCTCGCCGATGCGGGTGAAGAGGAAGTCGACCTTGTCGCGGCGGTCGCCGTCGACGGCGCCGGCGTAGAGGTAGAACTTGATGAGGAAGTGGACGATGTTCTCGTCCTGGCGCTTGAGCTTCTCGAAGAAGCGCCGCAGGTGCGAGGCGCTGATCTCGTCGTCGGCGCGCAGGAGCTGCGTGGTCGTCCGCTCCACGGCCAGCTCGGAGAGCGCCAGCGCCGACGCGGCCTCGGCCGACTGCGTGGCGTTGATCATCGGCATCACGGCCTTGATGCGCTCGTAGATCTTCTGGAAATCGACCGTGTACGGGAGCGGCTGCTTGAGGAAGGTCTTGAAAACCGCCGAGGCAAACTGGTGGTGCGTCCAGATCGCTTTGAATCTGTCGGTGAGACGGACGTAGCGCCCGTGCAGCAAGCCGATTTCTGCGACCGACATGGCGAAGGTAAAATCTTCGCACAAATGGCGCAAACGACGTTAATCAGCAAATCACAGATCGATGAACGTGTGGCCGCGATGGGGCGGCAGATCGCGGCCGATTTTGCCGGCACGGAGCTCATCGCATGCTGCGTGCTCAAGGGGGCGGTGTTCTTCTGCAGCGACCTGGTGCGGCACATCGACCTCGACGTGGCCCTCGACTTCATCCAGGTCTCCTCGTACGGCGACCAGAAGACGTCGTCGGGCGTGGTGACGATCCTCAAGGAGCCGCAGCTCGACATGCGCGGCAAAGCGGTGCTGATCGTCGAGGACATCATCGACAGCGGCCTGTCGATGCGCGAGGTCAACCGCTACATCGCCAGCCGCGGCGCGTCGATCGTGCGCACGGCCACGTTCCTCGACAAACCGAAGGCCCGCAAGGTCGAGTTCGCCGCGGACTACGTCGGCTTCTCGATCGAGCCGTACTTCGTGATCGGCTACGGCCTCGATTACGCGGAGAAGTACCGGAACATCCCGGAGATTCAGGTGCTGTCGGATTAGGGGGCAGGGCGCAGCGTTCGCCAAGAACACCACCTGCGCCCCGCCCCCTCGATTCGGATTAGACTAGGCGGAGAAACCAGAGGAGATCATGAACAAGAAGGTCATCGCCGGTCTCGCGGTGACGATCGCGCTGTTCAGCGTCGCCGCCTCCCGCCGCCGCGCCACACTCCCTCCCGCCACCGTCCCGCAACTCGATCCCGCCCGCTCCCTCGTCGTCTCCAACGTCCAACTTCTCGACAACTACTTCCCGTTCACCCGCGTCCTCGATCACCTCGTCGCGGGGAGCGCCACGAGCGGCGGTCAGCTCATCCGGCAGATGTTCGATACGCAGAGTCCGCGGCCGGGCCTGGCGGACTCGCTGGCGCCGCACTGCGACGACTTTCTCGTCGGCGGCGCGGCCACGTTCAACGGTTTCCCGCGCCGCTGCCCGACGCCGGAGGCGAAGATCGCCGCGACGGTGCCCGATCTCAGAGGGTTCCGCCCCATCGCCCTCGTCAACCGCTTCGACATGGCTCCCGCCGACGGCGCAAACTGCGGGCAGTATCGAATGATTTACGCCGCGGTCGTCGTGCCGACGTCAGCGCGCTACAGCCGCATCAATCTGATCCTCGAGGCGGTGCTGCCGAATCCGCATCCCGAGATGGGACTTCGCGCCTGCCGGCCGGTCGCGCAGTTCTGGGCCGACCTTTCCACGGTCGACTCGCCGGTCGAGCGCCGGGTGCGCCTGGAGACGTTTTTCTTCGACGGGATCGACGGATTCGAGCCGGTCGTCCGCGCCAGCCACTACACGGCGGCGGCGGGCGGCGGCATCCGCTCGCGGCAGCTCGCCTCGGCGGAGACGCAGCGGTGGCGCGCCTATCAGTTCCGCATCGACCGGCAGTGTCCCGCCTCCGGCCTCTGCACGCTCCGCATGGTGCCGGACATCCTGGAGAACGTTCCCTTCGGTCCGATGTTCGACGCCACCAATGACACGGCGGTGGCGCGCGCGTTTCGCGACAACTTCGTCGATCAGATCCCGGCGCTCGCGGCCGGCGACCTGAATCGTTTCCGGATGACGGTCGATCCGAAGTTCCTCGTCGTCGAGAGCGATCCCGTCGACGACTATTTTGCATTCGACTACTTGACGCCGTTCCGGCGGTCGCAGAGCAGCGACGCCGGCAAGGCCTTCCGCGCCCAGATCGAGGCCAAGCTGGCCGCCGTCGGCAGCAAGCTCACGGCCGAGGACATCGTCGCGCGCGCGCAGACCCAGACGTGCAACGGCTGCCACTTCGTGCCGCAGAACATCGGCGGCGGCTTGATTTTCCCCGGCGCGCTCGACACGCATCAGGTCAGCCCCTTCGTCACGACGACGGGCAACGAAAGCGAGGCCGCCAACTGGGCAGTCTCGCCGGCGCTGGAAAAAGTCTTCATCCCCAACCGCATGCGCATCCTCGAGGAGTTCCTGGAGATCGGCAAACCGCCCGAGCATTCGAACTGAGGAAAGGATCATGAACAAGAAAGTCATCGCGCTCCTTGCCGCGACGATCGCGCTGTTCAGCGTCGCCGCAACCCGCCGCCGCGCCACACTTCCTCCCACCATCGCCTCACAACTCGACGCCAGCCGCTCTTTCGCCGTGACCGACGTCACGATCCTCGAGGGCTTTCCCTTCATCAAGGTGATGAACTGGATCGTCGCGGAAAGCGGCACCACGCCGGAGAAGCTCATCCGGCAGATGTTCGACACGCAGAATCCCAGCCCGGGGATGGCCGATTCGGCGTCGCCGCACTGCGACGATTTCCTCGTCAACGGCGCGGCCACGTTCAACGGCTTCCCGCGCCGCTGCCCGACGCCCGAAGCGAGGGTCGCGGGGGTTCACCCGAACCTGCCCGGGTTCATCCCGCTGGCGCTGATCAACCGCTTCGACATGGCCCCGGCCGATGGCTCGAACTGCGGCCAGTACCGGATCATCTACTCGGCCTACCTGTCGCCGGGCTTCGCACATCTCAATTTCGAAGGCGTGCTTCCGAACGCGCACCCCGAGCAGGGGCTGGCCGGATGCAAGGCCGTGGCGCAGTTCTGGGCCGACCTCTCCGGCGTCGACTCCGTCATCGAGCGCCGCTTCCGCCTGGAGAAGTTTTTCTTCGACGGCATCGCCGGATTCGAGCCGGTCGTCAAGGCCAGCCACTACACGGCGGCCGCCGGCGGCAGCGTCCGCACGCGGCAACTCGTGCCCACGCTGCCTTCGCGCGGCTGGCGCAGCTATGAGTTCCATCTCGATCAGCAGTGCCCCACGAGCGGGCTCTGCTCGTTGCGCCTGATTCCGGACGTGCTCGAGAACCTCCCCTTCGGCCCGCTGTTCGACGCCAACGTCGACACGCCGCTGGCGCGCGAGTTCCGCGAAACGTTCCTCGAGCAGGTCCCGACGCTGGCGATCAATGACCTCAATCAATACCGGATGAACATCGACAAGAAGTTCCTCCTGGTCGAGAGCGATCCGGTCGACGACTTCTTCGCCTTCAACTACTCGCTGCCGTTCCGGCAGTCGCAGAGCACCGATGCGGGCAAGGCCTTCCGCGCGCAGATCGCGGCGAAGCTCGAGAGCGCCGGCAGCAGCCTGACGCCCGAGGAGATCGTGGCGCGCGCGGAAACGCAGACGTGCTCCGGATGCCACTTCGTGCCGCAGTCGGTCGGCGGCGGACTGATCTTCCCCGGCGCGCTCGACGGCAGTCACATCGGCGGCTTGGTCAGGGGCGAGGAGGGCCCGCAGAGCCGCTGGGGCATCTCCGGCGCGATGGAGAAGGTCTTCATCCCGAACCGGATGCGGATCCTCAAGCAGTTCCTCGACAGCGGGAAACCGACGGAGCACTCGAACTAGCCGGCACGGCCGGCGGCGTCGGTTGGCAAAGCCCGCCGCTCGGCATTTGCCTGATTGTGGTTCTGCCGCGCGGCCCTCTTATGCCTTCAGCCACCCCGTCGCCAGCAGCACGATCATCACGGCGCCGAGCGCGAACCGGTAGCCGATGAAGATGCGTGTGGTGTGCGTCTTGAGGTACCGCAGCAGAAACCAGATCGACGCATAGCCGGTGACGAAGGAGACGGCGATGGCGACGAGGATGGGCGTCCAGCCGAGCGAGGCCAGGTGGTGCCGCTCGTGGAAGAGCTCGAGGAAGCCGGCGCCGCCGACGGCCGGGATGCTGAGCAGGAACGAGTAGCGCGCCGCGGTGGGGCGGTCGATGCCGCGGAAGAGCGCGGCCATGATGGTCGAGCCGCTGCGCGACGAGCCTGGGATGAGGGCCAGGCACTGCCCGAGGCCGATCGTCACGGCGTCGCCGGTGTTCATCTCGTCGAAGATGCGCAGGCGTCGCGACTTCGCGTAGCGCTCGGCGATCTCCATGAGGACGGCCACGACGATGACCATCGCGGTGATGACCCACAGTCCGCGAAAGGTGGACTCGATGTGCTTCTTCAGCACCAGGCCGAGGACGACGATGGGGATCGTGCCGATGACGACGAGCCACGCCTCGCGCGAGTCGACCTCAGCGAGCGGCCGGCGGTTCACCAGGCCGCGGAAGAAGCCGGCCAGAAGGCGCACGATGTCGCCAAAGAAGTAGATGACCGCCGCGATCCACGTACCGAATTGGATGACCGCCGAAGCCGCGGCGCCGGGGTCGCCCCAGCCCAAAAGCACCGGAACGATCTCGAGATGCGCTGTCGAACTGATCGGGATGAACTCGGTAAGACCCTGAACAACACCCAACACGACTGCTTCGATGATTGACATTGTTAGTCCTGAGTCCTGAGTCCTGAGTCCTGAGTCACTCAGGACCCAGGACTCAGGACTCAGGACTATCTTTTACATTTCCCAGATCACCGGCAGGATCAGCGGCCGCCGGCCCATCGACTTCCTGAAGTAGCGTTTCAGCATGGCGCGCATCGCTTCCTGCAGCGCGTCGGAGTTGCGCAATTCTTCCGGCGTGCCATGTTCGAAGATGCCGGAGAGCATCGAGCGCACTTCGTCGAGCACGTCCTGGCTGGCGTCGACGTGGACCAGCCCGCGGGTGATGATCTCCGGCTCGCGAATGAGCTTTCCGTCGCTGTCGACGGCGACGACGACGATGACGAAGCCATCCTCGGCGAGGTGCTGGCGGTCGCGCACGACGACTTCCGGCACTTCCTCCGCCTCGGAGTCGACGAAGACTTTGCCGTGCGGCGCGCGCTCTTCGCGCACGCGCAACGATTCGCCGTCGATCTCCGCCACCTGCCCGTTGGTGATGACGACGCCGTGCGGCACGCCGACGGCCTCGGCCAGCCGCGCATGATGGATGAGGTGCCGCAGCGTGCCGTGCATGGGGATGAAGAAGCGCGGCCGGGTGACGCTCAGCATCAGCTTCAGCTCTTCCTCGCACGCGTGCCCCGACACGTGCACGTCCGCGGTGTCCCACGACAGGACCTCGGCTCCGAGGCGGTAGAGATTGTCGATCATGTGCGACACAGCGCGCTCGTTGCCCGGAATCGTGCGCGCGGAGAGGACGATCGTGTCGCCGGGAACGATCTCGATCTGCTTGTGCTCCCCGACGGACATGCGCGCGAGCGCGGACGACGGCTCGCCCTGCGTGCCGGTGGTGAGGATCAGAACGTTGCGGTCTTCGTAGTCCGCCGGCCGCGCGTTCGCGCCGGAGCGCGCCTCGCGCGGAAAGCGAAGGTAGCCCAAGCGCTCCGCGGTCTCGGTGTTGTCGACCAGGGACCGGCCGACGAGGAAGACGCGCCGGTTGTATTTGCGCGCGAGGTCGATGGCCTGTTGGACGCGGTGAATGTGCGACGCGAACGTCGTCATCAGAATGCGGCCCTTGGCATTGGCGAAGGCGCGGTCGAGGCCGTTGCCCACCCAGCGCTCGGAGTGGCCGTGGCCGGGGACGAGCGCGTTCGTGGAGTCGCTGACGAGGAGAAGCACGCCTTCTTCGCCGTGGTGGGCGAAGCGCGCCAGGTCGGTGGCCTTGCCGTCGATGGGGGTGTGGTCGATCTTGAAGTCGCCGGTGTGGACGACGGTGCCGACGGGCGTGGCGATGGCGAAGCCGAGGGCGTCGACGATGGAGTGCGTGACGCGCATCGCTTCGACGCGGAAGACGCCGGCGTCGACGACGTCGCGCGGCATGAGCGCGCGCAGCTCGATGTCGTCGATGCCGAACTCCTCGAGCTTGTCGCGCACGAAGCCGAGGGTGAGGGGCATGCCGTAGACCGGGAGCGGCACGCGGTCGAGGAGGAACGGCAGCGCGCCGATGTGGTCCTCATGGCCGTGGGTGAGGAAGACGGCGCGGAACTTGGCGGCGTTGTCGAAGATGTACGTCATGTCGGGGACGATGACGTCGACGCCCAAGGTGGCGGCGTCGGGAAACATCATGCCGCAGTCGACGACGATGGCGTCGCCGCCGTGCTCGTAAACCATGAGGTTCATCCCGATCTCGCCGAGCCCGCCGAGGGGGATGATGCGAAGCGGTTCGTTCACGTGGGCGGGAGTCTAACGTGCTTTCTTCTTACGCCGAGGCCGAGTCATCGCCGGAATTCGGTCCGATTCCTCCGGCTCGACATCCGGCACCTTCGCCAGCACCGCCTCGAATTTGCTGCGGCTCGCGCGTTTGGCTCTTGCTTCGAGATACTCCTCGGTCAGGAGTGCAGACATTTTCTCGGCGACTGCCGAGCTAATCAGCTGGTTGATAGAGACGCCCTCTCGTTCCGCAACTTCGCCGAGCTTGCGGTGCAGCGATTCGGGCAATCTGAGACTTAGTGCACCCATCTTGGCCTCCTGAGCTCTGTCAAGAACTCGCCGGGGTTCAGAACACGGATTCCCAGTTTTCCTGCCCCAGCGAAGTCTCGTGCGTTATGCGTGACGATCGCTTCGCAACCTGCGGCCACTGCCACCTCGAGCACCAAATCGTCGCCTGGGTCTCGTAAAAATGGCCGCCACAGAAAGAAGATCTCCTGCCGGATCGCTGTGTCGCAGACGTAATCGATTAAAGCGTGAATGTCTCCCTCCGTAAATGGCGATGCGGACACGTGCCGGAGCAGAGCGCTTTCGTATTCCAGTACGAGCGCCACCGACACCGCCGCTTCGAACGAATTGCTTAACAGCCCAGCCTGGATAACGAACTTTATGATCTTCGCATGCTCGCAATCTTGTTCGCCGCGCAGCTCGCCTTATCGCCGTGCAAGCCTCAGGGTTCGGCCGAGACGCTGCAGTGCGGAAAGCTCACGGTTTTCGAGAACCGCGCGGCGAAGAGCGGGCGCACGATCGACTTGAACGTCGTCGTCCTTCCGGCGCTCGATCCGAAAAACAAGCGCGAGCCGTTCTTCGAGATTGCCGGCGGTCCGGGGCAGGCGGCTACGCGCGTCGTCGGGCTGTACACGGGCGATCTCCGCTCGTACCGCGCGCATCGCGACGTCGTGCTCGTCGATCAGCGCGGCACCGGAGCCTCGAATCCGCTCGTGTGCGCGGACGACAGCACGCCGCTGGCCGCGGCGCTGCGCGAGATGTTTCCGCTCGAGCTCATGCGCCGCTGCCGCGACGCGGCCTCGAAGCATGCCGACCTGCGCTTCTACACCACGCCGCTGGCCATGGACGATCTCGATGACGTCCGCGCCGCGCTCGGCTACGACAAGATCGATCTCTTCGGCCTTTCCTATGGCTCGCGCGCCGCGCTCGTGTACGCGCGGCAGCATCCCGAGCATGTGAACCGCATCGTGATCGGCGGCGTCACGCCGGTGTGGGCGAAGCTGCCGCTCTCCCACGCCTCGGCCGCGCAACGCGCGCTCGATCTGATGGTCGCCGACGCGCCGGCGCTGCGCGGGCAGCTCGCCGCGGCGATGAAGCGGCTGCCGGCAAAGGTCACCTACAAGGGCGAGAGCGGAACGCTGACCGCGCCGGTCTTCGCGGAGCATCTCCGGCGGCTGCTGTACTTGCCGCTGACGGCGCGAGAGATTCCCAAGATCGCCGAGGGGGCGGCCAGGGGCGATTTCATGCCGTTGCTGCGGACCGTCGTTGGAACGCCTCCTTCGGTCGCCGACGGGCTGTACTTCTCGATCACCTGCGCCGAAGACACGCTAGGCATCGATCCGGCGGAGGCGCAGCGGCTTACGGCGGGGACGCTTTTCGGCGACTACCGCGTCGCGCAGCAGCGCCGCGTCTGCGCGGAGTGGCCGCGCGCGTCGCTGCCGGAGAATTACTGGGACGACGTGCGCGTCGACGCCCCGGTGCTCATGCTCACCGGCTGGCGCGATCCGGTAACGCCGCCGGCGTGGGCGGCAGCGGTGGCGCAGACGCTGCCGCACGCGCGCAACGTCGTGATCAAGCTCGGCGCGCACGTGCCGGTCGGGCTGTCGAACATCGAATGCTGGGACGAGCTCGTGCTCGGCTTCCTCGACGGCGCGGACCTCGACACGCTCGACACGTCGTGCGTCGACACGATGCGCTAACGAACGGCCGCGCGCGGCGTCCATTGCTGCATGCCGCTGCTCGCCACCGCGCTGGCTCTGCTGATCCAACAGCAGATCGAGGCGAAGCACCCGATGCCGTTCCGCCGCGTCGGCCGCGAGCAGTTTCACGCGGCGATGGACAAAGCGGGCGACGACAGAATGGCGATGATGCGCGCCGTGGCCATGCTGCGCGACGGGCACACGGCGCTGCTGCCCGACTTTGACCGCTGGTTCCCGATCCGCTTCTACGCGCTGACGGACGGCCTCTTCGTCACCGCCGTCGACAAGCGGTTCCCGCACCTGGCCGGAGCGAAGGTGCTGCGCATCGGCAATCGCACGGCCGAGGAGGCGATGCGTGACGCCGAGTCGATGTTCGCGAGCGACAACGAGTTT
This sequence comes from Thermoanaerobaculia bacterium, assembly GCA_036522835.1. Classification (GTDB taxonomy): domain Bacteria; phylum Acidobacteriota; class Thermoanaerobaculia; order Gp7-AA8; family Gp7-AA8; genus DATDFB01. Next base: position 15,445 of record DATDFB010000036.1, on the reverse strand, counting down.
CGCGCGAAGGAGGCGGCGGCGCTTCTGTCGTCGGCGCAGATCGCGAAGCTCGACGTTCTGCCGCTCGACGTGCAGTTGCGCGACGGAACCACCGCCCACGTCGACATCCCGTCGTTCCAAGGAAGAGCGGGCTTCGATTGGATCCAGTGGGGCGAGATGTACGGCCCTCCCGGCACGGAGCTCGTCACGGCGTTCGAGAAAGACCCGCCGCTACACCTCAAATCGCGCCAGGCGTACTGGTTCACGGCGCTCGACCGCGCGGTCTATGTGCAGATCAACGCCATGGCCGACCGCAGCAAGGTCACGCCGGAGACGTTCGTGCAGTTCGTCGAGCGGCTCTTCGCGTACGTCGATCTCCATCCGGTCGAGAAGCTGATCTTCGACATCCGCTACAACGGCGGCGGCAACGGCCGGCTGATCCGGCCGATCGTGCACGCGCTGATCAAGCGCGAGGACCGCGGCCTCCGCCTCTACGTCATCTCCGGCCGCAAGACCTTCAGCGCCGGCCTCGGGTTGCTGATCGCGCTGCGCCAGGAAACGAATGCGATCCTCGCCGGCGAGCCGCCCGGCGCGGCGATGAACGCCGCCGGCGATCCCGACACCGTGGCGCTCGAGGGCGTGCACCTGTCGGTGTCGACGAATTACTTCGTCGGCGCGAAGTTCCGCGACGACAGCGCGTTCATTCCCGTCCAGATCCCGGCGCCGTTCTCCTCGGCCGACTACTTCGGCGGCCGCGACCCGGCGCTCGAGGCCATCCTCGCCCCCGACGCGGTCACGATTCTCGACGCGCTCTCCACGCGCGGCGGCGCGGCCGCGAAGGCGCTGTACGAAAGGCGCAAGGCGCTCTACGGCGCGCTGCCGTGGTGGGAGCCGTTCGAGCGAATCGCCATGAACGGCGCCGGGTTGACGCTGCTCGAACAGGGCAAGACCACCGACGCCGTCGCCGCGCTGGAGATGAACGTCGACCGCTATCCGAATACGTGGGAGACGTGGGACAGCCTGGCCGAGGCGCTGATGGCGGCAAAGGAGAACGCGCGCGCGATCGCGGCGTACGAGCGCGCGCTGGCGCTCAACCCCGACAATTGGAACGCCGAGGCGGAGAAGAAGGCGATCGCGGCGATGCGCGCTACTGCACGACCCTGATCGGGAAGGCCTGCGTGAGCGAGCAGCCGGCGGCGTCGACGACGGTGATGAAGACGGTGTTGTCGCCCGTCTCCAGCGGTACGCCGCGCAGCTTGCCGCTCGGCGTCAGGAACAGGCCCGCCTCCAGCGTTCCGCTGGTGACGGCGAAGGTGTACGGCGCCGTTCCGCAACAGACCTCGAAGTTGAAGTGCACCGGCTGGCCGATCGGAAAGTCGGGCACGGACTCGGTGAGGAACGTGAGCGTGCACGAGCTCTGGCCGGCAGCGAACGAGGAGACCAGGAGCACGATCGTAGCGGCGAGAAGAACCTTTCGCATCGAAACCCTCCTGTTTTCGGGGGGGCGATGGTACTACGGATAAATGCGATTCAGCATCCGCGGATACGGAATGGTCTCCCGCAGATGCGGCACGCCGCTGATCCAGGCCACGACGCGCTCGATGCCCATGCCGAAGCCGGAGTGCGGGAACGTGCCGTACTTGCGCACGTCGAGGTACCACTGGAAGGCCTCGACGGGGAGGTCGTGCTGCTTGATGCGCGCGAGCAGCAGGTCGTGGTCGTGGATGCGCTGCGAGCCGCCGATGATCTCGCCGTACCCCTCGGGGGCGATCATGTCGAGGCCGAGGACCACGTCGGGATCGTTCGGATCGGGCTGCATGTAGAACGCCTTGATCGCCGTCGGATAGCGCGAGATCATCACCGGGCGGTCGAAGGAGTTGGCGATGACGGTCTCCTCGTCGCCGCCGAAGTCGTCGCCGAACTTGACCGGCAATCCCTTCGACGCCAAGAGGTCGATGGCCTCGCGATACGTGATGCGCGGGAAGGGACGCTTCACGCTCTCGAGCTTCGTCACGTCGCGCTCGAGGATGCTGAGCTGTTCCTTGCAGCGGTCGAGCGCGCGCTGCACGAGGTATTCGACGAATTCCTCGGCCAGCTCCTGCAGCCCCTCGAACTCGAGGAAGGCGACCTCGGGCTCGATCATCCAGAACTCCATCAGGTGCCGGCGCGTCTTCGACTTCTCGGCGCGGAACGTCGGGCCGAAGCAGTAGACGCGGCCGAACGCCGCCGCAGCCGGCTCGAGGTAGAGCTGCCCCGACTGCGAGAGAAAGGCTTTCTCGCCGAAGTAGTCGGTCTCGAAGAGCGTGGAGGTGCCCTCGCACGCGGCGGGGGTGAGGATCGGCGAGTCGATGAGGGTGAAGTCGCGCTCGTAGAAGAAGTCGCGGCAGGCCTGCTCGATCTCGCTGCGGATCTTGAGCACGGCGTGCTGCTTGGAGGAGCGCAGCCAGAGATGGCGGATGTCCATGAGGAACGCGGTGCCGTGCTCCTTCGGCCCGATCGGATAGCTATCGGTGGGCGAGACGAGCTCGAAGGACTGGACGCCGAGCTCGACGCCGCCCTGCGCGCGCGGCTCGGCGCGGATGGTGCCGGTGACGCGGACGGTGGACTCCTGGGAGGCTTTGTCGACCGCGTCCCAAGTGGCCTCGTCCACTTCCTTTTTCACGACCACGCACTGCAGGTAGCCGCTGCCGTCGCGAACGATGGGAAACTGGATCTTCCCCGAGGTGCGCTTGTTGTAAAGCCAGCCGTCGATGATGACGCGCTGGCCGATGTAGTGCGAAAGCTCTTTGATCCGGAGAGTGCTCATAAAAGAGCGGGGATTATAACGTTCGTCGCGCCGGCGTCCCTCCGGCTGGCAAGGCGGCGTCCCGCCGCCGAGGTATACTTCGCCCGCCCCACCTCCTGCGCCCTCCCTTCGCGCATTCATGCACGACAATTTCATTCACCCCACTCGCGGCCTGCGCATGCGCAGCCGCGGAAAGCTACCGCACTGGAGGTCGAGGATTCGACCTACTTCGTGACTTTCCGTCTGCATGACTCCCTGCCGAGGGAGGTAGCGCTTATGCTCAAAAGGGAGAGCCAACGCGCGATCCAGCAGTGCATCAACGCAGCGCAGCGCGCCGAGGTGAATCGAATGTCCGGCGAGCGGCTGGATCGTTATCTGGACGCCGGCTACGGCTCGACGATTCTGCGCGAGCACGGGGCGCTGATCGCCACCGCGCTGAAACATTTCGATGGGCAGAGGTATGACCTCGACGCCTGGTGCGTGATGCCGAATCACGTGCACGTGCTGTTGTTCATCCGCGGACAGGCAGAGCTCGATCGGATTGTTCATTCGTGGAAGTCGTACACGGCGCATCGGATCGGGCGGGGGGTGATCTGGGCGAGGGAGTACTACGATCGGATCGTGCGTGATGCTAGGGAGTTAGAGAGGACGAGGAGCTATATTCGGGAAAATCCGTTTAAGGCGGGGTTGAGGGACTGGCCGTTCGTGACCTAGCGGCGGGACGCCGCTGGGCCAGCCGGCGGGACGCCGGCGTTACGATTTAAGTAGTCTTGCACGTTCTTTGGGCGGTACTTTGGATCTGCCTCCCACCGCGCCATCACGCTCGGGTGCAGCGATTGCGTCGGATCGTTCACGCCGATGGGGCGCTCCAGCACCCCTTCGATGCGGTAGAACACCGTCATCGAGTCGTGCATCTTGCCGGCGGGGTTGGGGTGGAGCTCGTGCACGTCCATCACGCCCTGGTCGAACTCGAGACCGGCCGTCTTGGCGCGGCCGATCATCCAGTCGAGGGCGATGTCGGAGAGCGATGTGTCGTCGTAGCCGCCGCCGACGTCGCTGTGGACGCCGGGGAACCACACCTGCTCGACCGTCTGGCCGGGCTTCGGCTTGTAATCCCACACCGACGGCTGAAACGGCGTGCGGTGCTCGTCGACGGCGAGCGCGTGGAAGGCGTACTTCACCGTGCCGGAGAGCTCCGTGTCGTGGAACTCGAACTCTTTGCGGTTGTGCGCGCGCAGGCCGCGCAGCGGGATGCCGAGCGCGCCGACCGTATCCCACACGCCGACCATCTGGATCGGCGTGTCGCCCTCCAGGCAAAACTGGCCGCGGAAGTCGACTGCCTGCGGGTCGTTCGGGTGCACGTTGGCGTCGTGGTACAGCTTCTCCGCGGGCAGGTACTCCTGCACGAACTCGCGCTTGAGAATCCCGCACTTGCGGATCATCCCGCCGATGCTGCGCGCCGTGAACGCGCCGCGGCTGAAGCCGATGAGGTAGATCTCGTCGCCGACTTCGTAGTTCGCCAATAGAAAGATGTAGGCGTCGTGGATGTTGTCCTCGAGCCCGGCGCCCGTCGCGCCCCCTTCGATCTTGTCGAGCCAGTCGCCGGTGCCGACGCCCTGGTCGTAGTAGATCAGCTGCTGCGTGCCGTCACTGGCGTGCTTGCAGAGGCGGTAGGCGATCTTGATCACGTTCGTCGGACACGGCTTTCCTTTGACTTCCGTGTCGGCGCGGTTCCACGTCCCGTCGCAGCAGAGAATCAGTCTTTTCATATTTATCTCGGCATTTTAACCAAAAGCGACTTCGGCGCAATGGTGATCACGATCGGCATGTGGAAGGTGAACAGCTCCCCGTCGACGCCGGCGCGGAGGTGCGGCTTCGACGCGTGCACTTTCATGCGCGAGGTGTGGAAGGAGCGGAAGCCGGGCGTCTCGTGCACGCGCCCCGCGAGGTAGTGCGCGAGGAAGCGCATCAGGGCCACGCGGCGGAGGTGCGGGAGCCAGTAGACCGCCAGCCGCCCCTCCTCGAGCGTCGCCCGCGGCGCCTCGATGCCGATGCGCGAGAGGTCGTAGCGGTTGTTCGACACCATCAAGACGTGCGTGCGCACGGCCATCTGGTGGTGCTCGCTCTCCAGCGTCACCGTCACGTGCGGGTACTTCTGCAGCGTGCCGTATGCGGCCCAAAGGCGCGCCTTCCAGCGCGGGTATTGCCGGCCGCGCTCCTCGCGCCGCGCCACCATCTCGGGGTAGAGACCGAGCGACACGTTGTTGACGAAGAAGCGGTCATTGGCGCGCGCGGCGTCGACCTGACGCGTGGCGCCGTCGAGCGCGACGGCGAGCGCGCCGCGCCAGTCCGCCGGCACGCCGATGTCGCGCGCGAAGTGATTGAACGTGCCGAGGGGGATGACGGCGAGAGCGGCGTCGGTATGGACGAGCGGCTGGACGACGCAGTTCACGGTTCCGTCACCGCCGGCGGCAATGAAGAGCTTTTTGCCCTCGCGCATCCGTTCGCGGATCGCTGCTGTCACGTCGACATCCCGCGAGAGACGAACGACTTCCAGCCCGGCGTCGGATGCCGCGGCGACGAGCTCCGGCTGCTCTCCCGCCGTGGGATTCAAGAACATCGTGCCTTTGTTACGCGCCGTCGACGTCATGAAAAAAGCCGCGATCCTCCTCGTTCTTCTGCAAGTTCTCGTCCTCTCCGCGCGCGCCGCCGAAACGAAGGAATGCTCCTTCTGCGCGGGCGTTGCAGCCGGCGCGCAGCCGCCGTCGGCGCCGGTGCCGACGCTCCTGGAGATCAACCTCGACGAGCTCGCGGCCGTCGACGTTCTGACGCCGGCGCAACGCGCGCAGACGGCGCTGGTCATCCGCTACGCGCTGACGGAGGAGAAGGACCCGCTGACGAGCGTCGAAGAGCGGACGAAGACGATCATCGAATGGGCAAAGACGCGCGGGCCGTTCGACGCCATCGGCATTCACGTCTTCGACGCGGACGAGAACACAGCCGCGTACGCGATCAAGCGCCTCGCGGTGATGGCGCAGGGCCTCAACGTCGCCTCGAAGACAATCTGGAGTGCGGCGGCCATGCCGCCGCTGTCGGCTCTTCCCTACCTCGACGCCATCGTCACCGAAGATCCGGCGAAGACGGTGTCCTGGGTCGCGGAGAACGATCCGTCGAAGAAAGTGTGGGCCATCGTCAAGCCGCAGTCGCCGAACGTTTTCTTCGACGCCGCCCGCGCCTACGCCGCCGGCGCCGCGCGCGCCTACGTCGTCACGGCGGACGCCGGCGTCGTATCGGCCATCCCGAGCCTCAATCAAACGTTCACCGGCGACTGGGCGTACGACTCGACCTCGAAGATCGAAACGCTCGACGCCAAGGGGAACAAGACCGACATCCCGGCGCTGGCATTCGTGCGCGGCGAGGACCTGCGCACCATCGTCGTCCCGCGCGGCGACGCGGCGGCGGCAACGATCGCCTCGCTGCCGAACGACCGCTACGTCAAGCCGCGGCGCGTCGACGCCCTGGGCGAGCGCGACGTCGCAGACGTCGGCACGAAGGGCGGGCACTTCCTCATCGGCATGCAGCCGGTGAAGGCGCCGTTCGTCCTCACCGTCGAGCACAACGAGAAGCCGCGGACGAACGTGACGAAGGAAGCGCTCGACGTGGCCACGAAGCGCGGCATCAGCGTCGAGGAGATCATCCGCAATCATCAGGCCTACAAGTCGTACCAGGAGTCGATCGCGCCGAAGTACATCGCCCGCGACACGACGAAGCTGCGCTTCGAGATCAGCGGCGGCGAGGCGGTGGAGGCGACGATCTCGGGCGACTACTTCTCCGACCCGGGCAACCGCGCCGACTGGGTGTGGCAGGACTTCTACATCAACGGCGTGAAGTGGAAGTACGGGAAGATCCCGGAGCTGCCGCTGATCCAGCCGGAGAAGGTCACGCAGCTGCCGCTCGACATCCATCTCACGAACGAGTACCGCTATCAGCTCATCCGCGAGGCCGACCTCCTCGGCTATCACACGTACGAGGTCCGCTTCGAGCCGCCGGCGAATGCGCCGGCCGGGCTGCCGCTCTACCGCGGCACGGTGTGGATCGACACGCGGACGTGGGCGCGCGTGCGCATCCAGATGATCCAGCTCAATCTGACGGGAGAAGTGCTCTCGAACGAGGAGCGCGTCGACTTTCAGCCGTTCGCGCGCGCCACGAATGCGCCGCTGACGGCCGCGGACGTGGCGAAGACGGAGCCGCGCGAGATTCTCTGGCTTCCGTTCCTCGTCAACGCGCAGCAGGTGGTCTCCGCCGCGGGCCGCGCCAATCCGGTGCTGCGCGAGACGACGTTCAGCAATTTCCGCATCGCGCCCGAGGACTTCGCGACGCGGCTCTCCGAGGCCTCGGCGTCGGACGCGCGGATGGTGCGGGAGACGAACGCCGGACTGCGCTACCTGGAGAAGACGAGCGGCGGCGAGCGCGTGGTCAAGGAGGGCTTCGACACCGCGCGCACGTTCATGCTCGGCGGCGTGCATCACGACGCGGGCTTGCAGTATCCCGTCCTCCCCCTCGGCGGCATCGACTATTTCAACTTCGACCTGAAGCACACCGGGATTCAGACGAACGTCTTCTTCGCCGGAATCATCGTCGCGGCAAACGCGACGAATCCGAATGTCTGGAACACGCGCACGAACGTCGGCGCGGACTTGTTCGCCATCGCCGTGCCGACGGAGAACGCCATGTACCGCGACGGCATCGAGCGCACGGACGAAGCGGTGCGGCAGTTGCCGACGAACCTCTCGCTGCGCGCCGGGCATCCGTTTGCGCAGTTCGGCAAGGTGGACCTCGGCCTCGGGATCGGACATGTGTCGTACAAGCGCGCCGACGACACCGCGCCGAGCTTCCTCATTCCGTCGAATACGTTCGTGCTGTCGCCGTCGATCGACGCCAGCTACTCGCGCTGGGGCTACGTCGCGACGGCGTTCTACGACTACAACAAGCGGACGACGTGGAAGCCGTGGGGGAACCTGGCGGAGTACGATCCCGACCAGAAGTCGTTCACGAACTACGGCGCCTCGCTGGCGAAGAGTTTCTATCTTCCGAAGTTCCAACGCTTGGGGCTCGAAGTCGATTACGAGAGCGGCCAGCGCCTCGACCGCTTTTCGAAGTACGAGCTCGGCTTCTTCGGCTCGCAGCGCGTGCACGGCGTGCGCTCCGGCTCGATCCGCGCGGAGACGGCGCTGCTCGGGCATGTGACGTACGGCCTGGTCTTTTCCGACCAGTTCCGCCTCGAGGCCTTCTACGATCACGCCCTCGTCACCGACCGCACCGCCGGTTACGAGCGCGAGCCGTTCCAGGGCGTCGGCATCGCCGGACAGACGGTCGGTCCGTGGGGGACGCTGCTGCGGCTGGACATCGGAAAGACGATCGGGCAGAACCGGCAGAACGGGTTCGTGGCGAACGTGGTGTTTTTGAAGTTGTTCTGAGAGAAGATCCCTCGCCCCGCTTGCGGGGAGAGGGTGCCGCGAAGCGGCGGGTGAGGGGCGAGAGCTGGGAAGCATGCACCCCTCATCCGGCGCTGCGCGCCACCTTCTCCCCGCCAGCGGGGAGAAGGGTCTGAAATGATGATCGAGGCGCTCCAGCTCGAGCCACACCCCGAAGGTGGTTTCTACCGGCAGATCTACAAGTCGCCGATGACCGTCGTGCAGGGCGAGCGCACGCGCGCGGCGCTGACGATCATCCACTTCCTCCTGCCGGCCGGACAGGTCAGCCGATGGCACCGCGTCACGTCGGACGAAGTGTGGACGTTCCTGCGCGGCGAGCCGCTACGGCTGCATCGCTTCGACGGCAGCAACGCGAGCGACGTCGTGCTCGACGCCGACAACGCCATTGAAGTCGTGCGCGCCGGCGAGTGGCAGGCTGCGGAGCCGCTCGGCACGTACGCGCTCGTGGCGTGCTTCGTCGCGCCGGGATTCGAATTCGACGACTTCGCGATGATGCCGGAGGAAACGGCGGCGAAGCTGCCGGAGCAGCTTCGCCGTCTCGTTTAAGGCGTCACGGCCAGGTTCTGCACGTAGAAGTCGACCGAGCCGATCTCCGTGCGCTGCCCGAGCGCGTTGACCGTGCGCACCGTCAGGCGGTGCCGGTCATTGCCGAGCTTCGTCGTGTCCATCGTGTACTGCCAACCCGAGTTCAGGCTGTTCGTGATGAACGGATATGCGGCCTGCACGTCCGGCCGCTGGAAGCCGTATGCGGCCGGTCCCATGAAATTGCCGTCGACGAGGATCTCGACCTGTTGGATGAAGCCCGTTTCGCTGACCGCCCATCCCTGGAACGTCACGTTGCCCCTGACGTAGTCGTACGTCCGCGGCACGTCGATGAAGCCGATCGCGGAGGCCACGCGGTCCTCGGCGCACTCGAAGAACACCGGAATGCCGTCTCGGCTCGGCAGCTCCGCGAACGTCCCCTGCTGGTCGCCGACGCGGAGCTTCAGCACGTGGTTGCCCGGGTGCACGCCGGAGGCGAGCAGCGCGCCGACGTCGAGCGTGAAGAGAAAGCCGGCGCGCGGCGCATCGGGGTAATTCGGATAGAAACGCTCCACGTCGAAGCGCGTCAGGCCGTAGCAGTTTACGTAGTTGTTGAAGAGCGACGAGAACGCGCAGTCGTCGGTCGAGTACCACCGCACGCCGTCGACGAGGAGCTCGACATACGAGACGCGTCCCAAGTCTTCGCGCGTACCGAGGTCGAGAGCCCAGCCGCGGACCGGCGTGATGTGAGACTGCGGATTGATCGCCGGCGAGACCTGCGGCACCTGCTGGCAGCGCGTGCCGTACAGCACCGTGTCGCGCCGCGGCTCGTCGAGGTAGCCGAACGGCTTGAGATTCTGATTGTCGTTGAAGACCTGCACCTGGCGGCGGCCGATCAGGCGAGAGACGCCGAGGCGGTCGGTCGCACGCACCTCGAGCAGGTGCACGCCGTTCTGGATGCGCGTCGTGTCGATGTTCGCCACGTATCCGCTGAAGAGCGCGGAGGGAAAGTCGGGAAACGTGTTGCCGACGTCAGGGCGTGCATCGCCGTACATCGCCGTCTGCAGCACGCCGCCGTCGACCCAGACGTCGACACGCGCGATGCCGTCGGTGTCGGCCGCCCAGCCGACGACCGGGAACGAGCCGGCGGCGTTGTAGATGCCGCCGCCGAGGTCCGGAATGTCGACCGAGCCGAAGGGGGCTTGGTTGAGGGTATTGTCGATCGTGATCGTGCGGCGGCCGAGCTCCGCCGAATGCCCGTCGGAGAACGTCACCTTCACCATGACCGTGTGCGGCCCGTTGGTGAAACGGCTGGCCAGGAAGCCGGTCTCGAAGCCGGGGGCGACGTTCTGGATGCCGGGGTAGTTCGGGTAGGCCTCGACGACGTCGATGCGCGGGAGACCTTTGATGGTCGGGTACTGGAACTGGTCGTCGACGTAGAGCTCGATCTTCGAGACCACGCCCGGATCGAGGACCCAGCCCTTGACCAGGACGACGCCCGATTGGACTGTGGCGGGATCAGGGAAGTCGAGCGCTGCGATCAGATCCTGCCCAAAGGCCGAGGAAGTCAGCAGCGTCGCCAGTGCGGTGAGAACCAGGCAACGGGGAATCCATCTCCACATAACCCCAACCTCCAACCCCGAGATGACGTGTCCGGTACTGACGATCGGTGCGAAGAGAGACGCCGATCCACTTTGTTTCGTGCGAGTTTATACTAACCCGGGTGAGTTCTTCAAACGCCCTGACCGCCACCGTGGGGCTCGACGACATCCGGGCCGCGGCGGCCCGGATCCGCGGATACGTCCACCGGACGCCGCTTCTCGCCAGCCAATCACTTTCGGAAAGAATCGGCGCCGAGGTCCGCCTGAAGTGCGAGAACCTGCAGCGCGCCGGATCGTTCAAGGCGCGCGGCGCGATGAACGCGCTCCTGCAGTTATCTGAGGATGAGCGGCGCCGCGGCGTGGTGGCGTTCTCCTCCGGCAATCACGCGCAGGGCGTTGCGCTCGCCGCAAAGACGCTGGGGATTCGGGCGACGATCGTGATGCCGGAGAATTCCGTGGCCTCCAAGGTGGCGGCAACGCAAGGCTACGGCGCGGAGGTCGTACAGGGCGGCGTGACGGCGGCGACGCGCGACACGGTGGCGCGGGAGATCGCCGAGCGCACCGGCGCCGCGGTGATCCCGCCGTTCGACGACGAGCGGATCATCGCCGGCGCGGGGACGGTGGGAATGGAGATCGTCGAGGAGTGGCCGGAGGTCGACGCGATCGTGGTGCCGCTCGGCGGCGGCGGTCTTTTGGCGGGCGTTTCGCTGGCCGCGACGTCGATGAAATCGGTGGACGTGTACGGCGTCGAGCCGCGCGCCGGCAACGACGGCGAGCAGTCGTTCCGCAGCGGCCGCATCGTCACGATCGAGCCGCCGAAGACGATCGCCGACGGCGCGCGCACGCTGGCTATCGGCGAGCGGAACTTCGCCATCATCCGCGAGCGCGTGCGCGACGTGGTGAGCGTCGACGACGACGTGCTGCTCGAAGCGACGAAGTACGCGATGTACCGGACGAAGCTGGTGATCGAGCCGACGGGAGCATTGGGGATTGCGGCGCTGCTTTCCGGCGCGGTGCGCGCCTCGGGGCGCGTTGCGATCGTGGTTTCGGGAGGGAACCTGGACTTTTCGTTGCTCTGCTGAATGCAGAATGCAAAATGCAGAATGGCTCCGCTTCTAATTCTGCATTCTGCATTCAGCATTCTGCATTCGTCATGACCCTCTTCCCCGACTTCGAGCCCAAGACCCCGCCCGACGCTCCCCTCCCCGAGCGCCTTCGCCCCGCCTCGCTCGCCGACGTCGTCGGCTTACACGACCTCCTCGACGAGGGCCGCTTCCTCCGCAACGCCATCGAGAGCGACCGCATCCCGTCGATGATCTTCTGGGGGCCGCCCGGGTCGGGGAAGACGACGCTGGCGCGGATCATCGCCAAATCGACGCGCGCGCGCTTCGTGCCGTTCTCCGCGACGAGCACCTCGATCAAGGACATCAAGGCGCTCATGGAAGAGGCGCGCAAGGCGCGCGGCTCGCGCGGCGTGAAGACGATCGTCTTCATCGACGAGATCCACCGCTTCAACAAGGCCCAGCAGGACGCGTTTCTGCCGTATGTCGAGGCGGGCGACATCGTGCTGATCGGCGCGACGACGGAGAACCCCTCGTTCGAGGTGAACTCGGCGCTGCTGTCGCGCTGCAAGGTCGTGGTGATCCCGCAGTTGGAGCGCGAGGAGGTGAAGACGATCCTCCGCCGCGCCGTGGTGGATCCGTCCGTGCGCAAGTACAAGATCGACCTGACCGACGACGCGCTCGACTTCATCGCTGCCACCTCGGCCGGTGACGCGCGCCAGGCGCTCAATTCGCTGCAGCTCGTCGTCGAGACGGCGAGCGAGTCGCCGATCGACGCGAAGAGAGCGACGGAGATCCTGCAGCGCCGGTCGCTCATGTACGACAAGGGCGGCGAGGAGCACTACAACATCATCTCCGCGCTGCATAAGTCGCTGCGCAACGGCGACGCCGACGCGTGCGTGTACTGGCTGGTGCGGATGCTCGAAGGCGGCGAAGACCCGCTCTACATCGCCCGCCGTCTCGTGCGCGCGGCGTCGGAAGACATCGGCAACGCCGATCCGCAGGCGCTGGTGTTCGCGATCGCCGTGCAGCAGACGGTGCACTTTCTCGGCATGCCGGAGGCGGGCGTGGCGCTCGCGCAACTGGCCACGTATCTCGCCGCCGCGCCGAAGTCGAACGCCGTCTACCTCGGCTACGGCGAAGCGGTGCGCGAAGTCCGCCAGGGCGACAACCCGCCCGTCCCGCTCCACATCCGCAACGCGCCGACGCGCCTGATGAAGGACCTCGGCTACGGCCGCGGCTACGAGTACGCGCACGATTTCGAGGAGCAGACGGCGGCGATGGAGTGTCTGCCGGAGGCGCTGGCGGGACGCCGCTTCTACGAGCCGAAGGAGGCGGGGGCGGAAGCGGAGATCAAAGCGCGCCTCGAGCGGATGCGCGCGGCGCGCAAGAAGAAGTAATCGCGCCCCGAGCGGATGCTCGAGGCGCGCGCAAGAAGTGACGATCAGCCCAGCAGGTGCAGGCGGATCTCGCTCTCGCTCGTGTCGGCTTTGGCCACGACGCGGACGTGGTCGACCTTGCGGCCGTCGCGGAAGTCGAGCAGCGAGTAGGTGCCGGTGCGGTGCACGTGGTCGTTGAAGTCGACGACCTGCGTGTCGCCGTTCTCGAAGACCACCTCGGCAAAGCTGACTTGCGCCGCGCCGCGGTCGATCTGCATCAGCAGACCGGTTCCGCGGCGGTCGATGTTCATGGTGAAGTCCGTCCAGCCTTCATCGCGGTCGAGAACTTCGGCAGCAGTCCACGGCCGCGCCGCGGGCGGCGGCAGCGTGGCGATGACGGCGGCGGTGAAGACGACGGGCGCGAGATAGACGCGCGGCGCAACGCGCACGGCGACGGCGGGCGTGCGCACGACGACCGCCGGCAGCGTGCGGTGCAGCGGGAACCCGCGGTGGACGACGACGGTGCTGCGGTGCGGTCCGCGGTGCACGACGCGAACGCGCGCGGCTTCCGCGGGAGTGAGAGATACGGTGGCGACGACCAGGACTAGAGCAAATCCCTTCTTCACAAGTCCCCTCCTTGTTTTACTGGACGATTAGATTCCCACGGCACGCGGGCGTTTACACGCTACTTCAGCGGATTCCAGACGCTGTCGTCCGTCGCTTTGCAGGCGCTCGCGCTCTTGGCGGTGCAAAGCTCGACGTTGTAGACCGGATGGATCTCCCACACCGATTGCCGCTTCGGCTCTTCGACTTTCGTCTTCGTGCACGGGTGGTGCTCGGCGTCGAAGAGAAGCTGGCCGGTGATGCGCACCGGCAGCTTCTGCTTGTTGAGGTTTGCCGGGGTCCAGGCGTTGGGACGGTAGTGCGGGCTGACTTCCGCGGTAACGCTGGTGCACTCGTCGTCGCCGGGCTTCTGGACGAGCGGGACGTGCACGTCGTTGTCGGTGTCGCCGCCGAGGTTGCAGTTGACGCTCTCGCCCTTCTCGGTGTCGGAGTAACGCGCGCGGTCGACGTAGGCGACGATGCGCACGAGCGACCCCTCGCCGAGCTTCTGCAGCGCGGCGCGACTGGCCGGCGGCGTGTAATGAGCGCCGCCGAGGGCTTTCTCCGCGGCCGCTTGCATCTTCGGATAGGCGGAGAAGGTCAGCACCTTCGGCGCGCCTTTCGCGCAGAAGTTGTCCTTCGCCTGATCCTGCGCCGCCAACGCCTTCTTCGAGCCGGCGTCGCCGGTAGGACCGCAGTTCGAGTCGATCGGCCGCTTCACTTCGATCGATTGGAAGGGATGGCACTTGATGTCGAAGTCGGCCGCGAGGAGGGGGACTGTGAGCAGACACACGACGGACAGAGTGCTGCGCAGACGCATTGGACGCTCTCCTTTTGAGGAGAAGAGTACACCGTTATTCGTCGAGGTCGTCGTCGGTGACCCACTCTTCGACGAGCTTTCCGTCGCGGACGATCACGAGCGGCGTGTTCGTCTTGCGGGCAATTTCGCGGGCGCGGCGGGCGGCGCGGAGGAGGGCATACGGCGCGCGCTGCATGTCGGGGTCAGTCGACTTCGAACGCAGATTCTCGGGCAATTCGACTTCAACCTTGACGCTCATCGGTTCGATCCTTCCTCCAACAGCACCGGGCTAGGGCCGCTGTTGTCGTACCACTGCCAATGATCAACTCTATGCCGATAGAGTTCCAGAAAATTTCGCAGCCCTCCGACGAATCGCCGGCGCACGACATCCGGCGGAATGGAGTGCCCACCCTGTTCAACCCGCCTCGCGACGCGCGCGATTGCTTCCTCCGGTGTCTTGAGCGAGAGGAAGATCAGCTTGACGACGTAGCCGCTTTCGCGCCACTCGTCGATCCGCCGCAGGTACGCGTGACCGGACAGCGTCGTCTCGAAGGAAAAGCTCCGTCCAGCAGCGACGTAACGATCGATCTCGTCCAGCAAAAGCCTGCCGGCACGAATCGCGGCTCCTTCAGGATCGGACGGCAAAAGGCTGACCGCGATCTCGTCGGCATTGAGAAACACCGGCAGCCCCGCCTCGCTCGGCAGAAACTCTCTGGCGAACGTCGTCTTTCCAGCGCCGTTCGGCCCCGCGATGATGACGACCTTTTTCATCCAATCGGTTTCGGCTTCCGGTCCTCGCCCAGATTCACGTACACCACCTGCGCTTCCGTCACCGTCACGCGGCGGTTGGGGGGGCGGATGGCCTCCACCGTCACCTTCGTCGTGATCGACGTCGTGCCGATGCGCAGCGTCTCCGTCCAGAAGCTCACCAGGTCGCCGACGAACACCGGCTCGTGGAAGACCACGCGGTCCATCGACACCGTGACCATGAACTGCAGGCCTTGCCGGCGCGCTTCGATCGCGCCGGCCTGGTCGATGTACGAGAGGATCACGCCGCCGAAGATCGTGCCGTGCGCGTTCGTGTCCCGCGGCATCATCAGCACGCGGATGGCCGGCTCATTCCACTTGGAGAGGATCTCTGCCACGTTCGCCCCTCACCCGGCGCCTGCGGCGCCACCCTCTCCCCGCGCGGTGGGGAGAGGGACCTTGCCACCGCTACCC
>DATDFB010000035.1:0-77699 GCA_036522835.1 Thermoanaerobaculia bacterium | reverse complement strand
GGCACGATGCGCTCGCCGGCGCCGCTGCCGTCGAGCGGCTCGAGAATCAGATCGAAGCGGCCGTTGTCGAACGGCAGCCCCGGCGCCTCGGCGACTTTCTCGACGCGCTCGCGCAGGCCGCGCTTCTCCAACTCCAAAACGCGGTAGTGGCAGTAGGGATTGTTGCCCGGGCGATCGAAGAGCGAGTGCGCCGTCCAGGTGCAGCCGCCGCGGCAGACGTCGGCGTAGTAGCACGTCGCGCAGAAGCCCCAGAGGTCGTCGGTGGTGCGATCGCGCGCGAAGCGCAGCGCCGCCGTGGTCTGCCAGATCTCCTCGATGGTCATCTGCCGCACGTTGCCCCCGGCGTAGGGATTGGTGGCCAGCGACGGGCAGCCCTTGATCGTGCCGTCGGCTTCGATGCCGAGGCCGGTGTGCCCGGCCGCGCAGCCCTGCCAGTGGCGCACCTCCTCGGCCACGCGCCACTTGTGCTCGTAGGGGCCGAAGTAGCCGATGTTGTTGCCGGGCTGGATCAACACGCCGAGGTCGAGGGCCTCGTCGTAGAGCTCCGCGAAGAACGGCATGAATTCGAGGAGCTTGTACGGCTGGAGGATCAACTCGGCATTGTCGGCGGCATTGCCCATGGCCACGGTGAGCTGGACCTGCCAGTTGCGCACGCCCAAGTCGGCGATGACGTGGAGGAGCGGCCGGAGATGGGGCATGACCTCGGCGGTGATCTGCGTGTTCACGCCGTGCGGGATGCCGTGGCGCCGCAGGTTCCCGAGCGCCTCGATGCAGCGGTCGTACGATCCGCGCACGCCGCGGATGCGGTCGTGCAGGTCGCGCAGGCCGTCGATGGAGACGCCGGCCGACCGCAGGCCCGCCGCCTTGGCGCGGCGGACCTTGTCGTCGGTGAGCGCGTAGCCGCCCGTCTGCATGCTGCAGTGCATGCCGTGGTCGGAGATGGCCTGCACGATCTCCAGCCAGTCGGGGCGCATGTAGGCCTCGCCGCCGATGAGGGTGATCTCGCGCGCGCCGAGGCGCGCGCATTGGCGGACGACGTCGAGACACTCCGCCGTGGTCAGCTCATTGGGCCGCTTCGTCCCCGCGCGCGATCCGCAGTGCCCGCACTTGAGATTGCAGGCCAGGGTGATCTCCCACACCACGTGCACGGGCTTGCTGTGCGCGTAGTCGTCGTCGGTGGCGTAGCGGCCGGGCAGACGCTCGTCCACTATTTTTTCGCTTTCAGCTTCTTGAGCGCCGCCTCGCCGGCGCGAATGGCTTTGTTCAGATCGCCCTGCGACTGGTGGATCTGCCGCGCCGTATCGAGCAGCCGGCTGAGACGCGCGGCGTCGCCGCGCTCGATGGCGTTGAAGATCGCTGGGCCGTACGGTTCGACTCCCATGATTTCCTCCTTCTCTCACTTCTTGCCGCGGGCTTTACCGGAGCCGGCGGCCGGCTTCTGCAGCTTCTTGAGCGCGGCCTCGCCGGCGCGGATGGCCTTGCCGAGGTCACCGCCCTGTTTCTCCTGAAGACTCTTCGCCTGTTTGACGAGGGTATCGAGGCGGCGGGCGTCACCGCGCTCGATGGCGTCGAAAATCGTGGGGCCGTAGGGTCTGCTTTGGGCCATGATTCCTTCTCCTTTCACGATGGCTCTGACACCGGGGAAACTCCGCGCGCACGTCCGCGCGCTGCAACGCTCTTCGCGTTCTCTCGACGACCGGGAGCTCGACGCGCTGCTCGGCATCACCGAGCGCGAGGAGACGCTCGACGGGGTGGAGCTGATCCTCGAGCACGGGAACGAGCTGATCGACGTTTACGACGGAGCGCCGTACGAGATCGTGCGCGAGCTCTTTCGCCGCCTGGCCCCGCGCCGCGGCGACGTTTTCTACGACCTCGGATGCGGCTATGGCCGGGCCGTGCTGTGGGGAGCGCTCGTCAGCGGCGCGCGGTTCCGCGGCATCGACCTCGTGCCGCAGCGCCTCGCGCCGGCGCAGCGCGCGGCCAAGCGCCTGAGGCTGACGAACGTCCGCTTCACGCAGGGCAATGTGTTGTCGACACGCTTCGATGATGGGAACCTCTTCTTCCTCTTCGATCCTTTCTTCCCGAACACGCTCCGCCGCGTCGGCCTGAGACTCGCGCGCATCGCCCGCATGCGTCCCATCCGCATCGCCTCGCATTGGCAGGCGAACGAGTATTTCGCCCGCCGCCGATGGCTCCGCGAGATCGACGACGAAGAGACCGCAAGCGACGATCCGTATCGCCTTCGCCTGTTTGGCTCCTCATAGGAGTGACGGAGGAGCGGTGTTCCCTACCCGGTCGGGCGGACGCGCGGCCAGCAATATCATCCGGCCGCCCATGACGGCGTATTCACATCGGCGAAAGCAACTTGAAGAGCTCACGAATGTGCTTCTTCGCGAAAGCTCGCCGCTGAGCGAGCTTCGCGGAGCAGCCACGGATCTTCACGATCTTTTCGATTCGATCAGTCCGATATTGCCGCACGTGCAGTCCGTCTCGCTTTCGTCCGGTATCGCATTGGGCTCACGCGACGCTGCGGCCTGCACGAGAGATCCACTACGAACAGCCACGTTCCTGCGCGGCCTCAATGCTGCCATCGAAGAAAGTCGCAGGCGATTTCGAAATCGTCGAATCGAGATCGTTTACGCAGGCACTGGCCCGTACGCGACGCTCGCCGTCCCAATCATGCCTAGACTCGACCCGCGAGACGTACGATTCACGCTGATCGATACGCATGCCGAATCAATTGCCTCGGTCGCGCGCGTTCTTCGATATTTCGGGCTCACGCGTTTTGCAAGGGCCCTCATCGCCTGTGACGCAACCGCGTACGAGCATCCACGGCAGATCCAGCTTCACGTCGCGATCGTGGAAACGATGCAACGCTCGCTGTCCGTCGAGCCGCAAGTGGCCATCTGCCGCCAGATCGCAAGACAAATGCATCGCCGAGGGATCATGGTGCCGCAGCGCGTGACGGTGGATTTCGAATTCACCGAGTCTCCAGAGTTTGCTTTGTCGGATGGAACGTATCGCACGCGGGTGGGGCAGGCGTTTCAGCTTAGTCTGGCGAACGCTCGCCAATTCTCCCAGCGCTCGAGAAAACTGACGATCAAAGCGGTCAACGTGCCTCCGAACGCCATCGGAATGTATACGACGCACATTCAAACATACGGCCGGCATACCTTAGCGCCAGGGGAGTCGGGACTGACACAGCCGGAGATCGTTTGGCCACTCATCAACTTCGAGACAGGCGAACGCATCGAGTTCACATACGACGTCGGGACGAATCCCGGCATTCGCTTCGAGCGCAAGACTCGCAAGAAGATTGCCGGGCTAACGTAATTCGCGTCACGTCGCCTGCAGTTCGCTCCTGCCACTGAGCACCCGCGCGGCGGGCCGGAGGTGCTTCGCCATCCCGTGAAACGCCTCGGGCGCGAATGCGAGCTGGCCACGTACACCGGCGAGGGGACGTCACCGGCCGTTCCTGGATGCGCACCTGAAGAAAGAGTCTTACCCCTGTAAGCGTAAGGTGCGGGTGAGCGAGTCAATCACCTTGCGGGGCAGCTTCGCGTGCTTCCGCAGCATGTCGCGCAGCCACTCCACTCTCTGCTCGCCAGTCATTTCGGGGTGGTTCTCGCTGTGGAAGCGGTTCTGCCCCTTCCTCATGTCGAAGGAGAGCTTCCGATCGCCGAGGACCTCCTCGACCGAGAGCGAGCTGTCGTCGTCGAGAACGACTTCGCCGGAGTCGCGATAGCGCACGTCGTTCGCGCGGATCCGGATGTGCAGCGGAACGCCGTCGCGCGTGCCGGTGTATTCGATCGTTGCATTCCAGGTATGGGTTTTCGGCGTATCCGCGGCGCCGGCGGCGTTGTGATCGAGCGCCGAGACCATCACCAGGCGGGCGTCGTCGCACCACGGCTTTTCGACACCGTCGACGGTGTAGCGGCGGACCGGCTCGAGACCTCTGCCCGGCGTGACCGCCACTTCGCGAACGGGTCCGTGTTGCGAGACCTGCTTGGCGCGGACGTACCCGTCCGGGCCGTCGAACCGAATGTCCGCGGCGTCGTCGCTGATCCACGCGTCATGCGCGTCGAATTGGACGTGCGCGTCGCCGTCCGGCCCACGGAAGGAGTGGCTCAGGACTCCGTCGGCGAAGTGATTGTTCGTTTTGCCACTCGCGACCACGTTGATGCCGGGCGCGAATGCCGCCGTCGCCAGGACGACGGCCGCGGCGATGAGGAGACGAACGCGAAGGCGCAGCGGCGAGGCGGGATCTCCGCTGGCGCGCAGGACTCGGGTGACGCGCGCGATCAGGTGAGAGCCGCCCTCGGCCATGGCAGCGACGGCGGGAACGGGAACGGCGACGCTCGCTGCGAGCGCGGCCAGCGTCTCGGCCAGCGCCTTCCGGTTCCCCGTCTGCAGTACGGCAGCGTCGTCGCAGAGAAACTCCGCCGTCTCTTTCATCTTCGCCTGCACCAACCAGTTGAGCGGCTGGAAGAACAGGAGCGCCTTCACTCCTTCGGCCACGGCGAGCCACAGCGGGTCGCGGCGCACGAGGTGCGCGAGCTCGTGGACGAGGATCGTCTCCCGCTGCTCGGCGCTCATGCGCGAGAGAACGCCGGCGGGGACGACGATCTCCCATCCGAGCATCGCCAGAGGAGAGCGCACGCTGCTCGATTCCGTCAGGCGAACGGCACGGCGGACGCCGGCGCGATCCGCAAGCCGGTCGACCAGGGCCCGATCGGCGCCGCTCAGGATCTCGATACGCTCACGGATGAGCGCCAGAAACCGGCTGCGCCCGACGACGATGCGCGCGATCAGCAAGGTGGCCAAAGCCGCCCAGATCATCGGCAGAATCGGCAGCTTGCGCGCCGGCTCGCTCGGCTGCGCCTGGCGCGGCTCGATGCGTCTCTCGGCCTGGAGGTCCGGCGTGGTCTGTGCGGGCAGCGGCATCGGCATGGCGATGCGTCGCGGTGCCTTCGCCGGCAGAAAACGCTCCACCGGGATCGACATCTGGATCGTCGACGTGACCAGTCCGCCGACGAGCGCCAGCTTCCACAGCGTGTCCCGCACCGGCGCGGAACGGATCCAGCGGGTGGCAATCCAGACGATGGCGACGATCAGGCTGCTGTGAACGAGATACGTCACACTCCATGCAGACATCCAGGCGCTCATTTCCGCGGCTCCTTCTTCCTGTCTTTCTTCTCCCACTCCGCAATGAGCGCCCTCACGCGCTCGACGTCCCCCTCGGCCACGTCCTTGGCCTCGAGGGCGTGACTGACCAGGGCGGGCAAACTCCCGCCGAAGAGGTTGTCGAGAGCGTTGCGCATCTTTGCGCGTCCGACCTCGTACCGCGTGACTTTCGGCTCGTAGATGAACTCGCGCCCTTCGATGTAGTGCGCGAGGAAGCCCTGCTTCTCGAGCCGCGCCAGCATCGTGCCGACGGTTTTCTTGGCCAGGCCGGTGGAGTCGAGGAGCGCCTCGTGAACGTCGGTCACGGTGGCGGTGCCCCGGCTCCAGATCTCTTTCATGATGGCCAGTTGAAGGTCGGTCAGCTCGTGGAGATTCTTGCTCATGTCTTACTAGTGTAAGACTAAAGCAGAATGGCGAGGAAACGCAAGCCCTACCCGCCGGACCGCGTCCTCCCCGCGAGCGCATTGCGGCGATTCGGCGCGACCGCCAGCACGGCGTTGTATTCGGCGAGCGCGTCGCTCGGGCGCTTCATCTCCAGCAGCATGTCGGCGAGCAGTTCGCGTGCGGGGAGGAGCGCGCCGGGCGTGACGGCGGGCTTGATCGAGCGGTCCTCTTCGTCCGCCGCGGAGCGCATCGCCGCCACGGCCTCGTCGCGATGTCCCTCCGCAAACAGACGCCAGGCGGCGACGCCCCTCTGCTGCACGGCGACTTGCGAGCGCCAGAGGTTGTCGCCGTCGCGCGCCAGCGCGCCGGCATACCCCGCCAACGCCTCCTCGGCGCGCTTCGCCGCTGCAACATCGCCCGACCGCGCGGCGCCGATGCCGATGGCGAACTGCGTCAGCGCCGCCGTGCGAGGGTTGCTGCCGGCGGGCGGAGGGAGCGCCGCCGCGGCGCGCCAATCGTGGCGCTCCAGCGCGTAGCGCGCCGGGATCGCGGCAACCGCAAAGGCGATCTTCGTGTCGGACTGCTGCAGGGAGGGCAGGGCGCGCATTTCGGCGATGACGCGCTTGGCATCGGCGAAGCGGCCGAGCTGCAAGTAGGCGTACTCGAGATAGTCCATGGCGTGCAGTTGCTCGTCGACTTCGCGATGCTCGCGCGCCGCCTTCGCGGCCTGGAGGTTCGAGGCCACCGACTCGTCCCATAAGCCGAGTCGCGTGAAGATGTGCGACGGCATGTGCTGCGCGTGCGGCACGGACGGCGCGATCTTGGCGTAGGCGCGCGCCGCGTCGAGCGCGAGCGGCGCCAGCTCCGGCGTGTCGTTGCTGTGGATCAGGTAGTGAATGATGCCGGGATGGCGAGGATGCGCCGGCAGCAGGCGATTCAGAATCGCCGCGGCCTGTTTCTGGCGCGCGTAGGTCTTGTCGGTCGGAAGCGCCGCGCCGTTCAGCGCGAGGGCGTAGAAAATCGCCGCTTCGTCGTCATCGGGAACTTGCGCGGTGAGCGCCGCCATGGCGCTTTCGTACGTCACCGCGCGATCGTGCAGCGGCGTGCCGGCCGGTTGCTCGTAGAACGCGGCGAGCGCATCGACGTACGCACGCTCGCGCGGCGATCCGGCGGTCGCGCCGCGTGCCGCGGCGATCGCTTCGGCGCCGATGCGCAGCCGTTGCGGCGTGAGCGGCGCCGGCCACAGGGGGTAGTACTGGCTCATGGCCACGCCCCAGTACGCCATCGCACACTGCTTGTCGGCATGAATCGCGCGCCGGAAGGTCCGCTCCGCCTCGCTGTACCAGAACGAATGGAGCAACGCCACGCCGGTCTCGACCGACTTCGCGGCTTCCGGCGCGCAGGTGGTCGGGAAGCGCACCTCGCCAATCCCGGCGTGACCGTGATGCTCGGGCATCTGCGCGGCGAGCGTCGTCGTGAAAAGGGCGAGCAGGATGCTGAAACGCATCCGCTGATGATAGGGAATCGGAGCGCCGGCCGCGTGACCGGCGCTCCCTGAAGACACTACGGATTCGTCCCGATGTGATCGAAGTAGACGTGTCCGTTGCCGGAGTTCAGATCGATCCTGGTGACGGTTCTGCCTTCCAGCGCCAGCAGCGAGGCGGGAACTTCGTAACGCGCCCACGTTCCGGCGGCGGCAAGGCTGCCCATGTTGACGGAGCCCGGCGGCTCGAAGCCGTTCGCCGCTCCCCAGTAGGCCATGATCGTGCTGCCGTCGTCGCGCGTCAGGACGAACTGAATCTCCGTCGCCGGCGCGCAAACGTCATTCAGCGCGTAGAACACGAGTTTCTGCCCGCTTGCGATCGGTTGGTTGAGATTCGTCACGGTTGTGTGATTCAGCGCGTAATTCCAGCCGGACGTCAGCGAGGAGATCCCTTCGGCTTTCTGCAGCGACGTCCAGAATCCGTCGTAAAGCGACGCGCCGGACGGCAGGCTGTCGTTGATCCACACCGTGTCGCCGGGCGCAATCGACGGCGCCGAGGCGTTGGTCATGCAGCCGTTCTTGCCGATCGTGTCGAACCACGCCACGCCGTCCCACGTGTAGATGTAGATGGAGTTGATGGGCTGATTGTCGGCGAAGATCGAGCTCGCCGGGATCTCCACGCGCGTCCAGACGCCGGCCGGCGGGAGCGGGCCGAGGTAGGTGACGTTGGTGCCTTCGCCCCAGCCGTGCGGCGTACCGAAGTAACCGCCGGTGACGGCGTGCGTCGTCCAGAACTGCCAGCGGAACTGCACTTCCGTCGGCGGCTCGCATTCATCGAGCAGCATGTAGAAGATCAATTTATCGCCCGAGAAGCCGGGCATCGCTTCGCTGCCGGCGGCCGCGACGATGTGTTGTCCGGGCGCGGCGGCCTGGAACGTCAGCGAGCTCGTGCCGGTGGCGTGCTGCGACTTGTCCCACCACGGGAACGCCGTGCCGTCGTCGACCCAGATCCAATCGCCGCTCGGGAACGATGACGGCGGCGTCGCGAACGCCACGCAGCTCGGCGCGGTGATGCCGATGGCGTCGAACCACGCCTGACCGTTGCTGATCTCGATGCCGAGATTGTTGATCTCTTTTCCGATGATGTTTGCCGGCGGCGGAATCACGAGCCGGACCCACGAGCCGGCGGCCGGAACCGGACCCATGTCGATGTCGCCCGACTGCACGCCCGTTCCCCACACGGCGCTGAGGTAGCCCATGTAGTCGGTGGAGAGCATGCTGACGCGGATGCGCTGCGGTACGACGCAGGGGTTGATGAGCGCGTAGAGCACGATGTTGCGGTCGACGCCGATCGTCATCGCCGGCGAGCCGCCGCTGAAGTAGAACTGCGAGTACCCGGTCGACGGCCCGAGCGCGATCGACTGCGTGCCGCTGGCGTGCTGCGCGGCCGAGAATCCGCCGACCGTGATCGTGCCGCCGGCGGGAATGGCGTCGTCGATCCAGGTCAGGTCGGTGGCGGGCATCGACGGCGGCGGCGGAATGGCGCTGTAGATGCAGGTCTTGCCGATGCGGTCGACCCACACCTGTCCGTTGGGCAGCTCGAGCGAGAAGCCGTCGATGGCCGAGCCGGCGACGCCTAGGGTGGTGGAGGCGATGGAGACGCGGATCCACGAGCCGCGCTGCGAGGGGATCGCGCCGAGCGAGAGAGCGCCTGATTCGTTGCCGATCTGCGCGCCGCCGTAGTAGGCGCGGTGCCAGCCGCTCGCGGTATGCCAGCCGAGCTCGATCTCGGTCGGCACCGCGCAGTTGGTGATGAGCACATCGACGAAGATGTTCTCGCTCGACTGCGGCGTGATCGTGGCCGTCGCGCCGCTGAGCGTCATCGCGTGATAGCTCGTCGAGAATCCCGACGTGAGCGACTGCGTGCCGACCGACGACTGCCCGCCGTCCCACGTCGCGCCCGTTGCGGTCATGCCGGCCGGATAGTTGTCATCGATCCACATCGTGTCGGTGGCGCCGCCGGCCGGCCCGAGCGGCGCGCGCGATGACGTGCACGGATTGATCGTCAGGGTGGCGCTGGCGGTCGCGTTCAGTGTCGCGCTGATGTTGGCGGTCGTCGTCGAGGCCACCTGCTGGTTCGACGTGACCGTGAAGCTCGCCTGCGATTGTCCGACCGCGAGCGTCACCGACGGCGGCACCGTTGCCGCGGGGTTGTCGCTGGCCAGCGTGATCGTTCGCGCGATTGCGGTGGTGTGATCGCAACTGACGATGCCGGTCGACGTGCCGCCGTTCGCGGTGATCGTCGGCTGAAGGAGCACGAGCGAGGTGACTTGCGGCTCGGCGTACGGCGTGATCGTCAGGTTCGCCGTGACCGTCGTATTCATCGTCGCGCTGATTGCCGCCGTCGTCGTCGAGCCGACCTGCTGGTTCGACGTGACCGTGAAGTTCGCCTGTGTTTGTCCCGCGTTGATCGGCACGCTGGACGGCACGGTCGCGGCGGCGTTGTTGCTCGCCACGGCGATGCTCGCAGGCACTCCCTGGATGGCGTGATCGAGCGTGATCGTGCCCGTGGAAGTGCCGGTCACCGCCGACATCGACGTCGGGTTGAGCGTGAGCGAGACAACCCTAGGTCCGGTGACCGTGAGCACCGCCGACGCCGACGAGCCGCCAAAGCTCGCCGTGAGCGTGGCGGTCTGGTCGGAGATCAGAAAGCTCGTGTTCGCCGTGAACGTGCCGCTCGTCTGCCCCGACGGAATGGTGATCGATGCCGGGATGCTGACGTAGCTCGTGTTCGTGTTCGTGAGCGTGACCGTGGCGCCGTTGTGTCCCGCGGGATTGGTCAGCGTGACCGTGCCGGTCGACGACGTGCTCCCGAAGACGCTCGACGGCGAAAGAGTGAGCGTGGAGACCTTTACGGCCGCTGCGGCCGTGTGCGCGCAGACGAGCGCGGCGAGGAAAAGTAGGACAGAGCGGTTCCTCATGGATCCTCCTAGCGGGAACTTCAGTTTTTCGGTAGTGGCGGACCTGCGAACTACTCTGTTTGACGTCGCAGGCGCGGGGATATTGCTACTCGATCGACTTCATCATCTCTCGCACGGCGGCGCGAAGCTGCGGATCGATCCCCATCTCCGTACGCGATCCCGGATCGTCGTCGACCGCGACGTCGGGCTCGATTCCGTGACCTTCGATGATCCACTCGCCGCGATCGGAGAATGGGGCGGCCGGAACGTTCAGAGACCCGCCGTCGATCAGCGGCGGAACGGGGTTGATGCCCGTCAGGCCGCCCCAGGTGCGCGAGCCGACGAGCGGTCCGAGCTTCAGCTTGCGGAAGTAGTACGCGAAGTTCTCGCCGGCGGAAACGGTCATGTGATTGACGAGCAGCGCCTTCGGTCCGTGATGCACGCCGAGGCGAATGGCCGGCCACGTCGTGGTGGCGTAGCGGTAGGTGAGGGAGTTGAGCTCGGGACGGCTCAGCGTTTCGGCGAGCAGCCCGCCGGTCCAGCCGCCGGGGCTCCAGCGCGGATCGATGATCAAGGCGGCCTTGGTCAACTGTCCGCCAAGCTGGGCCATGAAGAAGTTGAAGCCGTTCATGCCGAAGTCCGGCACGCGGAGGTATCCGATGCGGCCGCCGCTGATCTCGTCGACCCAGGCGCGATTGCGCTCCACCCAGGCCGCGGCGCGCAGCTCCGTTTCGCTCGTGACGGGGACGACCTCAACGTCGCGAGCGTTTGCGGGGCTCGAGCCCACGCGGATGGTGACGCGCTTTCCGGCGAGACCATCGAATGCCGCGCGCGGATCCTTCGTCGTGTCCAATGGCACGCCGTTGACGGCGAAGAGGAGCTCGCCGACGGAAACGCCGCGCAGCGGCGAGCGGACGGCATCGGCCCACGGCGGGCCTTCGTGGATGCGCGCGATGCGATAGGCGCCGTTCTCGAGAGCGAAGTCGGCGCCGAGCATGCCGATGCCGTGGGAGGGCTGGCGAGGGCCGACGTCGCCCGGCGCGCCCATGTACGCGTGACCGACGCCCACCTCGCCCAGCATTTGCGCGAGCACCCAGTTCAGATCGTTGCGCGTGTCGACGCGGTCTACGAGCGGGGCGTAGCGCCGTCCGACTTCATCCCAGTCGAACGCTCCCTTGACCTTCGGCGCATAGAAGTAGTCGCGCACGAGGCGCCAGGCGTCGCGGTAGATCTCGCGCCACTCCGCGCGGAGATCGATCGTGACGTTCATGTCCGGCAGGGCCATCTCCGTTTCTGCAGGCCCAGCCGCAGCGAGATCGCGCACGAAGTATTTTCCCTTGCGAACGAGGAGGACGTGCCGGCCGTCCGCGGCGACGTCGAAGTCGTTCGTCGCCGCGTCGATCACCGTCTCCTTCTTTGCCTCGATGTCGTATCGCCGCACGGAGGTCTCGCCTGACGTCGAGGTGACGCCGTAGATCGCGGCGCCGTCGCTGGAGGTCGACAGTCCGGCGATGGAGCCCGCCGCGGTGCCGAGCCGCACGGCGTTGCGCTCCACGTCGTCCGCGTCGAACGAGCCTTTCAGCGCGGCGAGAGGGACGGCCATCAGCACGCTCGTGGCGCGATGGACGGCCTGGCCCGTGGTCCAGTCGTAGACCGGCGTGGCAAAGTTTCGATAGCTGATGAAGAACAGGTACCGCCCTGCACGATCGAATGCCGGCGTGGCGGAGTGGAAGGCGGTTGCGGTCAGGCGTTGTCTCTTCTTCGTGGCCAGGTCGTAGCGCCAGATGGCGGAGACGTAGTTGTCTTCGACGCGCGTGTAGGCGAGTGCCGCGGAGTCGGCGAACCAGGCCAGCTCGGGCTGCTCGTTGAAGGGGTCGGCGTCGACGTTCTCGACGGTGGCCCGCTCGAGATCGACGACGTAGATGGCGCTGGCCTGGTCGAAGAAGGCGAGTTTTTTCGAGTCCGGAGACCAGGCCGGGCGAAAGCGATAGCCGCTGCCGAACCGTGTCAACTGGCGCGGCTCGTCCGTACCGGCTGTGGGCCGCACGTAGATCTCGTTCTCGCCGGTGACATCCGAGGAGTAGGCGATCCACCGGCCGTCGGGACTCCGCGAAGCTTCGCGCTCGAACGCGCCGCTGGTCGATGTCAGATTGCGCGATCCGATCCAGAGATCGCCGCGTGCCTCGAGCAAAAGCTCGCGGCCGTCCGGCGAGAGCTGGCGCGCGGTGATGAACTGCGCTGCGTCGACGGCGCGTTGTGACGGCGGACGCTGCGCGGCAGGGATGTCGATCCGGAGGACGGTGGAGGTTTCGTTCGACAGATCGAGCAGGCGCAGGTCGGCACCCTGCTGAAAGACAATCGCGCCGCCGCCGATGGAAGCGTTGCGGACGTCGAAGTCGCGGAAGTGCGTGACCTGCCGGCGCCGATTGGTCGTCGTGTCGTAGGCCCACACGTTCCGGCGGTTTTCCGCCCCTTCGTCGGAGACGTAGTACAGCGTTCGCCCGTGCCACATCGGCTGGAGGTCGGCGCCGTTCCAGTCGCTGATCTTCAACGACTGGCGCGTGCGCAGATTGAGGAGCCGGATGTCGGGCGCGGCACCGCCGCGATAGCGCTTCCATTGATCGATCAGGCTGCTCGGATACCGCGGCGTGTAGGCCAGCCACTGGCCCGTCTCGTCGAGCGCGCCGTCGGCTCCATAGGCGATGGGGAGGCGCGCCGGGAGCTCGCCGCGCGGAGAGACGGTGAGGAGCTCCATCTCCCAATTCACGAAGGACTGGGAGTTGGTGTAGAAGAGCAGCCGGTCGCCGCTCGTCCATTGGCAGAGGATCTGGTGGCCCGGAAGGTACGTGACGCGCGACATCGGCCCGCCGCCGAGCGGCACGGTGTAGAGGTTCAGCGCATCCGCGTACTCGCCGCTCGAGAACGCCAGGCGCGTGCCGTCCGGACTGAAGCGCGGGTCGAACTTCCGCCCCTTCGAGTCCGTCACCTTGCGCGCGGCCGTTCCTCCGCGCGGCACGACCCAGACTTGCCCGTCGTAGACGAAGGCGACGTGCGTGCGGCTGACGGCCGGTTGCTGCATCAACCCGGCCGGCCCTTGGGCGGCGAAGAGCGGCGAGGCGAGGAGAGCGACGACGAGAAGGCGAGTCATGCCTTGAAGCTACCGCTCCGCCGCTCGCGGAGATAGAACGCCGTTAAGGCTGTGGAACGCGCTTAGTGAACCGCGGCGCGATACTCCGCAGGCGTCATGCGCGTGGCGCGCTTGAAGACGCGGCCGAAGTGGCTCTGATCGGCGAACCCGGCGGCCAAGGCGATGTCCGCAAGCGGCGCATCCGATCCGACGAGCTCGCGGCACGCGTATTCGATGCGCAGCTGCCGCAGATACGAGGCGACGGTGATTCCGTAGAACCGCCGGAAGGTCGTGGCCAGATGAACGGGATGGACGCCGGCTTCCGAGCCCAGCTCTTCGAGCGTCACGCGCGCGGAGAAGTTGTCTTGAATCGTCTCTTTCACGCGCCGTAACCACGAAGGTCCTCGGGCGGTGCCTCGCCGTTCCGCGCGCGCCGAGTCGACGAGGATCGACATCGTCAGCGACTCGATAGCCAGCGGGGAGACCTCGTCGGGGTGGGTGAGCTCCTCGTGCAACCGGCGCCCGAACGTCGCGAACGTGCTGCTCCGAAAGGCAGCGGAGCGGTCGAGAATCGGCAACTGTCCGCGGACGTGCGCCACCCACCGCGGCGACAGCTCGATGTTCAGGCACCGCCCGCCCGAGCGCAGATAGCGGTCGGAGTGGGGCTCTCCGGCCGGGCGGACGATCACCATGCCGGGCTCGCCGGTGCGCTCCTGCGAGTCGAACCGCTCCTCGAAGCGTCCCCGCAGTACCAGGACGACACAGGCGTATTCGTGAGCGTGGCGAGGCAGCGACGCGTACGCTCCGTATCGGGTCTCGGTGACGATGAAGTCGTCGACCGCGCGCGTGCTGACGATGGAGGCCGGAAAACGGTTGCGGGAGAAGTGAAGGACCGGCGCGCTCATGTCAGAAGGATATGACTGGAGCGGAAGCGGTGCGGTTAGCGACCCTGGAAAGTTAGGGTTCGACCCTGGAAAGTTAGGGTTCGACCCTGGAAAGTCAGGGTCAGACCCCGAAAAGTCACAAGTCGCCGCGATCCGGCCGAACTCTGATTTTGTGGTTCGGAACCGCTGACCTACTATTGGACAATCTCCGGCCGCATATGAGTCAAGCACTCGAGCCAACACAAGATGCACCGTCGGTCACGGCCGCTGGCGATCGTCTCGAGCCGCTGATTGACGGCGTCGTCCTGCGCCGGCTTCAACCGCATGAAGACAAGCGCGGAGAGCTCGTCGAGCTCTACCGTGTCGACTGGAGTTTCCATCCCGATCCCCTGGTGTGTTCGTACATGGTCACCCTGCGGCCCAATTCCATTCGCGGCTGGGCCATGCACAAACTTCAAGACGATCGGATCGTGATCGTCAGCGGCTTTTTCCGGTGGGCGCTGTACGACAACCGTCCGGCGTCGCCGACCTACCAGCGCCTGAACGTCCTCACGCTGAGCGAACGGAATCGCGCGCTCTTTACGATCCCCAGCGGAGTCATCCACGCCTGTCAGAACATCGGAACCGGCGAAGCGGTGTTCGTGAACCACCCCACGCGGGCCTACAACCATGCGAACCCCGACAAATACCGGATCGACCACGACAGCGGCTTGATCCCCTTCCGTTTCGATGATGCCCCCGGCTGGTGACGCTCCTCGCGTCACCGTCATCATCGCCACATTCAATCGGGCCCGCATGCTTCGGTGCGCGTTGCAGTCGGCGCTGCGGCAGGAGCTCACCGATCTGGAGGTGTTGGTGGCAGGCGACTGCTGCACCGATGACTCCGAGCAGGTCGTGGCGGACGCCGGCGACTCTCGCGTGCGGTGGTTCAACCGCAGCACGAACTGCGGCAGCCAGTCGGGACCCAACAACGACGCCCTCGCCCTCGCCCGCGCGCCCTACGTGGCATTTCTAGGCCATGACGATCTATGGTTTCCATGGCACCTCGATGCGCTCGTCCGGGTGCTTGACGGAGGTTGCGATCTGGCCCACTCCATCAGCGCGTATCTGGCTCCCGAGGGTCTGCGGGGGTTCGCCACGCCGCCGGCGAAAGGCGAGTCGTACGAAACGACGTTCATTCCGCCCAGCAGCTGGCTGGCGCGGCGAAGCCTGCTCGAGGCTCTCGGCGGATTCCGCGATCACTCGACGACCAGCCGCGGGACAGACACAGATCTCATGTGCCGGGCCGCCAGGATGGGCTGCCGGATCGTAGGCGGCCCACGTCTGAGCGTCCTGAAGTTGCCGTCTCATTGGTGGGGTGCCTACGCCGCGGGGGCGATGGTTCCTCAGGAGACGTGGATCTCAGCGATCCACAGCGATGCTCTCGGCGTCGAGCGGGACATCCTCACCGATGGCGTACTGAAGCTGTCGTCCGCGGCAGGCCACCCTGAATTGCTGCGCGCCGTGGGATTGAATCTCAAATGGCGGATCCGCCGGCTTCGAAACGTTCTGGAAGGGGATCGCGGCCTCGTGCACTCATTGCTTCGCTGGTTCTTCGGGCAGCAACGCCGCTTCTTGAGGCGGAAGCGCGGGCTGTGAACGTGCCGCGGCTCCGCCTATCGCGGCGCCGCGGCGCATGTGACGACGCTCAGCGTTTCTTCGACTCCAGTCCTTCCACGATCGCCTCGGCGTAATTCCTGGCGGAGTACGTAGGGAGCATGTTCTCGAAGGTGTAGATGAAGCCGCCGCCGATCCCTTTCCCGGCGAACTGCTCGAACGTCGATCGGATGCTGGCCGGGTCTTGCGTGCCGGCGAATCCGGGGACGATGAATGCCCGTCGGTCCTTCACGCCGGCGTTTTTCGGAAGATTGTCGCCCCACGACACGGGATCGTTGCCGCTGCCGCCGGCGTAGCACTGGAGGTTCCACCACTCGACCGACAGCGGCTGGTTCCTCCCCTGCTCGACCTCGAAGGCTTGCACCAGCGCCTCGTTCCACTCGTCCTCCTGCGCCACGAAGGCGGGGCAGTAGGTCGTGAACAGTCCGCCGAAGTTGTTCGGCGCGGCCAGGACGGCACCGAACTCCGCCAGAGTGTTCGCATCGATCGTCCCCTCCTCGTCGTCGAAGTCGAAGCCGTCGATCGGGAGCGCCGACTGCAACGCGCTGATGCTCTGTTGTAGACGAGCGAGGCGTCGGGATTGACAGCCGGCAACGGAGCTGTCCGGCGGGGAGGCACAGCGCATCAAGCTCGCCACGGAGTTGCAGCGCGTCGGGCGCGCGGACACGCTGTACATTCTCGACGAGCCAACCACCGGGCTGCATCCGGTCGACGTCGAACGTCTGCTCGAGCAGCTCGACCGCCTCGTCGATGCGGGCAACACCGTCATCGTCGTCGAGCACGACATGCAGGTCATCGCTGCGAGCGACTGGATGATCGACATGGGGCCGGGCGCCGGCGATGAGGGAGGGAGCATCGTGGCGGCAGGCACTCCGCGCGGCGTCGTCCATGTGAAGGCGAGCCGCACCGCGCCGTACCTGCAGTCATGGAGCGATGGGCTCGATCAGCGCGCGTGAACGCCGCTCGAAGCGGACGAACAGCAGCGCTGCCACGACGGTCAGCCCGACGCACAATCCCCACCACAGGCCCACGATCCCCAGACCGCGCGTGAAGCCGAGCCACAGCGCCAGGGGAAGGCCGATCGCCCAATGTCCGATCAGGTTCGTCCAGAAGGTGTAACGCGTATCGCCGGCGCCGCGGAGAACCCCCGCACCGACGGCCTGCACTCCGTCCGACAGCTGAAACACGGCAGCGACCATCATCAACGGAATCGAGGCGGCGACGACCGCAGCCTGGTTGGTGAAGAGCCGCGCCAGCGCGCCGGGTGCAAGCGCGAAAACCGCCGCGCTCACGCCCATGACGAGGGTGCCGCCGACGAACGCTGCGTTGCCGGCGGCGCGCGTTGCTTCTGCGTTGCGGGCGCCGATGGCATTGCCCACGCGGACCGAGCCCGCCGTGGCCACGCCGACCGCCACCGTGAAGGTGAACGAGGCAATGTTGATGGCCAGTTGATGGGCGGCGAGCTGCAGCGTGCCGAGCCGGCCGGCCAGCAGCGCCACCAGCGCGAAGACGCCGACCTCCGCTCCCATATGCAGTGCGATCGGCATCCCTACGCCGGCCGCCTGCAGGATCGCCGCGCGCTCAGGCCGATGATCGACGTTTCCGTCCGGCTTCATCTTCCGCGCCGCGGCGGCGACGATGCCCAGCTCGATGAACGTGCAGATCACCGTCGACAACGCCGCGCCGGCCACTCCCATCGCCGGAATCCATCCTCGAATGCCGAAGACGAACGCCAGGTCGAGGGCGAAGTTGAAGACGTTGGCAATGATCATAGCGATGACCATCGGCTTCGTGACGTGATGCGCCTGCAGATACGCGCGGATCACGAAAAACATCAGAAACGGCAAAAGACCGGCCGTGCGCACGAGGAGGAACGCGCGCGCATGACGGACGATCTCCGGCGCTGCGCCGATCAGAGGAAGGGCCAGCGCGCCGAGAAGCAGGATCAGCGTGAGCAGAGCGGTGACGATGAGCGAGAGCCACAGTCCCTGCCACATCACGCGGCGAGCGCGGATGCGGTCGCCGGCACCGACGGCCTGAGCGACGAGCGGGTCGATGCCGAGCATCATCCCCATGCCGAAGACGCATACCGCGAAGAAGACTGCGGTCGCCAATCCCGATCCGGCCAACTCCGGCGCACCCAGCCGCCCGAGCACCGCCACGTCGACGAGCCCCATCATCTGCGTTCCGGCCTGCGCCGCGGCCAGCGGCATCGCCAGGCGGAACAACTCGCGCAGTTCTCCGCGCAAGAGACGACTACTCATGAAGTGCGGGATTTTAGTTTGGGGACGGCGCGTCGCCGCAGGCTGGGAGGATTGGACGGTATTCGAACTTTCGCGCTCGAGCCAGCCGCGTGAGTTCTTCTCATCAGATCGCGTGCGACGGCACGATTCGTGTTCACCTACCGGATCTCTCGTGGTGACCCATCGATCTCTGCGTGTGATGTTCGGATCTTCGGATCACGCCCGGCCGACCTCCGATCTCTCGTGACAAATCCTTCGTGTTACACCGCTTCAGTCAGTGCAGCTCTCGCCTTGTCCGCTCCCGCCGTGTCACACCGTTCGTGCAGCCAGTCTGCGTACATCTCGACGTAGCGCTGGTAGGCGAGCGAACCGAATGTCTCGCGTGCGGCGCAGGTCTCCTTCAGGAGTGCGTTCTCCAGCAGTCGCTGTGCCTCGTCGGGTCTCGCCTCGATGGTCGCGATCTTTCCGCCGTCGGCCGCAACCGATGACATGGCACTCTCTCCCTCGGATAGACGAAGTACTTTGCTGTCCCATGATCGGCAGTACCAGCGTCAGAAGCGCGTGGCGGGCCACGGCCCGGTCGCCGAGGCGATCGGCGGCTTCGCGCAGCGCGTCGATCGCGTCCGTCATAACGTGAGTGCCGCCGAACGCGAGGGCTCTTCCGACTTCGTCGGTGAAAAAGTTCTGTGCGACGTAGTCTTCCTCGCGGCTTTGAGGCGCGGCCACGCGGAGGCGGAGCGGCTCGGCGACGACGAGTCCGCGCGGGCTGCTCATGCTCGCGTGGATCGTGTAGGCCCCGGCTCCGCCAAGTGCCAGCCGTCGAGTCCTGCGGAAACGAACAGCGCCGCCTTGAGCGACTGCCGCGGTTGCAGCCACGTCCCGGCGCCGAACGAACAGCGTCTCGCGTACGGGCGCCATCGTTGGGCCACTCCGCCTCGCGGCTCGATGACCAGCGAGAGCTCATTGATCTCGTCGAGCAGCGACGGGCTCACCAGTTGCGGTTCGCTGCTCGTGTTCGTCAGCGTCAACTCGACCGTGACCGGCTCTACAAACTCGAACACCGACCGGGCATGGCTAGCGGTCAGCGCGAATTGCAATCGCGGATTCGTCGCCGCGCGGGTGTCGCGGAATCCATGTTCGAACCCGAACGGGGCCTCGCCCATCCTCACGAACTCGTCGGGGGCATGGCGGATGAAGGCCAGTTCCGGATCATCAAAACGGTATTCGAACGATCCCCAGAAGTTGGCTCCGAGTTTCTCGACTTCGCTCGGATAGTTCATGAAGCTGCTGGCCAGCGGGTCGCCCGGATCGAGCGACCACGGTGTTCCCTTCCGCTTCTCGAACGAGTGAGCGAGATTGAAGCAGTGCCCGATCTCGTGAACCGTCGCGAAAAACATCTCGCGCCGGATCCATTGCGGGGTTCGACTCTCCGGTCGCCACCTTTTCGGCAATCCTTTGCCCGAAGATGGCCGGCCCCTGTCGCTGGACCGGGTCGGCCGGAGTCGTCCGATCCTTGTGATCGAACATGATGCCGAGGGTCTTGGGATCGACGTGGAGGTGCGCGAACAGCACCCATAACGCCCATTGCGCGCGAGGCTTGTAGCGCGACCAGAACATCCGCATCGCATCGTGCAGTTGCTGGTCGTCCCAGACCTCGGCCCCGACGCCCGCCTCCAGTTCGACGGCGCGCCCATTAGGCGACTGTTGGATGTCGACACCTACGCGGCTGTACACCTCGGCGATGCTCAGTTGTTCGCGTTTGAGATTCGATGGGCGGTTGGGATGGGCCCACGTGTCGAAGTTCGTCACCTTCGGCGCGGTCTCGACGATGTCGAATTCGAAGTCCACGGTGCGGAAATAGGGCGACTCGAAGTCCAGCACATGGGTGACGTCCGGCGCTCCGCCGGTGTAGGTGATCGTCATCCGCGAAGAGCCGACAGCTAACGCATGGCGTGCCACCTTGATACGCACCTGCTTGTGCGGGAGCACCTGCGGATGGCTGTTTTGGACGATGTCGCCCTCCCAGACTCCCGGGCTCGTTTCCTCGAGATGGATTGCCAGCCAATCCGATGTTCCGAACAGAGAGACGCGGGTGTAAGTCCCACTCGCCAGCATCTGCGGGTACCACCCATCGACGTCGAGTCGAACGGTTTCGACAACGAGCTGCTCAATCACAGGACCGGAGCCTGCGCCAATCCAGTCCCGTCGCACATAGAGGCCGCTCACGATAGCGGGCAAAAGATCCTGGGGGGGTGCACTCACAGGTTCCTCCTCGGCCTCGGTCCGCGACAACCCGGAGCGCAAGCCTCATCTAACTGGATAGTGGCGAACGCTTGTGTTTCGTTACAGGCTTCCGAAACCAGATGAGGAGCAACGCTGAAAGCGCCCGTGCCAATCGAATGGCGGCACGCGCAAGCCGAGAGCGGGTGGGTCACCGCCTGGCTCCGCTGTAATAACCTCGTGACCGGGGCCAAGCCAGGAAGCGAGCTACGCTCATCAACGTGCCTCAATGCATCCTGTTGAGCCGCGATAGCAAAGCAGCCTCATGCGCTGGCTGGGAGGATTGGATGGTATTCGAACTCTGGCGCTTGCGGCAACCTGATCTGACTTCTCGTCAGATCTCTTCCTCCACTCACTGAATGTGATCGGCCAGCGGGTTCCTAGACAACGGCATAGAACTCCCGTCAGCAGTAACGATCGTGCATTCTGCAGCAACGACCAGCGCGAGATACAGACCCTCAGAGGCGCTGCGGTCAAGTCCGCGGCATTCGAAAGCGGCAGAAAGAATGCCCGTGGAAGAGTGGCTTTCGAGTGTCAGCTCTCTGAAAGTGCTGAGGATCTCACACCTCCTCGCCGCATGATTCATGCGCGCCTCACCTTCTTCGAAGGGCAGATAATCCCAAATCGGAACCGATCAGGTGTCAGGAGCGCAGAGGACGATTTCCGGTTCGAGCAAACGCCGGGCCGCCAACGAGGTGGATCTCTGGGAGGAACCAATTTGACGGCAACACTTGCGTCACGGCAAACCTTCTTCATCGCTGCGGACCATCGGAACCAGGGCCGACGACGTCGCGATGCTTTCGGCTGCTCAGATTCCGACGGATGCGCGGCAACGCCACGAACTGTCGATGACGTCGATGGCTGCCGCGCGCTCGACGGCGCTCAGACTCATCGGATCGACCCGTCTGTTCGATCGGCAGACGTAAATCAGTACCATCGAAACAAATTGGCGGCACAATAGGCGTATCGCATGGGTGATCGCGAGTCGGGCCGTGCCATCCCCCCCGAGGGAATCGTAACCATCATGTTCACAGACATCGTCGGCTCGACGAGGTTGCGGGCACTGTTCGTAAAACGCTTCGGAGAGCTAGCGGGCGATCAGGGGTTCCGCGATCAACTTCTTGGGCCCCACGACGAGCGAATCCGGCGCCTTCTCGCGCAATACGGCGGTTACGAAGTAAAGACGGTCGGCGACGAATTTGTCGCGAGCTTCTTGACGGCCTCCAATGGCGTGGCATGCGCAGCGGCAATTCAACGCAGCTTGCACGACGACCCTATTCCGACAGAGCAGGGTGGTCTCCGTGTTCGGATTGGACTACACACGGGGCAAGCTGCCCGCGTGCGTACCGAAAAGGGATATGACTACGATGGTCACGCGATGAATGTCGCGAAGCGCATCGAGAGTTTGGTCGTTAGCGGCGAACAGATTCTTTGCTCGAGCGCTACGCGGACAATCGCGGGCGCCGCACCGGGTATCAGATTCCATCCCTGTGGCGCATACCTGCCAAAGGGGCTTCTCGAACCTATCGAGGTGTTCGAGGTTCTCTGGCACGACCGGCAGGAACCGAGAGCGCCGCAGAGTGCATCCGCACTAGACCTTCCGAGGGTGGACGTTGACGCGAAGACCGCCATTAGCCTGTTGAGTCGTTACGGCTTTGCCAACGCCGTCGTGAGGGAAGAGTACGATTGGATGTCGCTGAGCGCAATACGAAACGGTCGTCGCTTTCTGGCGCTCATCCTCCGGGACCCGTTGGCGCTGACGAAAGTCCTGCCGACAGCAGAGAGCCCACTCGACGTGATCGTGGGAATCGATTACGTCCTCGATTTCGAGGAATTTGGCAATCCGTCTGACAATCTGGATCGCGGTCGGTTTGCCGATTGTATATGTTTACCCGACTTCGACCAACTCGAGAAGTACTTGTCTCTTCGTTCATTGGCGCGTCTGCAGGAGAGCACGCTATTCGACAGTCGCTTTACTCCGGAACATTTTGAAGAACCGACCATCGGGAAGCGGATCGCCGATGAAGACGGCATACTAGCAATGAAGGCTCTCTTTACATGGCTGCGTGACGCCTCTGCTTCTTTTCTCGTCCTACTTGGTGACTATGGTTCGGGGAAGAGCTTTCTTTGCCGCACGTTTGCGCGTCGTATGGGTGCTCTCCATGAGCACGGTCAGGACGTTTGCATCCCATTGTTTATAGATCTGGCGACGGTTCCGTCTCCCGGCGAGCCACTTACTGTGCAGAACATCTTGGGAGCTCGCTTGCGACAACTTGGAGCCGACGAAACTGGCGTGCCGACGCTAGTCCGTTCGATTCGAACCGGCCAGGTTGCCGTCATTCTCGACGGATTTGACGAGCGGGCGATCCATCTCAATGCAGACGAGCAAGCACGCTTACTCGCCGAATTGCGATCGCTCATCAGCACGCGAGCGCGACTTTTGTTGACGTCACGAACTCACCTTTTTACGGCCGCCGAGGAACGACTGCAAGTCAACACGCACGCGACCGCCATGTACCTGCTCCCCTTTGATCACATCAGGATCAAGGGTGCGCTCCAAAAGATTCTCGCTGATGCCGCTACAGAAGCCGTCGACCTCATCGACAGCGTCTACAACCTCGCCCAACTTGCTTCGCGTCCGGTGTTGCTGACTATGATTGCCGGAGCCCTCGAACCCTTGCGCAAGCTAGTCGCGGAAGGGCGTACGGTCGGCGTCAGCGATGTATATGAACAGTTTGTAGGCGCATGGCTCGATCGCGATATTACCAAGCATCGTATCATTCCGCGAAGGCAGCGCCTACAGCACATGGCCGCTCTGGCTCGTGAGTTGTGGGACCGTGAAGCTCGAGGTGAGCAGAACCCTGGGATTGGCGGAGATCTCCTTCCGGACTGGCTCCGCGCAAGGCTCGCCCCCGGTATTGACCTCGAAGCCGCGGATCGACAGATGCGGACAGCGACGTTCCTGACGCGTGACGCGGCTGGTCTAT
Source organism: Thermoanaerobaculia bacterium (assembly GCA_036522835.1). Lineage (GTDB taxonomy): Bacteria > Acidobacteriota > Thermoanaerobaculia > Gp7-AA8 > Gp7-AA8 > DATDFB01. Next base: position 54,511 of record DATDFB010000035.1, on the reverse strand, counting down.
ATCGCTTCGCACACCGGTCGCTCTTCGAGTACTTTCTGGCTTGCGGTATTGCCGACGCATTGGCGGAACTTGATGAGAGCGTTCTCGAAATCGCGAAACCCTCTCGCGAGATCATCGCCTTTGCGGTGGATATGATGCGGCGCGCGAAAGGAAATGCCGCTACGACGATCGAAAACGTGCTCAAAGATGACTATCGTCAGGGTATTAGTGAGAACGCCATGCGTATTGCGCTCGTCTGGCGGCACAATGACTCCACGACGGCACCCGCGACGGCTTCCGCACGATTGGACGGAGCATCGCTTGCGGGAGAAAACCTACACGGGGTCGATTGGCGTGGCGCGCATCTTTCAAGAGCTGATTTGTTCGGTGCGGATCTCGACGACGCCGATCTCGCTGGCGCGAATCTATCGCTTGCCGATCTGCGCTCAGTTCGGGCCCAGCGCGCCGTGTTTGACAAAGCACACATGATCGAGATTCGAATGGATGGCAGCGACTTCGATGAGGCAAGCTTCCGCGGCGCTACGATCACCGGCGCATCGGCAGCCGGCTCAACATTTGTCGAGACGGATCTTGCGAACGCGACCTTCGATCAAGCTGTGCTCACGTCAACACGATTCCTGACGTCTCGAATGAAGGGGGTGTCTCTCGCCGGTGCCGACCTCACGCGCGCGATCTTCGTTGACGAACGACGAATACAACTTTTTGGCCCGCTGGAAAGACGCCACGAAGACCGCCTTACTTGCGTCGCCGTCGCACCAGACGGGAAAACAGTGGCCTCGGGATCATGGGATCAGAGCGTGCGCCTATGGGATGCCGCGACCGGTCGACCCCTCAGCATTCTGCGCGGACACTCCAACTGGGTAAGCGCAGTGGCCTTCGCAAGTGCTGGAACAATCGTTATTTCAGCCGGATCAGTAGACAAGACCATCCGCCGATGGAACACGTACACCGGAGCTCCGCTTTCGATAATGGAGCCTCGGCAGGGGGTGATCTGGTCGCTCGCGGTGGCACCAGATGGTGAGACCTTCAGCTCTGGCGGCTCTGACGGAACAATCCGCCAATGGAACGCCCGGACCGGTTGGCCGCTCGAGATCATCTGGGGAAAGACGACTCCGCTTGGGCTTGCGTACAGCCCCCAGGGACATGGGATCGCATGTGCTGGATCGGACGGAAGCCTTTGTTTCTGGAAAATCAGCGGGCAACTCGTGCACAAGGTAGATGGTTTGATAGGTAAAGCAACGTCTTTCGCCTTTGCACCAGATGGGAACGTGATAGCAGCACTCGCCGCTAACGGCACCCTTCGCCTCTATGAACTGAGTTCCGGCTCGAGCGTATCGCTAGATGCTACGCACGGTACCTGTCTAGCGTTTGCTCCCGACGGGAATGCAGTCGCAGTCGGTGGAAGCGACCAAACAGTTCGACTGTGGAATGTCTTTAGCCGCAAGCAAATTGGTCAACCGATTCGCGCGGGGACGCCCCGGTCAATCGTTTTCACTAGGGACGGAAGCGTCCTCGTCGTCATTACCGAGGAAGAGGTCTCGCTTTGGGACGCGGCGTTAGGACGACGATTGCGGACGATCCCGATGCAGAGCGCGGATAGGCTCTCGCAGGAACCTGGTGCGACAACAAAAGCGCAAGATACTCGCCGCGAAGACATTCCGAAAAAAGGCCATTCCACTCTGTTCTACGTGGACAGCGATCATCGGCCATGGTCGGCATACGAAGTCGGAGTCGCCAAAGTACTGGGCCAAAAGTTCGAGCCCATTCCAGGATCGGTCACCGACTGACTTCGCCGCAGGCATGAAGCAGGCCCAACCGCTGGCTGGGAGGCAGGGAGTCGAACCCCGATATGCTGGTCCAGAGCCAGCTGTCCTACCATTGAACGACCTCCCAGCATGGGTCGCGGCCGGTGTGGCGGGCGGGAAATGCTACACGCGCCTAACCTCTCCGTCAAACCTCGAATTCCGTGCGACAATCCTCTCGATGCTGCCCGAGGTTTTCGAGTGTCCGGCCTGTGAGCGACAGTTCGTTTTCGAGCTCGTCGACTCCTCCGAAGACCGCTCCATCCACTGCCCCCAATGCAAGCGCTACCTCGGCGAAAAGGACGTCAGCTTCGTCCTCGTCAGCGAGATCGAGGAGCTCACCGAACGCCTCCGCTTCGAGCGCGACCGCCTCGAAAAAGACGAAGCCGTCTACTCCATGACCGACTGCGGCGACGCCGAGCTCCGCCTCTACGGCGGCGAGGTCCACAAAGTCGTGGCCATCCTGCGCAAGACCCTCGCCGAGCTCGAGGCGCTGAAGATCTCCTACCGTTGAGACCGCTGCACGGCATCGTCGTCGCCGACTTCTCCCGCGTCCTGGCCGGCCCCCTCTGCACCCAGCTCCTCGCCGACGCCGGCGCGCGCGTGATCAAAATCGAATCGCCCGAGGGCGACGAAACGCGCCGCTGGGGACCGCCGTTCGTGCGCGGCGTCAGCGCGTACTTCCTGTCGATCAACCGCAACAAAGAGTCGATCGTCGCCGACCTGAAAACGCCCGAGGGCGCGAAGATCGCCCGGCAGCTCGTCGAGCGCGCCGACGTTGTCGTCGACAACTTCCTCCCTGCGCAGCGCGCGAAGCTCCTGCCGCTCAACCCGCGCGCCGTGCACTGCAGCATCGCAGGCTTCGACAGCGACACCGCCGAGGCGGAGACGCCGGGGTATGACCTCCTGGCGCAGGCCGGCTCCGGAATCATGTTCATCACCGGCGAAGAGCCGACCAAAGCCGGCGTCGCCGTCGTCGATGTTCTCACCGCGCACTACGCCTACGGCGCCATCTGCGCGGCGCTCGTGGCGCGCGAGCGGACGGGGGAGGGCTCGAGGATCGAGGTCTCGCTCTTCGGCGCCGCCGCCGCGTCGCTCATCAACGTCGCGCAGGGCGCGCTGCTGACGGGGGAGGAGGCGAAGAGCTACGGCAACGCACATCCCTCGATCGTGCCGTACCAGCTCTTCCACGGCAGTGACCGCGCCTTCGCAATCGGGGCCGGCACCGATCGCCACTTCGCGCAGCTTTGCGAGCGGGTGATCGGCAGGCCGGAGTTGAAGGATGATCGGCGATTCGCGACCAACGCCGCGCGGGTGGAGAACCGCGAGGAACTGATCGCGCTGCTGGAGCGGACCTTTGCGGATGCACCGGCCGAGGTGTGGGTGGAGCGGTGTAAGAGAGCAGCGATCCCGGCGTCGCTCGTGCGCGGCGTGCGCGAGGCCCTGCAGAGCGCCGAAGGCACGGCGCTGATCGAGAGCATCGATCATCCGGACATCGGCCGCTACGAAGCCGTGCGCAATCCCGTCCGCATCGACGGGCGGCGCTGTCCGCCGTCGTCGCCGCCGCCGCGTCTCGGCGAGCACACCGCGAGCATCGTCCGCGAGCTATCGGAGGGAGATGATCAGAAGCCCGAGGCAGCAGAGTAGGACGAATGCGATCACGCCGCCGACGAGGATCGTGCCGCGAAAATCCTTATCCTGCGGCGTCTTCGCGGAAAAGGCGCGGAAGGCGACGACGAGCGCTCCTGCGGCGATGACGCCGATCGAGCCGCCGATGATCAGCACCCGCGTGATGACCCGCTGAAACTCCGGATCCACATGTCCACACTACCATTCGAGGCCGCGATCTTCGACTTCGACGAGACCATGATCGGGCTCGAGGCGCAGCACGCCGCGGCCAGCGACGCCCTCTGCCGCGAGATGGGGAGCGACTTCTACGCGCTGCCCGACTCCTTCCGCCTCTCGTCGGGCCGGCGCATCCTCGACGAAGTGCGCGAGCTGCGCGAGCGCTTCGGCTGGAGGCGCCCGCTCGAGGAGCTCATGGCCATCCGCCAGCGCCACTTCCGCGACGCCTGCCGCGCCGCGGAGTTGCAGCTCTTGCCCTGCGTCGCCGACGTCGTGCACGCGTTGCGCGAGCGCGGCCTGAGACTGGCCATCGCCTCCTCCGCTGTCGGCGACGAGATCGACGAGATCCTCCGCCGCCTCGGCATCCGCGACGCCTTCGCGCTCATCGTCGACGGCGCGCAGGTCGCGCGCGCTAAGCCCGACCCGGAGCCGTACCTCGTCACGGCGCGGAAGCTCGGCGTCGCGCCGGAGCGCTGCATCGTCTTCGAGGACTCGCACGTCGGCGTCGTCGCGGCGAAGCGCGCCGGCGCTTACTGCGTGGCCGTACGCAATCCGCGCGCGCGCTTCGCGCAGGATTTGTCGGCGGCGGATGTGATTTTGAATTCGATGTGCGAGTTCCGGTAGGGGCGCACGGCGTGCGCCCGGGACAAGATGGGCGCACGCCGTGCGCCCCTACGTCAGCGCGTCGCGCGCGCTGAGCTCCGCCAGCAATCGGATCAGCCGCCGCCCCTCCGCGTCGGCCGCCTCGTACGACTCGCAGAGCGACAGCAGCTCCTCCTCGTCCTCGTAGGCGGCAACGGTGAAGCCGTCCCCAGGCTGCGCCGGCGACGTCGCCAGGGCGCGGCGCCACGTCCCATCGACGAGGCGGAACGTCAGCCAGCCGCGTGTGCGTGCGCGGCGCGCGCCGCCGAGCTGCGTCAGCGAGATCGATTCGGCGTTCTCGCCCGCGCCGCTCGCGTTGGCGCGCTGCGCGGCGAGCACGCGGCCGACGAACGTGGCCATCATGTCGTTGAGGCGCTCATCGGCGTCGCCGATCGCTTCGATGAACTGCACGCCGCTGTGCGAGACGATGCTCATGTTGTCGCCGCCGCTGCGCACGACCATGCTGCGGCGCGCTTCGCAGAGGAACTCGACGTCGGCGCCGTGCCAGCGAAAGAGCAGCTTGAACCGCGCGCCGGCCGGCAGCGCGCCGTAGTGCTCGATGAAGGCGCCGCCCACGCCAATGTCGAGAATCAGCGCGTTCTGGCCGTCCATCAGAGCAAGAATAGGCTTGGCCAGGCGGAGCCGCTGGAACTCGCGGCGATCGTTCGCGACCATTCCGTCAGTATGTCAGATTGGGTGAACGGCAAGCATATTGCTCGGACCGCCGCAGAGGTCTATTCATGGCGACGAGGCCACCACGCGAGCGGCGCAGCATTTGGCGCGTCGGGCCGGAAAGCACGTGGACGACCATGCTCCCGGTCGTCTTCGTCATCGTCTCGCTGCTTTCACTCGTCGTCCTGCCGATCGTGGTGTCGAAGCACACGGCGCGGATGCGCGACGAGATCACGCGCCTGGCCGAGCCGGCGCGCCACACCGCCAACGACGTGCAGATGGCCATCGCCTCGGAGCTCGACAAGATCATTGCCTATCAGTTCACCGAGCAGACGCAATACCGCGACGCCTTCGTGCAGCTCATCCGCCGCGAGGCCGCCGACTACCAGACCCTCGGCCAGCTCGCGCCGCGCCTCAACCCGCAAGTCAATCGCGACCTCGAGGCGCTGATCGCGCAGACCAACCTCTGGCATCAGCACGTGCGCAACGGCGAGCTGCTGCAGCGCCGCCTTCCCGCCGAAGTGTTGAACGCGCGCCTCTTCGAGCGGCACCCGCAATACGAAAAGGCCTTGTCGGCTGCCGCCGACCTCGAGCTCGCCGTGCAGGACGCGGTCGACGATCGCCTGAGGTCGATCCGCGACCTCGAACGCTGGAACATCTCCCTGACCATCGCCCTGACGCTGCTCGCGCTGACGGCGGCGCTCCTCGTGGCGCGCCTAGGGCGGCAAATGCGTCTCCTCGCGGCCGAGGCCATGGCGCGGCGGCGCGACGCGGAGCGCGAAGCCACCGACGCGAAGATCTCGCGCGCCGACGCCGAGCGTGAAGAGCGCCGGGCCGCGTTCCTGGCCGCGGCCGGACAGGAGCTGACGGCGTCACTCGACTTCGCGCAGACGATCTCCACGCTCGCCCGCCTCTACGTCCCGAATCTTGGCGAGGTCTGCGCGATCGACCTCGTCGAAAGCGACGGCGCGCTGCATCGCAGCGCGGTGCGGCATCGCGACGAAGCGCGCGACGCCGAGCTCCAGCAGCACGCCGGCGCCGTTCTCGATCCGGTGCCGGAGGCGGCCGCGCGCGCGATGAACGAGCGGACGCCGCAGGTCTTCAGCGGTACCTTCGAGCCGCTCGCCGCGGAGCTGCGGTCGATGATGATCCTTCCGCTGGTCAGCCGCGGGCAGACCCTCGGCCTCGTCGTGGTCGTTGCTCCCGCGGGACGCGTCTCCGCGCCCGAGGATGTCGCGTTGGCGAACGAGCTGGCGCGGCATGGATCGCTGGCCATCGACAACGCGCGGCTCTATCTCGACTCGCAGCAGGCCGTACGCGCGCGCGAGGAAGTGCTGGCCATCGTCTCGCACGACCTCCGCAACCCGCTCAACGCCGTCATGCTTGCGGCGCAGCTGATGAGGGAGGAGACGCGCTCCGAGGAGCTGGAGACGATCGAGCTTTCGGCGCAGCGGATGCGGAGGCTCATCGAAGACCTCCTCGACGTGACGCGGCTCGAAGGCGGCAAGCAGTTGCCGATCGAGCCGGCGGCGCTCGAAGTGCGGCCGCTGCTGCAGGAGACGTACGAGCTGTTCAAGACGCAGGCGGCGTCGAGCGCGATCGCGCTGCGCTGCGACGTCGACGGCGACGTGCCGCCGGTCTACGCCGACTACCACCGCGTCGCGCAGGTGCTGTCGAACCTCGTCGGCAACTCCATCAAGTTCACGCCTTCGGGCGGCAGGATCGTCGTGCGCGCCGCGCGCAGCGACGACTCCGTGCTCTTCACCGTGAGTGACACCGGTCCCGGCATCCCGCACAAGAATCTGCAGGACATCTTCAACCCCTACTGGCAGGCGAAGCGCACCGCGCGTCTCGGTGCCGGCCTCGGGCTACCGATCGCGAAAGGCATCGTCGAGGCGCACGGCGGACGGATCTGGGCGGAGAGCGAGCCCGGCCGCGGAACGACGTTCTACTTCACGCTTCCGGTGGCGCGCTCGGCGGTTGTCGCGGCGGAATCTCCAGCGCATTCGACACGCTGAGCTCCGCGAAGAGGCGGATCAGGCGGCGCCCTTCTTCGTCCGACGCGGCGTAGACGTCGCAGAGGCGCTGCATCTCCTCGCTGTCTTCGCTGCGCGCCACGGTGAAGCCCGACGCCGGCTGCTCCGGCAGAAAGACGCGGCGGCGATGCCAGGCGCCCTCCTCGAAGCGGTAGCAGAGGAAGGCGGCGTCGCGGCCGCGCACGGTCTTGTCGCCGTCGATGGCGTCCGACGGATGGACGCCGCTGTCGTCGTGCCGCTCATCGAGCTCGCGCACGACGAGCTCGGCGAGCATGTCGCGCAGGCGATCGCCGGAGTCGCCGATCGCGGCGAGAAAGCGCACTCCCGACTGCAGCCCGCCGTGCGCATCGCGGCCGGAGAAGGTGCGTACGACGCTGCACTGCATGGCGATCTCGTGCTCGTTCCAGGAGAAGCGCAGATCGGAATGCTCGTCGTCGAACGGCGCGCCGTGCAGAAGGCGCGCGCCGAGGACGCCGACTTCCATGATCGACACCGCCATCGCGCCGAGCGTCGCCGGGAGCGGCGGATCGAGGAGGAGGCGCTGGAACTCGCGCCGTTCTTCGGTGTGCGGCAGCATGGGCCGCCAATTTTACTGGACTGTCGCGCTGATCCTTGCCGCCGCGCGGAAGCGGCTCCGGATCTGCTGCCGGTACTCCTCGGTGTGCCGCGCCACGCGCTGCACGTAGTCGCGCGTCTCGTCGAACGGCGGGATGCCGCCGAAGCGCTCGATGTTCCCCTCGCCGGCATTGTACGCGGCGACGGCCACGCGCTGGTCGCCGAAACGGTCGAGGAGCTGGCGGAGGTACTTGGAGCCCGCGGCGATGTTCGCGGCCGGGTCGAACGGATTCTCGCAGCCGAGCAGGCGGCTCGTCTCCGGGATGATCTGCATCAGCCCTTGCGCCGATTTGCGCGAGACCAGGCGCGGGCGGAAGTCCGATTCCGCCTGCACCACCGCGGCGACGAGCTCCGGCGCGAGATGGTTGCGCCGCGCCTCGCGGTAGATGATCGATCCGTACGGCACCTCGCAGTTGAAGAACTCCTCCTTCATCGTCTCGATCGACACCGGCGCGACGGTGCGCTTCGGGAAAAAGGCGTCGGTGACTGGCGAGGACGCGAAGAGGAGGCGCGCCTTGTCTTTCATGACGGCGCTGTTCATCGCCTCGATCGGAAATCCGAGGGCGAAGCAGGCGATCGGAAGTCCCACGGCGATGGCGACGCCGCGGCGGCGGAGATGCCGGCCGGCGGATTGCGCTGCGCGCACGGAACGCCGCCACAGCGTGCGCTCGCGAATGGCGTGGCGCTGACAGTCGCAAATGATCCGGAATGGTTCCGTCCGATGCATAACGGCATCGCGAGATCGCAAGACGCGGACCAGTCCGCCCAAGTTCTCTGGCTCGTTACACTTCACTGCTGCGTTGCATACGGCGTAAACAGCGGTTGCGTCGGTGCCGACAGCAGCACCCACAGCGTGTACACGCCCAGCGCCGTGCCGAACGGGAAGCTGAAGAGGTGCAGACAGCCGAGGATGATCGCCAGAATACGCGCCCACGGCTGGAAGCGGAACAGGCCCCAGGCGGCGATGAGATTCGGCACGGAGAAGAGGAAGAGGAGGCAGACGATGAAGATCGCAACGCCGCCGGTGGCCAGCATCGCCGTGCGATCGCCGGAGATCATGCCGCCGCCGAAGATGAAGAAGCCGGCCACGACGCCGACGAGCAGCAGCAGCCCGCCGTAGACGACGAAGAGCCAGGCCAGGATGCGAACGTGTTGGGCCATCGTCTCCTCCAATATGCGACGGCCCGGATCGCTCCGGGCCGTCGGTTCACTTCTTGGGTGTCGATACGGTCGGCAGTTTCGCGTCCTGCCATCCGTGCCAGCCGCCGAGCAGGGCGGCGGCGTTCTTGATGTTGTGAGCGTTCATTTGGAGCACCGCACCGGCGCTCGTGTGCTCGGCCGTTCAAGCACAGTAGGTGATCAGGTACTTGCCCACGGGCAGGTCCCGCCACCGATTCTGAAGCTCACCGAGCGGAATGTTGATCGCGCCGGGGATGTGGGCGATGTCGTACTGATCTTTCCCTCGTACATCGATGTAAACCGCCTTCCCCTCTTTCACCATCTTCTGGGCGTCTTCGCGCGTGATGCGCTTGGCGCTTTCGAGCGACTGCTCGGGCGTCGGCTGGAGCTTCGGCTGCCCCTGCTGCGCCGGGATGATCTGAACCGGTGAGCCGTTCGGGTTCGCCGCTGCTGTCGGCGGCGCCGGTTTGTACTGCGCCTGCGCCATTCCGGCCGTGAAGACCGTGACGGCGAGTGCTGCAACCATCGTTCGCATTGTGATTTGCGTCCCTCCTTTGGATTTACCGCCTGGCAGAACGGTACGGTCTGCCTAGTCGATTCCCTTGAAAAAGCGGTCGAGCCGCGGGATGAAGTAGTGCGAGCGGTCGAGCGAGAACGCCACCGCCATCGCCTTCCCGACGATCCGCCGCCGCTCGATGAAGCCGATGTAGCGGCTGTCCTTGCTGTTGTCGCGGTTGTCGCCCATCACGAAGTAGTAGCCGGCCGGCACGACCTGCGGGCCGAACGTCGCGCGCTCGCTGCGCATGGCCGGCGTCAGCATCACCTTGTGCGTCTTCCCGGTGAGCGACTCTTCGAGAATCGTCACCTGCCCCTGCATCGGGTCATGAGCGGTGCCGATCGGCGTCCACTGCGCCGCCTGGCCGTTGACGAAGAGCTGCTCGTCGCGCATCTCGATCCGGTCTCCCGGCAAGGCCACGACGCGCTTGACCAGCCGTACGCCGTCCTCGGGGGAGAAGAGCACGACGATGTCGCCGTGCTTCGGGTCGCTCCACTTCGCCACCTCGATCGTCGTGAACGGGATTTTGAGGTCGTAGGCGAGCTTGTTCACCACCACGCGGTCGCCTTCCTGGATCGTCGGCTTCATCGAGCCGGTCGGGACGTCGTTCCAGTCGGCCAGCGCCGAGCGGAGCGAGCTGATCACCAGGATCATCACGAGGAAGACCTTGATCTCGTGGAGGGCTTTTTTGGCGTTCATCGCAGGCAGGGAACAATGGAGGACAGGCACTCATGCCTGCCCTCCGGTAAATCTTACGCCTTTGGCTGCGTGACCGGGAGTTTCGGCGCCGTAGGCGGGACCACCGCTGCCGTTTCCGCTTTCGCCGGCTTGTCGCCGATCAGGCGAACCTTCGCCAGCAGATCCGACATCTGCATCCCCGAGAGCGCCTCGAAGAGCGCCGGCACCTGCGCGGCAATGGCCGTCATGTCGCCGGTGATCTTGTGCGCGCCGGCGGTGTGGGCGTCGCCGGTGGAGACGACGGTGATCTTGTCGATATTGGCGAGCGGCGAGGCCAGCGCCTTCACGACCTCGGGCAGGCCGGTGATCAGCTTGTCGACGACGGCGGCCTGGTTCCACTCCTGGTAGGCCTCGGCTTTGACGTTCATCGCCTTCGCCTCGGCTTCGCCCTTCTTGAAGATGATCTCCGCCTCCGCCTCGCCCTGCGCGCGCAGCGATACCGCGCGGCCCTCGGCCTCGGCGATGAGGCGCTGGCGCTCGGCCGCGGCGAGCGTCTCGATGCGGGCGCGCTCGATCTCGGCGCCCTTCAGCACCGACGCGATCAGCTCCTTCTCGTGACGCTGGATCTCGGCCTCCTGCACTTTGACCTGGGCCTCTTTCTCGATCTGCATGACGCGCACGGATTCCGCGGTGACCTGCTGCTGCATCACCTGGCTCTGGATCTCGTACGCCTTGTCGGCCTGGGCCTGCTGGCGCTTCACGATCTCGTTGTACTGCGCCTTCTTCACCTCGAGGTCGCGCTCGGCCTCGGCCTGCGCGGCCTGCGAGAGCGTCTGGGCGAGCACGCGCTGCTTGTCGGCATCGGCCTGGGCGATGGCGGCCTCGCGCTGCGCCTGGGCGCGCTTGATGGCGGTGTCGCGCTCGGCCTCGGCCTGGGCGACGTCCGCCTCCATCTTGATGCGGACGATGTCCGGCCGGCCCATGTTGGCGATGTAATCGTTCTTGTCGCGCACTTCCTTGATCGTGAACGAGATGACCTCGAGGCCCATCTTGTTCATGTCCTCGGCGCACGTGGAGCGCATGCGGTCGGCGACCATCTCCGGCTGCTTGACGATCTCCTCGACCGTGAGCTGGCCGATGATGCCGCGCAGGTGCCCTTCCATGACCAGGCGGATGAGCCCCTCGCGCTGCTGCGGCGTCTTGCTGAGGAACTGCTCGGCCGCGGTCTCGACGGAGACTTTGTCGGATTTCACCTTGATCTGCGCGACCGCCTCGACCGTCACGGCCACGCCCTGCTTCGTGTAGAGGTTCTGCTGCGGCGCGACGTCAAACGACATCAGCTCGAGCGAGAGCGTGCGGTAGGTTTCGACGAGCGGCCAGATGATCGAGCCGCCGCCGGTGATCACGCGCTTGCCGCCGAGGCCGTAGACCACGAGCGCTTCGTGCGGGCCGGCCTTGCGGAAGGCGCGGACGAAACCCGTGACCATCACGAAGACGACGAAGACGATGCCGCCACTGATCATTAACGTTGAGATGTGGGTGAGCATGGGACTCTCTTTCTGCCCTAGCGGGCGATCATGCGATCGAACTCGCAGACGTAGGCGATTCCTTTGTCGTAGCGCGTGATGACCACCTCGGTATCGCGCGGGATGGCGCGGCGGTCATCGGCGCGCGCGCCGGAGACGCGGCGCGTGCCGTCGATGGTGTAGACGATCTCGCCGGTGCCGCCTTCGCGGATCGGGATCGTCAGCTTGCCGATGGCGCCGACGAGCTGAATCGGCTCGAGCGGCCGCTCGCGCCGGCGCAGCGCGCGCATGATGCGCACGATGGTCGCGCCGCCGGTGAAGCCGGCGCCGCCGGCGATGACCACGATCGGCGCGAGGGCGAGCGTGGTGGCCTCTTCGAGCAGCAGCCCGACGCCGCCGAACCAGGCCAGGAACATGGTGATGGCGGCGAGATTGAAGAGGCTCCCGAACCACTCGCTGCCGTGCTTGAGCAGCGCGTTCGCGTGGCCGTGGCCGTTGAAGTGAACGTGGCCGCCGTGGTGCAGGTGCAGAAAGCTCGCGAAGAGCGAGACGGCACTGACACCGACGCCGACGAGAAAGCAGATGAGGAAGAGAGTCGCCATATTCGCTAGCGCTCCAGCATGTTGCGGCGGCGGCGGCGCGGTTGCGGCGCCGGCGCGAGCCGCTCGATCAGGCGGTCGATGAGGACGTTGTTCTCGACGATGGCAGCGAGAAGGAGGAGGCAGTCGCGGGAGCGCTCGTGCTTGGCGATGGCCAGGAGCGCCCGGCTCAGCTCCGGGTCGGCGCGGAACTCCTCGGCGCCGTCGACGAGCCAGAGGTCGAGCTTCTCGTCGACGTCGTGCCGCGGCCGGATGGTCAGGTGGTGATCTTCGAGATCGTCCACGAGATATCCGGGGTGAATCTTGAAGAAGCGCGCGAGCACCTGCCGCGTCCCGCTGGTGAGGTGCAGCCGTGCCCCGTTCTCGATCTGGGAGAGGTAGGACTGGCTGATCCGCCCTCCCAGCTCATCCCGGATGGCGTTGGAGACCTCGGTCTGCGTCATCTCCCGCCCCAGCCCTCGGGCGGTGCCTTCGAGGACGCGCAACCGAGCGATCTTCTCGCCGAGAGTCATGGCGGATTGCAATATATTGCTGATTGCGATATTCGTCAAGGGGTGAGGGGATGCCAGAGTGTTACATCTGGAGTGCGGCGGCCATGCCGCCGCTGTCAGAGCGCCGGCATGGCCGGCGCACTCCACATCAGCCCCGCTGCCCCCGCCGGTTCACGATCGACATGAACTCCTGGCGGGTCCGCTCATCCTCCAAAAACTCCCCGCGCAGCACGTTCGTCTCCATGAACGAGCTCTCCTGCTCCACTCCGCGCATCACCATGCAGAGGTGCAGGCCGCCCATCCACACGGCGATGCCGCGCGGCTCGAGGATGCGCTGGATCGTGTCGGCCACGTCGTGCGCGAGGTGCTCCTGCGACTGCAGCCTGCGCATGTGCACCTCCACCACCCGCGGAATCTTCGAGGCGCCGATGATCATCTTCTCCGGGATGTAGCCGACGATGAACTGCCCGAAGAACGGCAGGATGTGGTGCGCGCAGAGCGTCTTGTACGTCCCCCCCACCACCACCAGGTTCTGGCAGTTCTCGTCCGCCGCCGAGCACGCCTTGCGAAAGAGCGTGGTCAGCTTCTTCACGTCCGTGAAGTCGTAGCCGCTCGTCATCGTCACCAGCGACTCCGCCCACCGCCGCGGCGTGTCGCGGAGGTTCTCGTCGTCCAGGTCGACGTGCAACTGCCGCAGCACCTCGCGCAGGTGCTCTTCGAGCTTCTCGCGGTCGACGCTCGGCCGCGGCGAGGTCAGGAGGCCGTGGTCGTGGAGGAGCGCTTCGAGCTCTGTTTTGCGGACGGCGAGGGCAGCAGTGTTCTTCATAAATCGCGAAAGTCTAATCCCGGCGTGAGTTTTGCGATTCTTAGGCCCGGTGATTGACAACTGAATGAGCGTTCATTCATACTGAGCGAACCTACCTACCAGGAGTTTCGAAACATGGCCGAAGTCAAGTCACAGGGCGCCGTCGAGGCGATGGAAGTCGCCGAGGCCTCGCGCGAGACCGAGTGGGAAAAGCCGTCGTTCGTCGGCCAGCTTTTCCTAGGCAATCTGAATACCGACCTGATCCATCCCTTCCCCGAGCAGCCGGCCGCCGACAAGGCCGAGGCCGACGAGTTCCTCGTCAAGCTCGAGCGCTTCCTCGCCGAGAACGTCGACGCCGACAAGATCGATGCGCAGGGCGAGTACGACTACTCGCTCTTCGACGGCTTCAACGAGCTCGGCGCGTGGGGGATGAAGATTCCGAAGGAGTACGGCGGCCTCGGCTTCTCCGCGACGAATTACAACCGCGCCATCGGCCTCGTGGCCACGTGGTGCGGCTCGACGGTGGCGTGGCTCTCGGCGCATCAGTCGATCGGCGTGCCGCAGCCGCTGAAGCTCTTCGGCACCGAGGAGCAGAAGAAGAAGTACCTGCCGCGCCTTGCCAAGGGTGCGGTCTCCGCGTTCGCGCTGACGGAGCCGGGCGTCGGCTCCGATCCGGCCAAGATGGCCACCACCGCCACGCCCTCGCCCGACGGTAAAGGATGGATCCTCAACGGCGAGAAGCTCTGGTGCACGAACGGCCTCAAGGCCGAGGTCATCGTGGTCATGGCCCAGACGCCGCCGAAGAAGGTGAACGGCAAGGAAAAAAAGCAGATCTCCGCGTTCATCCTGGAGACGGACACGCCCGGCTTCGAGATCGTGCACCGCTGCCAGTTCATGGGGCTGCGCGGCATCGGCAACGTGCTGATCAAGTTCAACAACTGTTTCGTACCGAAGGAGAATCTCCTCTGGGGCGAAGGCCTCGGCCTGAAGCTCGCCCTGATCACGCTGAACACCGGCCGCCTGACGATCCCGGCCGGCTGCGCGGCCATCGGCCGGCGCATGGTCGATATCGCCAAGGAGTGGGGCCTGGAGCGCGTACAGTGGGGCGCGCCGATCGCGAAGCATGAAGCCGTCGCCGCGAAGATCGCCTGGATGGCCTCGCACACGTTCGCAATGGAAGCGATCGTGTGGCTGACGTCGGGCCTGGCGGACCGCGGCGACGTCGATCTCCGCCTCGAGGCGGCCATGGCGAAGCTCTTCAACACCGAGGTGGCGTGGCAGTGCGTCGATCACCTCGTGCAGATCCGCGGCGGACGCGGCTACGAGACCGCGCAGTCGCTGCGCGAGCGCGGCGAGAAGGGGTATCCAGTCGAGCGGATCATGCGCGACATGCGCATCAACCGCATCTTCGAAGGGACGAGCGAGATCCAGCACCTCTTCATCGCCCGCGAAGCGGTCGACCCGCACATGAAGCGCGGCATGAAGATCCTGCTGCCGGAGACGCCGGTGGGCGAGAAGCTCGCCGCCGCCGCGAAAGCCGGTGCGCATTACGCTGCCTGGTATCCGAAGAAGTACCTCGGATGGTCGCGCTTCCCGAAGCACGGCGAGTTCGGCACGCTCTCCGGCCACATGGGCTACGTCGAGCGCGCCTCGCGGCACTTGGCGCGGTCGATCTTCCACGCCATGATGCGCTTCCAGGCCAAGCTGGAGCGAAAGCAGATGGTGCTCTTCCGCCTGGTCGACATCGGCACCGATCTCTTCGCGATGTCCGCCGCAATCAGCTACGCGACGATGCTGGCGAAGCAGGGGCACGCGAACGCGGTCGACCTCGCGGACGTCTTCTGCAAGGAAGCGCGGATGCGCATCGACTTCAACTTCGAGCATGTCTTCGATAACCACGACGAGGAGTCGTATCGCCTGGTCACGAAGCTGCTCGAGAACGAGTACGACTGGTTCCGCGGCCCGATGGTCGAGCCGGTCATGCCGACGCCGGAGCAGATCGAAGAGGCGATGGCGAAATTGGCCTGATCAGGTCCCTCTCCCCGCCGCGCGGGGAGAGGGTGGCCGAAGGCCGGGTGAGGGGCGCCACAGAAACACCTCGCGATGGGCCCAGCCGCTCGCGTCTCCACGACGGCGGGCCCAAATCGTATGCGCGCCCTCCGTGATGAACGGGATCGCCAGCGCGAACGTGAATGAGGAGCCGACGTACGCGGCCTCGCCGAAGTTTGCGACCGGCGTGGCATCGACCATCAGCTCGAAATCGGATCGCGGCGACGCATCGATGCGCCCGCGGACGACGAGCGGATCGTGCACCGTAGCGCGCGCGTCGGGCGTATCGATCGTGACGACGTTCCCGGGCGCGACGCGCGGCGGATCGAACATCGGCCGGTACGTCACGCGCTCGACGGTGCGGAAGAACGCCGAGTTGCGCACGCGGCCGTTGGCGATGCAGACGCCGCAGCCGGCGGCCGGCTCGCGCCGCGCGTGATGGGCGCGGAAGTCGCGATACGCCTGGCCGTTCCAGATCTCCTCGATCGTGTTCTGCCAGAGATTGCCGAACGAGACGGCGTTGATGCAGCAGGTGCGCACGTCGCCGCCGGAGGTGACCCAGATCGACGACCATGGCTCGCTGCACGTCCAGTCGGGACGCCGGCGGCGGACGCGCTCGACGTAGTCGAACTCGCTGCGCTCGCCGCGGAAGCGGCTGGAGAGATCGAGCCCCAAGTCGTCGGCGCGCGCAACGGCCTCGTCGAAGTAGCGGACCGCGTTCGCGGCGCCGACGTTGCCGAGGTTTTCGCGCTCGTAATTCGCGGTGAGATCGGCGCTGTCGGCCTGGAAGTAGAGCGGCTCGACGTGCACGCCGTACGCGCCGACCTCGGCGCAGAGCTCCATCATCGCCGGCAGCTCCGCGATGTTCGACGCCATGGCCACGAACGACAGATTCACTTTCGGGCGGCCGTACTTGCGGCCGGCATCGACCAGCGCGCGGATTCCGCGCACGCAGGCTTCGAACTTCGCTCCGCGGCGGATCGTCTCGTACGTCGCCGCGGTCGCGCCGTCGATCGAGACGGTGATGCACTCCGCGCCCGCCTTCGCCAGCGCCTCCGCCTTCTCTTCGTCGATGAGCGTGGCGTTGGTGTTGAACCACACCTCCACGCCGAGCGACGTCAGCTCGGCGATGTACTCGGGGAGGTGTTTGTTGAGCGTCGGCTCGCCGAGGCCGAAGAGGTACGCGCGGACGAGCGAGGGAAAGATCGGACGGAGGCGGGCGAAAAGATCGGGCTCGAAGAACGGCGGGCGGTTGTTTTTGACGCGCGCCTCGACGTCGTAGCTGATCGCGCACATCTGGCAGCGCAGGTTGCAGCGCGCCGCCACCTCGAAGAACGCTTCGATCGGGCTGCCGGCCGCGATCGCGTCGCGCGCTTCATAGTGCGCGCGCGCGGCCGAGACGTTGGTCCAGCGCCGTCTGTCCATGACCGGTATTACGAATCGTCGCTGCTTTCCGTCCCCGGACCTTCGTACGCGCGCAGGCAAGCGCCGCAGAGAAATGCCACCGCCGCCCCCGGCTTCGGCACGAAGCCGTCCTCGCGGATCACCTGCACGAAGCAGTTCGTGTATTCGCCGGCGATCTCGCCCGACACCTCGCGCGTGCGGCCGCACTCCGCGCACGTCACCGTCGCGCGCGCTTCCATCGCTACTGCTCTCCCGCGGCGGGGAAGACCGGGGTGAAGTCGACGGGAATGTCGGTCAGGCCGCGGTTCACCGCGTCCATCTCCGGCGTCGGGTGGCCGTACTTCGCCAGCAGCGCAGTGGCACGGTTGTAGTCGCCCGTGGCCTCGATCGTCAGCAGCTCCGTCGCCAGCGCCTTCACGCCGTCGCGCATTTTTTCGAAGTCGACGGTGAACTTTGTCCCCGCCGGGACGATCGCGCCGCGCTCGCGCAGCCAGTTCCACTGCACGGCCATGCCGCGGCCGTGGGCGTCGCCGGTGCCGAAGCGCAGCGTGCGGAACATCAGCCCCGCATACGTCGCGAAGAGCTGGCGCTCGTTGAACGCCGTCAGGAGGTTGTGCTGCTGCGCGTACTGGATGTTCCAGACGCCGAGAACGTCGGCCTTGCATTCTTCGATCGCGGAGGAGAGCTCCTTGAGGAGCCGGCGCGACTCCACGCGCTCGCCGGACGGCAGCGTCACGAAGCCCGGCCCGAGGCCGTGCGACAGCTCGTGAAAGAGCGTGTGGTTGAAGTAGGCGTCGAAGGAGAGGTCATTGACGAGCGACGGATCGAGCACGCGCAGCGCGATGGGGCGGCCGCTCAGGCGGAACTTCGCGTCCATCACGTTTTTGAGCAGGACCTTCTTCGAGCCTTTCTTCTCGCGCACCACTTCGTCGTTCGGCAGGTTGAACGCCGCCGTCTGCACGCTATGGCGCGCGTCGCCGGCGGTGTAGATCTCCTGCACCACCTTGATCGGCGACTCCGTGCCGCGGTTCGGGTTCTTGTACTGCTCCGGCTCCGGCAGATTGCGCTCCATGTCCGGCAGCGCGTGCGCGTACGCGGCGAGCTTGGCGCTCTCCGGCGCGTCGACGACGGTGATGAACGCCTCGTAAGAGGCCTTGTAGTTGAAGAGGTTGTCCTCGTAGACCTCGTACGGTCCGATGGCCACTTCGATCGGGCCGTCGAGATCCATCCAGGCCATGTCGCTGTCGCGGTAGTCGTCGGAGAGGAACGCCGCGGCGCGCTTGGTGAGAAACGTCTTGAGCGACGTGTTGTTCGACAGCGCCGCCGCGTCGCGCAGCGCCTTCGCCGCCGGGTCGAGGAGGTCGAGGTAATACGAGTGGTACGGCACGCCGACGAAGTCGACGCCGTCGCGGCGGACGACGGTGAAGAGCCCTTCGAGCTCTTCCTTCTTCTTCGGATGCGAGGCGACGTACTGCTCGAATTCGGGCTTCGTCATGTCGGCCGGGTAGAACGCCGCGCCGGCCGGCTTCGTCGCCGTGCCGATGAACGGCGCGTCTTCCTTGAGCCGGTCCCACGGCCCTTTGTTGATGAGGAAGTAGTCGTAACCGGCTTTGTCGAGCGGCGTGGCTGTCTGCGCCGACGCCTGCGCCGCGAGCCGCACCCGCATCGACGGGTTGTCCTCGGAGACCTGCCGCCAGTAGATCTCGTCGATCTGCTTGGCCGCCTCGATCAGCTTGGCCACCACCTGGCGGTCGCTCTCGGTGAGGAGCGCGTGGTCGTAGTCGATGACCGTGCGCGGGAGCTGCGCGGCGCGTTGCGGCGTGTCGGGGGCGATGACGAGCTTCTCGACCTGGTCGGGCATGCCGACGGGTGGGCCCGGCAGCGCCACCGCGGGCGGGGGCGAGGTCGTGCAGCCTTGGGCGAGGAGCGCGCAGAGTGCGAGGGGAAACAGCAGCCGTTTCATCGTGCGCGAGATTGTATGATCAAGTGGTGATCATCGAGTGCCCGAGCTGCCACGCTCGCTACCAGTACGACGAGGAGCGCTTCGAGCGGAAGCCGGCGAAGAAGATCAAGTGCGCCAAGTGCACGACGATCTTCGAGATCAAGAACCCGGCCTTCGCGCCGGAGCCGGCGCCGGTCGAGCCCGACCGCTTCGAGCGCACCTTCACGCGCCGCGACGAGCCGAAGAAGGCGCACCAGGATACGACCGAGCAGTCGCCGATTCCCGAGAAAGACACCGGCCCCGTGCCGGCCGAGCTGAAGCTGCCGGAGGGGAAGCGGATCTCGCTGGCCATCATCGCCGGCCCGGACTCCGGCTCGATGTACCGCGTGGAGAAGCCGCGCGTGACGGTCGGCCGCTCGAACGCCGACCTGACGCTCAACGACACCGAGGCCTCGCGCCTGCACGCGGCGATCGAAGTGCGCGACTTCGTGATCCTGCTGCGCGACCTCGGCTCGACGAACGGCACGCTCGTCGACGGCCAGAAGATCGCCGACGCGATGGAGCTGCAGGACAAGTCCGAATTTCAGGTCGGCGCGACCACGCTGATGTTGATCGTCACTGAGGACGCATAAACTGTGGAGTGCGGCGGCCATGCCGCCGCTGTCAGAGCGCCGGCATGGCCGGCGCACTCCACATGGAAGAGCTCAAGAGCCTCTACCGCTACCGCCAGCTCATCGCCGCGCTCACCGCGCGCGATCTGAAGGCCCGCTACCGCGGCTCCATCCTCGGTTTTTTCTGGTCCCTCGCCAACCCGCTGCTGCTCCTCGGCATTTACACCCTCGCCTTCACCACGTTCTTCCCGTCGACCGTCGTCAAGCCGTACCCGCTCTTCCTCTTCACCGGCATCCTGCCGTGGACGTTCTTCTCCGCCGCGGTGTTGGAGTCGACGAGCTCGATTTCCGCGAACGCGGCGCTGATCAAGAAAGTCATGTTCCCGGCGGAGGCGCTGCCGCTCGTCGTGGTCTTCTCGCATCTCGTCCACTTCGCGCTGGCGATCCCGATCCTTCTTCTGGCCCTGGCGATTTACGTGCTCCTAGGGCAGGCTGCGATCGCCTGGACGCTCGTCTTCGTCCCGATCCTGATGCTCTTCCAGACCGTCTTCGTCGCCGGCATCGCCATGGTCATTTCCTCGGCCGCGGTGCTCCTGCGCGACCTCCGCGACATCGTCGCCAACCTGATCACCCTCGGCTTTTTCCTCACGCCGATCATCTACCTCATCGACCGCATCGACTCCCGCCTCTGGCGCGCTCTCCTGCGCCTCAACCCGATGACGCCGTTCGTCGTCGCGTATCAGGACGTGATCTTCTTCGGCCATCTCCCCGGCGCCGCCGACACGTTCCTCATCGTCGCCTACTCGCTCGCCTCGTTCGGCTGCGGCCTGCTCGTCTTCGGCCGGCTGCGCGACACGCTCGCGGAGGCGATTTGAGCTACTCGATCGCCCTCGACCGCGTGTCGAAGTCGTACCGGCTATGGGGCCGGCGCTCGCAGTTCGCCACGCTCAAGAGCGCGCTCCTGAAGCGCGATCTGAAGCTGGCGCCCGAGGCCACCGTGCCGGCGGTGAAAGACGTGTCGTTCGCGGTCGACAAGGGCGAGGCCTTCGGCATCGTCGGCCGCAACGGCTCGGGGAAGTCGACGCTCTTGAAGCTGATCTCCGGCATCCTCAAGCCGACGTCGGGCCGCGTCAGCGTGAACGGCCGCATCGCCGCGCTGATCGAGCTCGGGGCGGGGTTTCATCCCGAGATCACCGGCCGCGAGAACATCTACATCAACGGCATCATGCTCGGCCTCTCGCGCCGCGAGATCGACGCGCGCTTCGACCGCATCGTCGCCTTCTCCGGCATCGCCGACTTCATCGACCAGCCGGTGAAGACGTACTCGTCCGGCATGTACGTGCGGTTGGGCTTTGCCGTGGCCGTGCACGTCGATCCCGACATTCTGTTGATCGATGAAGTGCTGTCGGTCGGCGACGAGGAGTTCTCGGCGAAGTGCATCGCCAAGATTCAAGAGATGAAGTATCGCGGCGTGACGCTCGTCTTCGTCACGCACCAGTTGGATCAGGTGCGGAATCTTTGCGACCGGGCGCTGTGGTTGGACCACGGCGAGACGAAACAGATTGGGGATCCGGTGCGTGTCGTCGATGCCTATCTGCAACAAGTCGCCGCGCCGCAGGCGGCTCCGCCGGAAGAGCCGAAGCCGGCGACGCAGCCCACCGACGAAGAGGAGCGCTTCGGCTCCGGCGAAGTCATCCTCAAACGCGTCGCCCTCGCCGATCACAAAGGCCGCGAGCTCGTCGCTCTCGGCGCGGGCAGCGCGGTGGCCATCGAGATGGATTTCGAGGTCCGCGTCCCGCAGGATGACTTCGTGTTCGGTCTCGGCATCTACCACGCCGACGGCACGTGCGTGTACGGCACGAACACCGATCTCGAGGGCTTCGCGCCTGAGCGCCTCGACGCCGGCGGGCGCGTGCGCTTCGTCATGCCCTCGCTCGACCTCGTCGCCGGGCAATACCGCATCGACGCCGCCGTGCACACGAAGAACGGCCGCGCGTTCGACTACCGCCGCGGCGTCCTGCGCTTCGTGGTCGGCTCGCGCGTGCACGACACGGGGGTGTACCGGCCGAAGCACACGTGGCAGTTCGAGGGGGGCGTCGCCTTCAAGTCGATCGAGAAGCCCGCGGTACCGGCTCAAATCGCGGAAGCGATCGAGAGTGCGAAGAAAAAGCGGTAGGGGCGCACGGCGTGCGCCCAGGCACCGCGGGCGCACGCTGTGCGCCCCTACCGGGCTTGTTTCATCCACGGCAGCTCCCACCGCTCCTCTTCCTCGTCCAGCTTCGGCAGCGGCACCGGCTTGCCGAGGCGCTTGAGCTGCGCGAATTCCCACAGCTTCGCGTACTTCCAGAACGTGTAATAGACGTGCATGCCGACGGAGATCGCGCCGCGCGCGCCGTCGAGGAAGCCGAAGTTGAGGAAGTAGTCGCGCACGAACTTGCCGAGCGGGTGGCCGATGATCCCGAGGAGGCCCGTCGTCTTGCCGTCGATGAACATTTGCGCCGCGGCCCAGTTCGCGTAGCGCGTCATCTTGGCGATCATGTGGTCGAAGGCGCGGATGTAGTAGTGGTCCATCTTGTGCCGCAGCCGTCCGGTCTCGCCGTCGACGAGGAGGTCGGCGTGCACGCGCTTGTTCGGGTAGCGGGCGTGCTCGCGGTGGAAGAGGCGCGTGACGCGGTCGCGCTGCAGGCCGCTGAAGCGCACCGGCTTTCCCATCATGAAGTTCAGGCGCCCCACCGAGTACGCCCACTTGTCGAGCGGCCCCTCCAGCGTGCGCAGCAGCTCGGCGCGCAGCTTCGGCGTGATGCGCTCGTCGGCGTCGATGATGAAGATCCAGTCGTGCCCGGCGCGGTCGATGGCGTAGTTCTTCTGCGACGCGGCGCCTAGGTATTCGCGCTGCTCGATGCGCACGCGCGGGAACCGCTGGCGGATGAATTCGACGCTGCCGTCCGTCGAGAACGAGTCCATGACGTAGATCTCGTCGGCCCACTCGACCGAGCGGATGCAGTCCTCGATGTAGTCTCGCTCGTTGAGGATGTGAATGATTGCCGACACCTGCGGGCGGGCCATGACGGGCGGCGATTTTACGCCCATACTCTGCGCATGAAACGGCTCGCCGTCCCGCTTCTTTTCCTCGCCGCCACCGCCCTCGCCGCACCGCGCCACTACGACATCAACCTCGGCGCGAACCACGCCGGCGCCATGAACGTGACAGCCGAGGGGGGCAAGGTCGTCGTCGACTTCGAGTACAACGACCGCGGCCGCGGCCCGAAATCGCACGCCGTCTACACCCTCGACAAGAACGGTCTCCCGGTCGACGTCGCCATCACCGGCAACGACTACTTCAAGTCGCCCGTCAGCGAGACCTTCACGATGAAGGACGGCACGGCGACGTGGAAGAACGGCGCCGAGTCCGGAACCTCGAAGGCGCGCGGCTTCTACCTCAGCATGTACGGAGCGCCCGAGGAGCTCGGGATGCTCGCCCGCGCGCTGCTGAAAGCGCCGGGGAAGACGCTGCCGCTGCTGCCGGCCGGACAGGCGTCGATCCGCAAGCTGACCGAGGCCACCGTCACGTCCGCGGGCAAGAAGACGCACGTCACCGCCTACGACATCACCGGCCTCGGCTTTCAGCCGGAGACCGTGTGGATCGCGGATGACGGGCAACTCTTCGCCAGCGCGTCATCGTGGTCGCAAATCGTCGTCGACGGCTGGATGCCGGTGGGCGAGGACCTCGTCAAGCGCGACGAGAAAGCGCACGACGCCGAGACCGCGAAGATCGCCCAGCGCCTCACGCACAAGCCGAAGCGCGGCGTCCTCGCCGTCACGAACGCGCGGCTTTTCGATCCGGCCACGCAGAAGGTCACGCCGAACACGACCATCGTCGTGCGCGGCAACCGCGTCGAAGCGGTCGGCACCGATGTCGCCGTTCCCGCGGACGCCACGCGCATCGACGCCGCCGGAAAGACGGTCCTTCCCGGCCTTTGGGACATGCATGTCCACCTCGGCGGCTCGGACGGCCTGCTCCACATCGCCAACGGCGTGACGACGGTGCGCGATCTAGCCAACGACATCGATTACCTCATGGGTCTCCGTAAGAAGTTCGACAGCGGCCAGGCTGTCGGGCCGCGCGTGCTGATGGCCGGCTTCATCGACGGGCCGGGGCCGTACGCCGGGCCGACGAAGGTGCTCGTCGACACGCCCGAGGACGCGGTGAAGTGGGTCGAAAAGTACAAGTCGCTCGGCTACGAGCAGATCAAGATTTACAGCTCCGTGAAGCCCGAGCTCGTGCCGGTGATCGCCAAGCGCGCGCACGAGCTGGGGATGCGCGTGAGCGGCCACGTCCCGGCGTACATGCGCGCCGAGGATGCCGTGCGCGCGGGCTACGACGAGATCCAGCACGCGAACTTCCTGATGCTGGAGTTCTGGCCGGACGTGAAGGACACGCGCACGCCGGCGCGCTTCACGGCCGTGGCCGAGCGCGGCGCGGCGCTCGACCTTGCGTCGCCCGAGGCGCGCGCGTTCATCGATCTGCTCAAGCAGCACCACACCGTCTCCGATCCGACCGTGACCGCGTTCGAGGGGATGTTCGTGGCTCGCAAAGGCCAGGTCTCGCCGGTGTACGCCGCCATCGCCGACCGCTTGCCGCCGCAGGTGCGCCGCGGCACGCTGACGGGCGGGCTGCCGATTCCGGACGGCAAGGACCAGCAGTATCGCGATGCCTTCAAGAAGATGCTGGAGCTCGTGGCGCTGCTGCACCGCGAGGGGATCACCATCGTGGCCGGCACGGACGACTTGGCCGGTTTCACGCTGCACCGCGAGCTCGAGAGCTACGTGCAGGCCGGAATCCCGCCGGCCGAGGTGCTGCGCATCGCCACGCTCGGCGCGGCGACGGTGATGCATCGCGAAAAGGAGTCCGGCTCGGTCGAGGCCGGGAAGTTTGCCGACTTCGTCCTCGTCGACGGCGACCCGACGACGAACATCGCCGACATCCGCAAGGTGCGCACGATCGTGAAGGACGGCAACATCTTCGACGCGGCGGAGATCGATCGTGAGCTGGGAGTGCTCCCGTGATGCGGAGTGCGCCGGTCATTCCGGCGCCGTTCGAGCGGCGGCATGGCCGCGGCACTCCACATTGGCGAATCCTCGTCCTCGTCCTCGTTCTCCTCACGCCCGCGGCGGCGCACCGAAGAGCGGTGTTGCCTCCGGAAGGACGCCAGCCGATCGCCGACGTCTTCAGCGCCGCGAACGCGCGCGCGGTCACCTCGACGCACCTCTCGCTCGACCTCACCGTCGACTTCGACCAGCACGTCCTCCGCGGCTCGGTCACGCACACGCTGCTGAACCGCACCGGCGCGCGGCAGCTCGTGCTCGACACCAACGGCCTCGACGTCGACGCCGTCACTGCGGACGGCGCGCCTACGACGTGGTCGTACGGCACGCCGGCGCTCAACGGCACGCCGATGATCATCGACATCGAGCCGCGCACGAAGTCGGTGCGCGTCGACTACCGCACGCGTCCCACCGCGAACGGCCTGCTCTGGCTCACCGCGCAGCAGACGCGCGCCGGCGCAATGCCGGCGCTCTGGAGCGCGAACGAGCCCGACTTCGCGCGGAGTTGGATCCCGCTGCAGGACACGCCGGCCGTACGCACGACGTACGACGCCACGATCCACGTGCCCGCCGGCGAGCTGGCGCTGATGAGCGCCGCGAACAATCCGACGGCGGCAAATGCCACGGGCATCTACGCCTTCTCGATGCCCCATCCGATCCCGTCGTACCTGATCGCGCTGACGGTTGCGGCCTACGAGTTCCGCCCCGTCGGCGACCGCACCGGCGTCTACGCCGAGCAAGGCTTGGGCGACGACGCCGCGTACGAGATGCAGTTCCTTCCCGACATGTTGCACGCGGCCGAGAGCGTGATGGGCGTCTATCCGTTCGAGCGCTACGACCTCGTCTTCCCGCCGCGCTTCAGCGGCGGGATGGAGAATCCGGAGCTGAATTTCATCAGCCAGGACGCCGTCACCGGCAATCACCCGGCGGTCGTGCCGCCGAGCGGCCTGATCGCGCACGAGCTGTCGCACTCGTGGTTCGGCGACCGCATGACCTGCGCGCAGTGGAACGACCTCTGGCTCAACGAAAGCTTCGCTACGTACTTCACGAAGCGCGTCGAGGAGGCGATGGGCGCGGCCGAACAGGGTGAGTTCGAGCTGGCGGGCGACCGCCTGGCGCTCGATCAGTACCTGGCGTCGAAGCCGTCGCCGCGGCTGACCGTGCTGCACCGCACCTTCGTCGGCGCGGAGCGGCCGCAGTTCACGATCATCTGGTACCAGAAGGGCGAGATGTTCCTCAAGACGCTCGAGGACCGCATGGGCCGCGGCGCCTTCGACGCGGCCATCGGCGACTACGAGCGGATCCACCCGTTCCACTGGGTCGACGACATCGAGCTCAAGTCGACGTTCGACCGCACGGACCTGCAGATCGACGACTGGCTCTACGGCAGCGGCTTGCCGTCGAACGCGTCGCCGATGCCGCAGTCGTCGCTCGCACAGCGCGTGACCACGCAGGCGAACGCCTTCCGCGCCGGCATGGGCGCGTCGTCGCTAAACACGGCCGGCTGGACCGACATCGAGTTCCGCTACTTCCTGCAGTTGATCCAGGACGTGACGGTGGCGCGCATGGCGGAGCTCGATGCCGCCTTCCACTTCTCGCAGCTCAACACGCCGCCGTCGTTCTGGCTCATCGCGGCGGCGAAGTCGCTCGACGCCAACAGCCGCGCGCTCTTGGACCGTTACCTCGCCGTGGGGACCCCGGGATCGCTGTCGGTGTGGAACCAGCTGTCGCAGACGACCAACGGTCGGACGTACGGCGTATCGGTGTTTAATCTCGTGCGGGCGTCGTATGACGCGAACACGCAGAAAACGATTGCGAACCTGCTACACGTGAGTTAAAGCGTGTAGTTCTTTTCCAGCAGCACTCTCGCCCGCCGATCCCTCAGATTCCGGATCTGCGACTCGATGTCGCGCTCGAACGGAATCTTCCGATGGCTCGCGTACACCGGCGCGTCGACGGTGATCTTCTTCAGCTCGTCGCCGAACGTCTGCGGCGTCAGGTGCGCGGAGTCGTCGGCCAGCGACTGCTGGTCGTTCGGGAACGACGCCTCGGTCACGACGGCGACGACGTTCGGCGTCGCGTTCGTCCGTTTCCAGATGTTGCTCGTCGGCGCCGTGTCGCCGGTGAAGACGATGGCTTGGTTGTTGAGCTCCACGATCACGCCCGAGGCGGGGATCTGGTGGTCGACCGGAACCGGCGTCATGGCCACGTCGCCGAACGTGATCTTCTTCCCGGGTGCGAGGGCGCGGTAGACGATCGGCGGCTTGCCGCTGTGCGGCGACATCAGATCCGCGAAATCGGGCCAGACGATGCCGTTGAACACGTGCTCGTGCAGCAGCTCCATCACGTCCTTGGCCGCGAAGATCGTCAGCGGGCCGACGGCTTGGGCGTGGCGGTTGACGATGAGGTGCGGGAGGTCGCGGATGTGGTCGGCGTGAGAGTGGGTGATGAAAACCGCCTGGATGCGCGACTGCTGCGCGAGCGACAGTTTCGAGGTGAGGGTTCCGGCATCGACCGCCAGCCAGTCGTCGATCAGATAGCCCGTCAGGTTGTGTTCCGCATCCGACGCGCCGTACGCGCCGAGGACCTTCAGCCGCATTCCCTTCCCTTCGAACGATCGTCGCCTGGGGACGGCTACTATTGTTGCATAGGTGGCACTTGCTCCGTTTCACCCCGCCGTCGCCGAGTGGTTCCGGCGCTCGTTCCGTGAGCCGACGCGCGCGCAGGCGCTCGGCTGGCCGGTCATTTCCCGCGGCGAATCAACGTTGATTTTCGCCCCCACCGGCAGCGGCAAAACGCTCACCGCCTTCCTCTGGTGCCTCGACCGGCTGATGTTCGCGCCGCGCCCGCCGAAGGAGCGGCGCTGCCGCGTGCTGTACATCTCCCCGCTCAAGGCCCTAGCGGTCGACGTCGAGCGCAACCTCCGCGCGCCGCTGGCGGGGATCGCCAACGTGGCCACGGATTTCGTCATGCCGGCCATCGCCATCCGCACGGGCGACACCCCTCCGGGCGAGCGCGCCAAGTTCCTCCGCGACCCCGCCGACATCCTCATCACCACGCCGGAGTCGATCTACCTGATGCTCACGTCGAACGCGCGGGAGATGCTCCGCGGCGTCGACACCGTCATCATCGACGAGATCCACGCGCTCGTGCCGAACAAGCGCGGCGCGCACCTGGCGCTCTCGCTGGAGCGCCTGGCGCGCATCACCGACAAGCCGCCGCAGCGCATCGGCCTCTCCGCCACGCAGCGCCCGCTCGAGGAAGTCGCCAAGTACCTCGGCAAGGACGTCGCCATCGTCGACACCGAGGAGCGGAAGACGTTCGTGCTGAAGGTGGAGGTGCCGGTCGAGGAGATGGCCAGGCTCTCCGAGCGCGACATCGAATCGGGACCGGCCACGAAAGCGCCGTCGATCTGGCCGGCCATCCATCCGCGACTCTTGGAGATGATCCGCGCGCACCGCTCGACGCTCATCTTCGTCAACTCCCGGCGCCTCGCGGAGCGCCTCGCGGCCGCGCTGAACGAGCTCGCCGGCGAGACGCTCGTGCAGGCCCACCACGGCTCCATCGCCCGCGCGCAGCGCGTGGAGATCGAGGACAACCTGAAGTCGGGACGCCTGCCGGCGCTCGTGGCCACGTCATCGCTGGAACTCGGCATCGACATGGGGGCCATCGACCTCGTCGTGCAGATCGAGGCGCCGCCGTCGATCGCCAGCGGCATGCAGCGCATCGGCCGCGCCTCGCACCAGGTCGGCGCGGCGTCCGAGGGCATCATCTTCCCGAAGTTCCGCAGCGATCTCATCGCCTGCGCGGCCGTGACCGAGGCCATGCACCGCGGGGCCATCGAGCCGACGCGCATGCCGCGCAATCCGCTCGACGTCCTCGCCCAGCAGCTCGTGGCCATGATCTCGATGGACGACTGGCACGCCGACGAGCTCTTCGCCGCCGTGCGCGAGGCCGCGCCGTTCGCGGACTTGAACCGGACCTCGTTCGACGGCGTGCTCGACATGTTGAGCGGTCTCTATCCGTCGGACGAATTCGCCGAGCTGCGCCCGCGCGTGACGTGGGACCGCACCACGAACGTCCTCACCGCGCGCGGCGGCGCGAAGAAGGTGGCCATCATCAGCGGCGGCACGATTCCGGACCGCGGCCTCTACGGCGTCTTCCTCGCCGGCGCGGAGAAGGGGCAGAGCGCGCGCGTCGGCGAGCTCGACGAGGAGATGGTCTTCGAGTCGCGCGTCGGCGAGACCTTCATGCTCGGCGCGTCGACGTGGCGCATCGAGGAGATCACGCACGACCGCGTGCTCGTCACCCCGGCGCCGGGCGAGCCGGGGAAGATGCCGTTCTGGAAAGCCGACGCGGCGGAGCGCACGGTGCCGTTCGGCGAGGCCATCGGACGCCTGATCCGCGAGACGCGCGAGATGAAGCGCGCCGACGCGGTCAAGCGGCTCGTGAAGCAGCACGACCTCGACGAGCGCGCGGCGAAGAATTTCCTGCAGTACCTCGATGACCAAGCCGAGGCGACGGGAGCGGTGCCGGACGACCGGACCATCGTCGTGGAGCGCGTGCTCGACGACCTCGGCGACTGGCGCGTCTGCGTTCTCACTCCCTTCGGCGGCCGCATTCACGCGCCGTGGGCGATGGCCGTGACGGCGAAGGTGCGCAACGAGATGGCCATCGACGTCGAGACGATGTGGAGCGACGACGGCTTCATCGTCCGTTTCCCCGAGACCGACGCCGCGCCGCGCGCGGAGGTGGTCGTGCCCGACCCGGACGAGATCGAGGCGCTGGTCATGCGCCAGCTCGGCGCGTCGTCGCTCTTCGCCGCGAAGTTCCGCGAAGCCGCGGCGCGGGCGCTGCTCCTGCCGAAGCACCGTCCCGACCGCCGCGCGCCGCTCTGGATCCAAAGGAAGCGCGCGTACGACCTGCTGCAAGTGGCGTCGCGCTTCGGCTCGTTCCCGATCATCCTGGAGACCTACCGCGAGGTGCTGCGCGACGTCTTCGACGTCCCCGCGCTCGTGGCCACGATGCGGAAGATCCGCGAGCGGACGATCCGCGTGCACGTCGCCGACACCGAGAAGCCGTCGCCATTCGCGGGGTCGCTCTTGTTCCGCTATGTGGCGAATTTCATCTACGACGGCGACGCGCCATTGGCCGAACGGCGCGCGCAAGCGCTGGCGATCGACCAAGCGCAGTTGCGCGAGCTTCTCGGCGAGCCGGAGCTGCGCGAGCTGCTCGACGCCGGCGCGCTCGAGCAGGTCGAGCACGAGCTGCAGTTCCGCCCCGTGAAGTCGGCTGATGCGCTGCATGATCTCTTCCTCCGCCTCGGCGATCTAACTCAAGCCGAGGTCGATCTCCATGGAGGACAGGCACTCTTGCCTGTCCTCGTCGAACAACGCCGCGTCATCCAAATCAACGACCGCTACATCGCCATAGAAGATGCGAGCCGCTACCGCGACGCCCTCGGCGTCCCGATCCCCGCGGGCGTTCCCGAGCGCTATCTGCAACCCGTGCCCGACCCGCTCGGCGACCTCGTCCTCCGCTACGCCCGCACGCACGGCCCCTTCACGCCGCACGACGTGGCCCGCCGCTACGGCCTCGGCGTCGCCGTGATCACCGGCGCGCTGGAGCGCTTCGTCGAGCGCGGCCGTCTCGTCGAAGGCGAGTTCCGTCCCGGCGGCACGCAGCGCGAATGGTGCGACGCCGACGTGCTGCGGATGATCCGCCGCCGCTCGTTAGCGAAGCTGCGCAAGGAGGCGGAGCCGGTCGACGTCCCCGCGTACGCACGCCTGCTGACGCGCTGGCAAAACGCGGCCAAGAAGCGCCGCGGCCTCGACGCGCTGCTCGACGCTATCGACGCGCTGCAGGGCTATCCGCTGCCGGCGTCGATCTTCGAGCGCGAGATCCTCTCCGCGCGCATCGAAGACTACTCGCCGTCCGATCTCGACACGCTCAGCGCAGCGGGCGAGATCGTTTGGACCGGCGTCGAGCCGCTCGGGGAAAAGGACGGACGAATTGCGCTGTACCTGACGGACAAGTTGCCGCTGCTTGTGGAGAGCGCCGGCCAGGCCGGCGCTCTGACAGCGGCGGCACGGCCGCCGCACTCCACAATTCTCGACTACCTTCAGACTCATGGCGCGTCGTTCTTCGCGCAGATCTACGACGCTGCGGGCGGCTTTCCCAACGACGTCGCCGACGCGCTCTGGTCGCTCGTCTGGGAGGGCCTCGTCACGAACGACACGTTCCACGCCTTGCGCGCGTACACGCGCCCGAAGTCCGGCCGCTTCCGCTCGCGCCGCACCGCGCCCCCGTCGACGCAGGGCCGCTGGTCGCTCGTCCCGCAGTCGACCGCCACGCCGACCGAGCGCGCGAACGCGCTCGCGCAGCAGCTCCTCGCGCGCTACGGCGTGGTCGTGCGCGAAGCCGCCGCGGTCGAGTCGCTCTCCGGCGGCTTCAGCGCGGTCTATCCGATTTTCAAAGCGATGGAAGACGCCGGCCGCATCCGCCGCGGCTACTTCATCGCCGGCCTTGGCGCCTCGCAGTTCGCCACCGCCGGCGCAATCGATCTGTTGCGCTCCTTCCGCGACGAGAGCGACGAGCCCGAAACCGTGATGCTCGCTTCCACCGATCCTGCGAACCCGTACGGCGCGCTGGTGAAGTGGCCTGAGCCCGGCCCGATGCGCAACGTCGGCTCGAGCGTGATCCTCGTCGACGGCGCGCTTGCCGCTTACGTCGGCCGCGGCGAGAAGCAGTTGACGGCGTACCTCCCCGAGGACGAGCCGCGCCGCTCCCTCGTCGCGCGCGAGATCGCGAAGAGTTTGGCGCGCCTGGTGGAGAGCGGCGCGCGGCGCGCCCTGCTCCTCGCCGACTTTGACGACGCGCTCGCGCCGTTCCTTGCCGAGGCGGGCTTCCGGTCGACCGGCAGTGGTTACCAGTTGAGGGCGCGCGTTGCCTGAAGGCGACACCATCCACCGCACCGCCGCCACCCTGCAGAAAGCGCTGGGGGGAAAGGTCGTCACGCGCTACGAGACCATGCTGCCGAAAATCGACGGCCCCCTGCGCGGGCGGACGATCGAGCGTGTGGCCGCCGTCGGCAAGAACCTCGTCATCGACTTCTCCGGCGGCCTCCACCTCCGCACGCACATGCGCATGAACGGCGCGTGGCACATCTACCGGCCGGGCGAGCGGTGGCAGCGGCCGCGGCGCGACATGCGGGTCGTCATCGAGACCGCCGACTTCGTTGCCGTCGGCTTCAACATTCCCGTTGCGGAACTGCTGACCGGTCGAGAGCTCGAGCGCGCGCTGCACGAGCAAGGGCCGGATCTGCTCGCGGACTTCGACATCGAAGAGGCCGTGCGGCGGGCGCGGGAGCATCGGGACGAAGAGATTGCGAACGTCCTCTTGAATCAGCGCGTCGCCGCCGGCATCGGGAACATCTGGAAATCGGAGTCGCTCTTCGTCCGCGGCATCAATCCGTTTCGCAAAGTGAAGGACGTCGAGGAGCTGGAAAAACTCTTCCTCACCGCGCGCGCACTGCTCAAAGAGAGCGCTGCCGGGCACCGGCGTCTCAACGTCTACAGCCGCGGCGGGCAACCGTGCCGCAAGTGCGGAACGGCCATTTTGAGCCGCAAACAAGGGCTCGACGCCCGTCTCACGTATTGGTGTCCGCGCTGTCAGCCGTTAGAATCGGGGAAATGTTGATCAAAGGCATGACTGCGCAGGAGATCCGGGTGCTCCAGGAGTTCCGCCGCGTTGCCGCCGAAACGCTCACCGCCGAGGCCGTCAAGGCCATCAAGCATCCCGCCGGCGGAGGCGATGAGCCGGCTATCTCATTGATTGCCAAGGGCTATCTCACTGCCGACGACGGCCGGACGAGCTTCACCCTCACGCCGAAAGCCAAGGACTTCCTTGCCTATGATCCGAAGCCGGAATTCGAGGAAGCGGGCGCCGGCGCGGCCGAAGTCGTCGAATGATGCACAGAAATAGGTGCAGTTTTTGACAAAGCGCTTTACGATGTGCCCCGAGGATTGGAAATGAAGCATGGCGACAAAGCAAAAGCAGCCAAAGCCAAAGCCTCAGGCAAAGAAAAAAGCGCCCAAACCGGCCCCAAAGCCGGCGCCAAAGGCAGCAAAGCCGGCGAAAGCGGCAAAAAAGCCCCAGCCGCAGCCCAAAAAAGCAGCGCCAAAGCCGCAGCTCAAGCCCCAGCCGAAAAAGACAGCGCCAAAGGCGGCGGCAAAGCCACAGCCAAAGCCCCCGCAAAAGCAACGTCCGGCGGGAACGGCCCAGCTCGGCCCGGCGTCGCAGGGGGGAGCGGCTTCTCCAACCCCGTCATCGGCAACGCCTTCAAGCGCGCCATCAAGAAGTTTCCCAACGCCTTCCGCAAGCTCACCGACTGACGGCGGCGTTCGCTACCTGACGGTGCAGGACATCGTCGAGCTGCACCGCGCCGTCTCCGCCGAGTTCGGCGGGACGCAGGCGCACCCCGGCGTCGTCGACTCGCAATTCGGGCTCGTCAACGCCGTGCAGCGGCCGCAGGTGACGACGCTCGGCCGCGAAGCCTACCCGTCGTTCCCGGAGAAAGTCGCCGCGTTCCTCTTTGCGCTTCTGACGTACAGCCCGTTCCGCGGCGGCAACCGCCGCGTGGCGCTGGCCGCGCTCTTCGCGTTCTGCGAGCTGAACAACCGCACCATCGACTCGCGCATGCTCGACGAAAAAGGAGCGGAGACGCTTTTCCGCCGCGCCGCCGCGTACCGCGAGATGGGCATTCCGCCGGAGAACGTCTACAAGGAAATCCGCGAGACGCTGAGCCGTGCGATCGTGCCGCTTCCGTCGTAGCGAAGCTAGGCACGCCAATTGATCTTCCTTCACGTAGGAGGATCTATGCCGGCGACCAAACGAAAAACGTCGACGAAATCCCGCGTCCAGAACGACGCAATCTCCCTGCTGAAGAAAGACCACGAGAAAGTGCGCGGACTGCTGTCGCAGCTCGAGCGCGCCGCGGAGCGCAACACCACGAAGGCGGAGCAGCTCCTCGCGCAGATCGACCGCGAGGTGAAGATCCACTCCCAGATCGAGGAGGAGATTTTCTATCCTGCGTTCCGCGACGCCGCGCAGGCGCGCGACGACCGCGAGCTCTACTTCGAGGCGAAGGAAGAGCACCACGTGGTCGACATGGTCATGCCCGAGGTCAGCGAGTTCGACTCCGAGGAAGAGTTCGCGGCCAAGGCCAAGGTGCTCAAGGACCTCATCGAGCACCACGCCGAGGAAGAAGAGAAGGAGATGTTCCCGAAGGCGCGGAAGCTCTTCGACCGCGCCGAGCTCCGCCAGCTGGGGGACCGGTTGAAGGAGCGGAAGAAGGAGTTGATGCGGTAGGGGCGCACATCGTGCGCCCGCGGGGCAAGGGGCGCACAGCGTGCGCCCGCGGGGCAAGGGGCGCACGCTGTGCGCCCCTATCGAGGTTTTTCCCTCTCGTGCAGCGAGGCGTTGATCCTGCCCAACAGAATCCGCGCCACGCGCAAGTCGTGTCCGGCGTCGATCAGCAGCAGCGTGATGTCGCCGCCGCTCCACATCAGGCCGGCGATGACGAGGAACTTCGTCGCCTCGCCGATGAGCGTCATCAACGCGGCAGAGCCTTCGGCGACGATTCCGCTGATCACCTCGCCGATCAGCATGATCACCATCAGCACTGCCAGGATCTTGAACAGCCGCGCGATGTAGCGCAGCGTCACGTACGGTTCGAGGTCCTCGTTGCGCACTTCCTCTTCGGCGTTGCGCTTGTCGCCCGCCTTGCGCGTCGGCGGCGCGCCGCACGCGGGGCACGTGCGCGACGGGTCGGTGCGCTGCGCGCCGCATTCGGGGCAGATCAAGGCGAGATTGGGGGTGGCGGTTTCGCTCACGTCAATGTCCTCCCAGGGTCATCCACTGCCTGTTCCGCGCCATCGCGCGCGGTAGCCGCGGACGTCGATGTGCGTGAACGGTCCGTGACCGCAACATGCGGAATAAACGCCAACTCCACCGATGAGCTCGGGGTGCTTCCGCTCCACGCGCTCGACCGCCTGCTGGATGACCTCGGCGTCGCGCGTGTCGACGCGATGATCGCCGTTCAAGTCGTCCATCGCGCCGTTGCCGTCGTTGTCGACGAAGACGTCCGACGCGTCGCCGTACATGTGCCTGCTGAGGTTCGCGCGGCCCTGCGTGTTGCCGCCGGTGTAGTTGTACTCGGGCGTGCGGAAGCCGCTCATGATCGTCACGTGCCGCACCGGATGGCCCATCGCCTGGAGCTCCTCGATCGTCAGCTCGAGCTTGTCGACGAGCTTCGGATTCAGAAGCAGGTACTTCGGCCAGACGTTCGGCTGATCCTTCGTCAGGAAGTCGCGCAGGCGGAAGTGCTCGGAGACCGGCGTATCGGCGTTTTCCTGCGTCACTTGAATGAAGCCGCTCGGATTCGCGTAGGCGGGCGTCTTCGGCTTGCCGCCGCGTTCGAATGGCCAATTACCGAGATAGTAGAGGCCGATGTGGCCGGCCTGCTTTTCGCCGAAGGGGACGAGCGTGATGACGCTGAAGTCCTTGATCGGGCGCGTCGCTTTGTCGAGCTGTACGGCCATGTCGTAGACGCCGGGATTCGCGGGCGCGGCGAAGTCGGACGACACCGAGTTTTCCTCGTTCGACAGCACCGACTTCATCCCCTCCGGAGCTCCCGTGGCGATCGTCTTTCCGGGCGTGATCGTGGTGAAGCGGAGCTTGCCGCTCGCGCCGCGCAACGGATCGATGAAGTTGAGCATCGCGTCGGTGAGGTAGGCCGGCGCGACCGACGGCTGCGTCAGCGCGGCCGTGATCTGCTGCGTCGGCGCCGCGATCGGCGGCGCCTTCAGCCCGGCCGCCTTCGCCTGCCGCACGAGCTCGCGCCGCATCACGACCTCGTCGTGAATCGCGCCCACCCACGCGGTTGCGTAGAGGAGCACGAGCACGACCGCGCTCCAGGTGAAGATGTGCTCCTGCCGCTCGGTCTCAAGGCCGCGATAAATGCGCGAACGGCGGGGATCTTGCGGATAGAGAGCGTGCTCTGTCACCCGGCGAGCACGGCTTCACGGAACGTGCCCGAGGAATGTGGAGTGCGGCCGGCGCACTCCAGATCCTACGGAAAGTACCCGTTCGGAATGCGCAGCTGCTGCTTGGCGCTCGACTCGATCTTCAGCGCGTGCCACGAGTCCGCCGCGGCCGCGTCCGAATAGAACACGAGCTGGTACTGCTGACGCAGCTCCTGCGCGATCCTCGCGTAGACGTTCGGCAGCTCGCTCTCTTTCTGGATGATGAAGTACGTCGCGCCGGTATCGCGGGCGATGCCGGCCAGGCGCCGCGCTTCGAGCTGGCCGATGCCGAAGCGCATCAGCCGCGTCAGCATCTTGTTCTTCACGATCGGGTAGACCGGCACGCCGGCGTAGCGCGCGTAGTGCGTGAGGTGCTCGAGCTTGAACTTGCTCCCCTGGTCGACGCCGTCGGTGAGCACGACGAGGGCGTGCCGCCCCGGCTGCTTCTGCAGTTCGTACAACATCTCGATGGCCGTGTCGTACAGGTGCGTCTCCCCCTCGGGCTGCACGCGGTCGACGCTCGCCGCGGCGGCGTTGTAGTCGTTCGTCCAGCCGGTGAGCCAGAACACGCGCTGGTTGAAGCCGACGACGGCGATGCGGTCCTGCGGCCGCAGGAGTCGCTGCGCGAACTGCTTCGCCGCGGCCTTCACCACCGGGAGCTCCTCGAGCATCGACTCGCTGTAGTCGATGAGCAGGATGACGTAGAGCGGCTGGTCGGCCGCCGGGACGAGCTGCTCGATGCGCCGCGGCGCGCCGTTGTCGAGCAGCGTCAGCTCGCCGAGCTGCGGCGCGCGCGCGCCGCCGACGACGGAGAGCGGGACCTGCTGCAGCGTCACGTCGACCTGGTCGCTCGGATTCGTGCCGAAGAAGACCACGTCGTTGGCCTCGCTGCCGTCGCTCCCGTGCGCGGCCACGCGCGCGTAGACGGCCTTCGGAAACTTCTCCTTGTCGAACGCCGCGGCATACGGCGGCCGCGCCACGGTGGCGATGCGCTCTTCCCCCACGAAAAAATCGACCCCGCTGACGGCAATCTGCTGCGGCGCTACCACGCTCGCCTGCAGCGTGCCGTTCGCGTTCGTCAGCCGCACGCGGAACGGCGGCTTCGGATCGTTGATGACCATCTCGTCCTCGCCGAGGACGTGGTTCTGGGCGTCGACGCCGACGGCGCGGATGCGCAGGCGGCGGAGATAATCGCCGACCAGCACCGGCATGACGATCGAGCGGCCTTTGCCCTGCGTGTAATGCGCGTTGTTGATGAAGAGGTCGACCCGCGCGACGTTCTCCGCGGTCGTGACGGGGACGAGGAGCCGCCCGTGCACGATGCCCTGCGGTTTTTCGGTGATGCGCACGGCCTGGCCGAAAAGGGGAGTCGCCGCGAGGAGCGACAGTAGGAAGAGTCGTTTCACAACGCCGTTAACGTGAGACGGGCGCCGGCTGTTTCAAGAAAAACTGCGCGAAGGCGATGGTGGCGGGCCGCGCCGGCGTCGCATCCTCCCCGTTTCCCGCCAGCGCCACGACGACGTCCTCGGACGGATAGTCGACGACGCAGGCGTTGAAGCCTTTCACGCTGCCGCAGTGATTGATCAACGTGCGGCCATTGGCGTCGCGGAACATGCGCGAGGTCGTTGTAGAAGTAGTTCACCGGCGCGCCGCTCACGATGCGGTAGCTCCGTGCGCGCCGCGGCACGATGCGCGTGGGAACGTCGAACGTCGTTGCCGCCATCCCGGCCGGGCGCCAGATGTTCTCCGCGAGGTACTGCTCGAACGGCTGTCCGCTCGCGCGCTCGACCACGCCCTGCAGCAGGTTCACCGCGTACGACGAGTAGAGGTAGCGCGTGCCGGGCGCGAACTGGAGCGGGTCGCCGGCGAAGATCTTCAGCCCCTCGATCCAAGTCGAGGGCCGCGTGTTCTCGTTGTCCGGCGTGCCGGGGAAGTCGCCTCGTTCGTAGTGCCGGATGCCGGAGGTGTGCGTCAGCAGATGCCGGATCGTGATCGTCCCCTCCGGCTTCACCGGAAACTCGGGGACGTACTTCTGAATCGGATCGTCGAGCGAGACCTGGCCGCGCTCGACGAGCTGCATGACCGCGACGGCGGTGATGACTTTCGAGACCGAGCCGATGTTCCAGACGGTCTGCGGCGTCGCCGGCACCTGGTTCTCCAGCTCCGCCATGCCCGCGCCCTCGGCGTAGACGATCTCGCCCTTCACCGCGACGGCGACGGAGATCCCGGGCGTACCGCTGCTCTTCCAGATGTCGTGAAGGTAGTCGTGCGGCGTGAGCAGCGCGAAGAGGACGAGAAGAACGTGCACGATTAAGAGACGATCCCGCCGATCTCGAGTTTCGCGTTCTTCGCCGTCGGCCTCACCTGCTCCATCGTGCACTGCGCCGGCGCCTTGTCGGGCCGCCAGCGCAGGAACTTCGAGCCGTGGCGGAAGCGGCCCTGCGAGAAGTAGTCGAACTCGACCTCGCAGACGAGCTCCGGCTTGACCGGCACCCACTCGCCGGTGCGCTCGGTGGCCCAGCGGCTCGGGCCGCCGGGAACGCGCACCTGGAACGGATTCTCCGCGCGCATCGCCTCGAGCTTCGCCGTCAGCGCCTCGCGGTCCGACTTCTTGATCGACGACGTGTGGCCGATGTAGACGAGGCGCCCTTCGTCGTCGTAGAGGCCTAGGAGCAGGGAGCCGACGAGCGTCGTGCCTTCGCCGTAGCGGAAGCCGCCGACGACGCAGTCCGCCGTCTTGAGGTGCTTGACCTTGACCATCCCTTCGCGGTCGCCGGAGTGGTACGGCTCGCCCAGGCGCTTGGCCATCACGCCGTCGAGCCCGGCGGCGGAGAACTTGTTGAACCATTGGCTGGCCGTCTTGCGGTCCGTCGTGGCGGGCGAGAGATGGAGCAGCTCGTGATCGACGCCCGTCCAAAACTCTTCGAGCGCTTCGCGCCGCTTTTCGATCGGCTCGTCGACGAGGAGCTTCCCGTTCGCGAAGAGGATGTCGAACGCGTAGTAGTGCGCCGGAGTCGACTCCGCCAGCTTCCGGATCCGTTTCTCCGCCGGATGGATGCGCTGCAAGAGATCGTCGAACGACAGCCGCCCGCCCACCGGCACAACGATCTCGCCGTCGAGCACGAACTGCTGCGGCTCGAGCGTGCGGAAGGCCTCGACGAGCTCCGGGAAATAGCGCGCCAGCGGCTGGCCCGCCTTCGATTGCAGTTGGACCTCGTCGCCGTCGCGGAAGACGATGGCGCGGAAGCCGTCCCACTTCGGCTCGAATTGCCAAGTGTCGCCGGTGGGAATCTTGTCGACGCGCTTGGCCTCCATGGGCGGCAGTGGCGGTTGAATGGGTAGCTTCATGGTGGAGTATCGGTAGGGGCGCACGGCGTGCGCCCACGTGCATCAGGACGCACGCCGTGCGCCCCTACCGGTTGGTTTCGGAGTAAACACCTTCATCAGATCAAACCTCTTCTTCCCAACCACCGGCTTCCACAAATCCCCCACCTCCGCGACCCGCTCGCGAACATTGTCGATGCGAAAGTCCTCGATCCGGATCCCTTCCTCGATCTCCTCCCACGTCACCGGCGTCGACACGCCGGCGAACGGCGTCGGGCGCACGGAGTAGATCGACGCCAGCGTCCGTCCCCAGGCGTTCTGGTTGTAATCGACGAGCACGCGCGCGTACGGCCGCTTCACCTTGCGGTACTCGGCGGTGATCACGTCGCCGTGGCGCGCCTCGAGCTCGATGGCGATCGCCTTCGCGAACGTCCACACCTCTTTCTGCAGCGGGCCGCGCACGATGGGGATGTAGAGGTGCATGCCCTTCGAGCCGGTCGTCTTCGCGTACGTCGTCATGCCGAGGTGGCCGAGGATGTCGCGCACGTGCAGGGCCACGCTGCGGACCATGTCGAACGTCGCCCCTGGGCCTGGGTCGAGATCGAAGTGCAGAAAATCGGGACGGTCGGTGTCGTCGCAGCGCGAGTACCACGGGTTGAGATCGATGCAGCCGAGGTTGATCAGCCAGAGGAGCGAGGGGAGATCCTGCACGATCGGGAAGTTCACCGGCCCGGCGCCGTGCATGATCGAGCAGATCTCGATCCACTCCGGCCGCGGCTCCGGCGCGCGCTTCATGTAGAAGAACTCCCCCTCCGCGCCGTTCGGGTAGCGTTTCATCACCATGGCTCGCCCCTGCAGATGCGGCAGCAGCCACGGCGCGATGTCGGCGTAGTACTGGATGAGATCGCGCTTGGTGATCTTCAGGTTCTTCCAGAAGAGCTTCCCCAGGTTCGTGAGACGCACTTCCTGCTCGCCGAAGCGAAGGACGACGTCGTCAATGTCTGTCGGGATGTTCAGAGCGTTCGCTGCCATTCGCGGAATGCAGAATGCCGAATGCGGAATGCAGAATCAAATCGGCGATTCATTCTGCATTCTGCATTCGCCATTCTGCATTCCGGCCTCACCATCCCTCGGGGATCTTGCCCGACCCTCCCGCCGGCCGGTGGCGCGGCGCGTCGAGCGTCGTGTATTCGAGCTCGCGGTTCGCGCGCACGGCGCGCAGCAGCAGGCCGCCGCGGGCCATGTCCCCCATGCCGGCGAACATGACCGGAAAGCGCAATCGGTGGCCGAGCAGCGGGAGGAGGACGTCGACGTACTTGCCGCTGGCGACCGAGCCGAGGAGCACCACCTCGTCGTCCTGGCCGAGCGCCTTCGCCAGCGCGGCGACGTCGCGCTCGAGCGGCTTGCGGTACTTGCGCACGCGGACGTCGATGTCCGTCTTCGCCATCACCTTCATCCGCTCCTCGGTGATGCGCCAGTCGTACGGCACGAGCCCGAATCCCGGCGTGATGACGAAGATCCCCTCCGGACTGGGATTGGCGAAGTGCAGCGCGTAGGCGATCTTGCCGCGGAAGTAAAGCGCGCTCATGAAGGCGAAGGCGATGGAGATCGGCACCCCTTCCGGCGAGCGATAGAGCCGCGCCGCCTCGAAGTTCGACCTTGGTGAGATCAGCTGCTGCGCGCGCAGGCCGCTCGTATTCGCCGGGGAGAGGAGGAAGATCTTTGCGCTCACGGGAGCCGTTTCGCTGCTTCGTTCACCGCCTTGCGCCGCCGCTCGATCATTGGCGCCGCGGCGCGGCGGACGCCGTCGACGATCTCCGCGGGCGCCTTCTTCGGCGAGCCGGCGTCGAACGGCGGCTGCGGGTCATACTCGATGGCGAGCTGGATCGCGCGCGCGGCGTCGGCGCCGTGCAGCTCGGCGACGAGCGCCAGCGCGAAGTCGATACCGGAGGAGACGCCCGCGCCGGTGATGCGGTTGCCGTCGATGACGATCCGCTCGTCGACGTGGCGGGCGCGTAGTTGCGGCAGGAATTCGACCGAGTTCCAGTGCGTCGCCGCGCCGCGCGACGCCAGCAGCCCCGCGGCGCCGAGCACCAGCGAGCCGGTGCAGACGGACGTGACGTACTTCGCCGGCCGCCGCGCGAAGGCGAGCAGCTCGGCGTCGAGCATCGCCTCGTTCACGCCGGGACCGCCCGGCACGAACATCACGTCGCACGGCGGCGCATCGGCGA
The DNA here is from genome assembly GCA_036522835.1 of Thermoanaerobaculia bacterium. Lineage (GTDB taxonomy): Bacteria > Acidobacteriota > Thermoanaerobaculia > Gp7-AA8 > Gp7-AA8 > DATDFB01. The sequence continues at coordinate 13,314 of DATDFB010000035.1, read as the reverse complement.
ACGTGTGCGTCGGCACGATCCGGAGCTTCGTGTCGCTGGCCACCGGCTCGAGCGACTTCGCCACCAGGGCGATCTCCGCGTCCGGCATCCGCGCCAACACCTCGTACGGCCCGGTGAGGTCGAGCTGGGTGAAGCCGTCGAACAGCACCATGGCGATGCGCATCAATACCGCAGTTTTCGCAGCGTGTCCTTCATCAACTCCTTCCCCTTCTCCTTGTCGGCGTCCTTGTTGCTGCGCATCAGGTCGTCGGCCTTGCGGAGGTCGCGCACGATCGACATGAGCGGCACCGACTCGGTGACGCCGAAGACGTCGCGCTCCACGCGGGCGATCTCCTCGTCGATGGCGTCGGAGGTCCAGGAGTTGCGCACGCGCCGGAGCGACTGAATCGTCCGGTAGCCCGGATTGGCCGGATCGTCCTCGGCTACGGCCTCGCGGAAGTGGATCTCGACGAGCGCGGAGTTGACGTCCTTCTGCGCCGTCGACGCGTCGAGCGACGCTTCGACGTGATCGGCGATCGCGCCGAGGTCGATCGTGCGCGACGTGTCGGGATTCATCCACTGATTGATGGCCTCGGTTTTCGTGCGGCGGCGGCCGTCGACGTCGTAGGAGATCTTGACCGTGCCGACGTAGACCGGGTTGTTGCGCCCGAACAGCGACTGCTTCGCCGGCACGACCACGCGCACGCCGTACGCGTGCGAGCCGCTGGCCTCGAACGGGTCGGAGCCGCTGCCGTGCACCGCCTGCGTCTTGTGCAGGTGCTTGTCGGCCGGATCGCCGTTCGACGGCCGCACCCAGCGTACCCAGCGGAAGCCGCCGTCGACCGGCTCGCGCAGTACGTCGATGCGCTTGTCGATCCACGAGTCGACGTCGTACGAGTGCCGGATGGCCACGTGGCGCAGCTCGTAGAGCGTGGCCAACTGCGTCATGGCGCCGCAGTCGTCGGCGAGGAGTGGTGTGGCGAGAGCGAGAAGGAGGAAAGCGAAGAAGACGCGCTTCATGCGCGCGATTCTACTTGTAGCGCCGGCGTCCTCGCCGGCCGGCTCGCGGGCGTCCCGCCCGCCCGCGGCGAGACGCCGCCTAGCCGGCCGTCGAGACGACGGCGCTACGCTTCGCCAACATCTTCCGCAGGTACTGCCCCGTCGGGCTGGCCGTCTTCGCCACCTCCTCCGGCGTTCCCGCCGCGATCACGCGTCCGCCCGCGTCCCCTCCCTCGGGGCCGAGGTCGATCACGTAGTCCGCGGTCTTGACCACGTCGAGATTGTGCTCGATCACCACCACCGTGTTGCCGCGCTCGACCAGGCCGTGCATCAGGTGCAGCAGCTTGGCCACGTCGTCGAAGTGCAGTCCGGTCGTCGGCTCGTCGAGGATGTAGAGCGTGCGCCCGGTGGCGCGCTTGGCCAGCTCCTTGGCCAGCTTCACGCGCTGCGCTTCGCCGCCGGAGAGCGTCGTCGACGACTGCCCGAGCTTGATGTAGCCGAGGCCGACCTCGTCGAGGGTGCGCAGGATGTTGGCGATCTTCGGCACGTTGCGGAACGTCTCCAGCCCCTGCTCCACCGTCATGTCGAGGATCTGCGCGATCGAGGCCCCCTTGTACGTCACCTGCAGCGTCTCGCGGTTGTAGCGCTTGCCGCCGCAGACGTCGCACGTGACGTAAATGTCGGGGAGGAAATGCATCTCGATCTTGATCTGCCCGTCGCCCTTGCACGCCTCGCAGCGCCCCCCCTTCACGTTGAACGAGAAGCGCCCCGGCCCGTAGCCGCGCATGCGCGCCTCGGGCGTCGCAGCCATGAGGTTGCGGATCTCCGTGAAGAGCTGCGTGTACGTGGCCGGGTTCGAGCGCGGCGTGCGCCCGATCGGCGACTGATCGATGTCGATCACCTTGTCGATCTGCTCCAGCCCGTCGATGCCGTCGTGCTCGCCCGGCGTCTCCGGCGAATCGTAGAAATGCCGCGACAGCGCGCGGAAGAGGATGTCGTTGACGAGCGTCGATTTGCCGGAGCCGCTGACGCCGGTGACGGCGACGAAGAGCCCGAGCGGAATGGTGACGTCGATGTTCTGCAGGTTGTTCTGCTTCGCGCCGCGGATCACGAGGGCGTTGCCGTTCGCCTTCCGCCGCTGCGGCGGGACGGCGATCTCCAGCTCGCCGCGGAGGTACTTCGCCGTTAGCGAGCTCGGGAACGTCGTGATCTGTTGCAGCGATCCCTCGGCCACGACTTCGCCGCCGTGCACGCCGGCGCGCGGGCCTAGGTCGATGACGTGGTCGGCCGACTCGATCGTCTCCTCGTCGTGCTCGACGACGATCACCGTGTTGCCAAGATCGCGCAGCTCCAGGAGCGAGTCGATGAGACGGCGGTTGTCGCGCTGGTGCAGGCCGATCGACGGCTCGTCGAGCACGTAGAGGACCCCCATCAGCTTCGAGCCGATCTGCGTGGCCAGGCGGATGCGCTGCCCCTCTCCGCCGGAGAGCGTGGCGGCGTTGCGGTCGAGCGCGAGGTAGCCGACGCCGACGGCGTTGAGAAACCCGAGACGGTCGCGCACTTCCTTCAGGATCTTGCCGGCGATCTGCTCCTCGCGCGCGGAGAGCTCGATGGTCTTGAAAAACTCGGCGGCGTCCTTGAGCTGGAGCTTCACGACCTTGTCGATCGGCTCGTTCGCCACCGTCACCGCGAGCGCCTCCGGCTTGAGGCGGCGGCCGCCGCACTCCGGGCACTTCGTCGGGGTCATGAAGCGCTCGATCTCCTCGCGCACGTCCTCGGAGTCCGACTCGTGGTAGCGGCGCTGGAGCATCGGCACGATGCCTTCGTACGTGCCGGTGTAGTGATAGGCGCTGGCGTCCCCCTGGAACTCGAAGCGGATCTTGTCCTCGGAGCCGTAAAGGATGCAGTTGCGCCCCTTCTCCGGCAGCGTGCGCCACGGCGCGGTCAGCGAGAACTTGTAGTGCTTGGCGATCGTGTGGATCTGCTTGATGCGCCAGTTCTCGCTTCCTTCTTTCCAGAGCGCGATGGCCCCTTCCTCGATCGACTTCGCCGGGTCGGGGATGATCTTCCGCTCGTCGATCTCGAGCAGCATGCCGAGGCCGGAGCAGCGGGGGCAGGCGCCGTAGGGGGAGTTGAAGGAGAAGAGGCGCGGGGCGATCTCGCCGATGGAGACGCCGCAGTCGGGGCAGGCGTAGTTCTGCGAGAGGAGCTCTTCACGCTTGTCCTCCTGGTAGAGGATCTTGACGAGGCCCTTCGAGACGCGCGTGGCCGTCTCGAGCGAGTCGGCCAGGCGCTGGGAGATTCCCTCTTTCACCACGATGCGGTCGATGCGCACGTCGATCGTGTGCTTCTTCTGCTTGTCGAGCGTGGGCGGGTCGGAGAGCTCGACCTCCTGCCCGTCGACGATGGCGTGGGTGAAGCCCTCCTTCACCATCTGCAGCATCTGCTTGCGGTACTCGCCCTTCTTGCCGCGGACGTACGGCGCGAGGATGGTGAACTTCGTGCCGTTCGGCAGCGTCAGCAGCCGGTCGACCATCTGCTGGATCGTCTGCGGGCGGATCTCCTGCCCGCAGTTCGTGCAGTGCGGGATGCCGACGGAGGCGTAGAGGAGGCGGAGGTAGTCGTAGATCTCCGTGACCGTGCCGACGGTCGAGCGCGGGTTGCGCGAGGTGGTGCGCTGCTCGATGGAGATGGCCGGCGAGAGCCCTTCGATGGAGTCGACGTCGGGCTTTTCCATCTGTTCGAGGAACTGCCGCGCGTACGCGGAGAGCGACTCCACGTAGCGCCGCTGCCCCTCGGCGAAGATGGTGTCGAAGGCCAGCGACGACTTGCCGGAGCCGCTGACGCCGGTGATGACCACGAATTTGTTGCGGGGGACGACGACGTCGATGTTTTTGAGGTTGTGCTCGCGGGCGCCGCGGATGACGATCGATTCCATGTGCGGCGATGCTAACTCTGGCGACGCGGGGGCGTCTTCCCAGTGATCTCGCTTCCCTCGGCAGGGGGCGCAATGATCTACCGACGGTAGAGCCTGACAATCGAAGAGCGTTCGCCTGCAACCGAACGGTGAACGCTTGCAAGTTAAGAGCGGATGCTTACAACCGAACGGCGAACGCTTGCAACCGAAGAGCGGACGCTTGCAACCGAACGGCGAACGCTTCCAAGCGAAGCGTGAACGTTTGGATTTTTAGCAAATATGCTTAGATTTTTACGATCCACGCTTAGATTTTCAGCATCGATGCTTAGGTTGGAAGCGTTCGCTCTTCGTTTGCAAGAGCGCAGCGATCAGACGCCAGGCCGCGATCTTCTTTTCTGTCTAGACGTTATGGAGAAGCCACTCCGCATACGCCCCGCCGGCCTCTGCCGCGAGCACCACAAACTCCGGAACTTCATACGGATGCGCGGCGAAAAGGGCCTCGCGCAGGGCATCGACTCTCTCCTCCGTCGTCTTGATGACGAGGAGCTGCTCGCGGTCGTCCTCGACGGCTTCCTTCCACCTGTAAAGGGAGCGGACCTCGGGGAGAATGTTGACGCAGGCGGCGACGCGCTGCTCGACGAGCGACTTGGCCAGCGCGGCGGCGTCGAAGCCGGCGCCGACGGTGGTCAGGACGACGACGGCCTTCACGGCGCCGCGGTCCGCGCGATGGCCTCGGCGGCCTGGTGCGCCACGTCGCGCGCGGCGCTGCGGTACTGCCCGTAGCGGACGAACGGCAGCGCAAGCTCGGCCCAGAAGAAGCGCCCGCCGATGCCCACTGACGTCGGCACGATGGCGGTGCTCTTCTTCGACAGGTCGAAGCGGTCGATGAGCTCGAGGGTCTTGCCGTCGTACAGCCGCACCTCGGCCGCCACGCGCGAGACGACGACGCCGATGCTGGCGTAGACGTTCTCCGCGCCCACGCCCACACCCACCGCTTCGCGGTCGTGCGCGTGCGCGCCGACGACCTCGACGTAGAACGCCGCGTTCGGACCGTCGCCGCGGCGGACGTCGTCGTAGGTGCGCTGCGTGTCGAAGGCCTCGAAGCCGCGGTCGCGCAGCGCGTGCGGGAGCGCGCTCTCGATGGCGCTCGCCACCGTTCGCTCGGCGGCGACGTCGAACTGCTCGTTCATCCGCAGCACGCCGATGCGCTCGCCGCGGCGGAGGATGTTCGTGTTGATCGCGAAGACGGGAGTGGTGACGAGGAGCAGTCCGAGGAAGAGGAGGCGGCGTTTCATGGCTGGCGATAGTTTATCCTCGCGCCGGTGAAGCGGGTCCTGCTCGTTGTCGTTTTGTTGCTGGCGGTCTGGCTGGTGTGGGAGTGGGCGACGTTCCCCGACACGGCCGCGCTGGCGAAGGAGAACCCGGCCACGACGGCGTTCATGGAGCAGCGCAAGCGCGAGCTCCGCGGCGAGGGGAAGCCGGACGCGCTGCTCTACTCGTTCGTCCGCTACGACCGCATCTCGCCGTACCTGCGCCGCGCCGTGCTCGTGGCCGAGGACAACGACTTCTACGAGCACAGCGGCGTCGACGTGAAGGCGATGAAGGAGGCGCTGCAGCGCGACTGGGAGCGCCGCAAGATCACGCACGGCGGCTCGACGATCACGCAGCAGTTGGCGAAGAATCTCTACCTTTCGAGATCGCGCAACCCGCTGCGCAAGGTCAAGGAGTACTTCCTGGCGCGCTCGCTGGAGCGGCACCTGTCGAAGAAGCGGATCCTCGAGCTCTACCTGAACGTGGTGGAGATGGGCGAGCGCGTGTACGGCGCCGAGGCGGCATCGCGGTTTTACTTCCAGCACTCGGCCGCGTCGCTCACGCCGCAGCAGGCCGCGCTCCTCGCCGGCTGCCTGCCCAACCCGCGCGTCATGACCCCCGCCGCGCCGAACAAGCGCCTCCGCGCCCGGCAGCGGATGATCCTCTCGCGCATGCGGCGCTGGGGGTATCTCATGGAAGAGGAAGTGCTGACGGAGAAGAAGCCGGAGGCGCCGCCCACCGCCCCGCCGCCCGCAACCGACACCGCCCTGCAACAGACGCCGCCGACCGACACGGCCACACCGGCCACGCCGCCGCCGACGGAGACGACGGCGACGGAGACGACCGATACGACCGAGACCACGGAAACGACGGACACGTCAAAGACGTCTGCCGTGCCCCCGCCTCCTTGACGACCCCTAGAAAATCGGGTTCTGCGCCACGATGTGCTGGTGCCACAGCCAGGTCTTGCCGGGGAAGTTGATCGGCACGTCGTACTCCACGTCCACCGTGATCTCGCCGCCGGTGCGGTTGATCTTCACGTTGTCCTCGGTCACGGGGAGCTTGTTCTCCTGCGCCTTGGCCAGGATCGACTTCATGATCAGCTCGTTGCTGTGCGTGCCGGCCATCTTCGCTTCGTCGGTGATGGTCTGCTTGAGGTCGGCGGCCTTCACCTTCACCGGAATCATTTTGTAGGCGATGAAGATGGCAATGGCGAGAAGGATCAGTCCGAAGAGGCAGCCGACGTTTGATTCGCCGTGCTGGCTACGGCTTTTGCGCATGACGGAATTCTACCCGATCGTTCGCAGAAGCCGGTTCAGGCGCTCCGACGGCGGCGGCATGGCCGCCGCACTCCACGAGGCCGCGCCGTTGCCCCAGGAGAAGAGCACCAGGCGCGCGCGGCCGACGATGAGCTCGCGCGGCAGTACGCCCCAGGTGCGGCTGTCCCACGAGTTCTCGCGGTTGTCGCCGGCGACGAAGTAGCAGCCGGCGGGGACGATCTGCGGCGCGATCATGCCGGACGCTCCGGCGCGCTGCACGTACGGTTCGGCCAGAGCGTGGCCGCCGATCGTCACGCGGCCGTTCGTCGAGGCGATGAGGTCTCCCGGCGCGGCGATGATGCGCTTGATCAGCAGCTCATTGCGGCCGAGCGGAGAGCGGAAGACCACCACGTCGCCGCGCCGCGGCTCGCATGCGTAGGGCGCGCGGTAGGGCGTGACGACGATCTGGTCGCCCGGCTGCAGCGTCGGCGCCATCGATGCCGAGGGGATCGCGTAGACGTGGAAAAACGCTCCGCGCACGATGAGAGCGCAGGCGATGGCGATCGCCAGCGGGCGAAAGATCGTCTTGAGCACTGGAGGTCGCAACCGGGCCGGGTGGTCGTGTCATTCCTAGGATTGGCTCGATGACGCTCTCGAGCTTTTCCGGATGTCCGATGAACGCCACGCGGCCGTCGCGGCCGATGACGAACGACCATGGCCATCCCTGGTTTTTGTCGCGCGCCATCCAGACGTCGTAGAGACGATGTCCCTCGTCCCAGGCGATGCCGTAGCCGATCGCCGGACCCTTCTGCGCGAGAACCTTTTTCGCGGCGGCGAGAGTGCTTCCGTAGTCGTCGGGGCCGGTGAGGCCGACGACGAGGAGGCCGCGCGAGGCATGTCTCTTCTGCAGATCGGTCAGGCGTTGCATCCCGCCGAGGCAGGGGCCGCACCACGGCGCCCAGATGTCGAGGATGTACACCTTGCCTTGCTGCCAGGAGCGAACCGGCCGTCCTTTGAGCCAGACGGCGCCCGTCAGCGGCGGCGCCGGGTCGCCGACGCGCGGCCCGTCGGCCGCGTTTGCCATGCCGGCCAGGAGGAACGCGAGCAAGCAGAGTTGCGGCCTCACGGTTTTTCTCTCCTGAGCAGCGCGAACATGCCGATGGCGATTCCGGTGGCCAGCGGGATGAACCCGAGCGTCCAGTACGCGCGATCCGGATGGACGCGCAACCCGGCCAGGATTCCCACGCCCGCTCCGATCATGACGTAGGCGGCCAGGACGAGCGACTCGCGCCCGCGCCGCCGCCGCGCGTCGTCGCGCTCGCGGGTCCAGGCGATCACGTCCTGAGCCGTCCCGCCGTCGCGTTCGAGCATTCGGCGCGCCGTTTCGTGGTCGTAAAACATTTCGCGCTCGATGCGGCGCTCGCGCGCGAAGCCGACGATCGAGAGGTAAATGGCGAGGGCGATGACGATCGAGATCGGGACTGCCCAAAACATCGGCATTGTCTCCTTTCGCCGAGTGAGTCGCTCCCCGGCGCCCGCCGGTTTCATGAAACCCGCGGCGGCAATTCCACGACTAACGGTCGATGACGTCTGACGAGGAGGATGTCGCCGCGATTCTCGGCGGCGACGCCGACCGCTTCGAGCGCATCGTCGGACGTTACAAGGGACCTCTCATGCAGCTGGCCATGCGGTTCACGGGCGATCGATCCACGGCTGAAGAAATGGCGCACGTCGCGTTCGTGAGCTGTTACCGCGCGCTCGGGACGTGGCGGCGCAAGTCCGCGTTCTCGACGTGGCTGTTCTCCATCGCGCTGAACGTCTATCGAAGCCACCTGCGGCGCGCGCAGCCTTCCATCCCCCTCGACGAGGAGCTCCAGTCGGAGACGAGCTTGGAAGAGACGATCTCGGAGCAGCAGGAAGCGGCGATCGTGCGGCGGGCCGTCGCATTTCTTCCGGCCAAGTACCGCGATCCGCTCGTCACGTTCTATTTTCTCGATGCCGATCTCGCCGAAACGGCCGCGATCTTGCGGCTGCCCGAAAGTACGGTGAAGACGCGCCTCCGCCGCGGGCGCCATCTGCTGGCGCAGCGTCTCGAACGACAATTGTCCCGAGGAAAGCGATGATCGATCCGGAGCGAATCGAGGCTGCGCTGCGACGCCGTTCCGACGTGGAGCCTTCGCCGTTTTTCGAGCGGCGGGTGATGAACGAGATCCGCGCCGAGGCGCCGGCACCGCTGGCATTTCCGTGGCGGCACCTGGCCGCGGCGGTCATGGCCGGGGCCGTGGCCGTGACGCTCGGCGCTCGCCTTTTTCCCGCCGACTCGTTCGCGGCGGCGGCTCTCTTGGTGTGCGCCGCATCGCTCGCGGCCGTGGAGCGCGTTGTGTCGTTGCGGGCGTGACGCCGACGGCGGGGGGTCCCTCGCTTCGCTCGGGATGACACGGGGGGGGCTACCGGATCGCCGCGTGCTGCGTCGAGCTGAACCCCGGCGAGGTCTTCCCCGTCTGCGCGCCCATGACGGCGAACACCGGCAGCTTCTGCTGCATCCCTTTCATCGACACCTCGCCCAAGGACTCGGTGTGGAAGCTGCCGATCGTGCGCTCCAGCGTGTTCTTGGAGATCACCGTCTGCCCCGGCTTGGCCACGCCGCTCTCCAGGCGCGAGGCGATGTTCACCGCGCTGCCGAGCACCGTGTAGTCGACGCGCTTCTCCGTGCCGACGTTGCCGACCACGGCGGGGCCGCTGTTGATGCCGACGCGGATCAGCACCGGCGGCAGGCCGATCTTCTCGCGCTCCGCGTTCCACTCCCCGACGAGGCGCTGCATCATCAGCCCGGCCAGAATGGCCCGGTCGGCGTGGTCTTCCTGCGGGATCGGCGCGCCGAAGAACGCCATCACCGCGTCGCCGATGAATTTGTCGAGCGTCCCGCCGTAGGCGAAGATCGACTCCACCGCGCAGGAGAAGAAGTGCGAGAGGAACTCCGCGACCTCCTCCGGCTTCTTCGTCTCCGACACCGTCGTGAATCCGGAGATGTCGGCGAAGAGGATCGACACCTCGGCCGTGCGGATCTCCTCCTCGTCCGCGGCGATGGAGCCGCGCACGATCTCGTCGACCACGGCCGGCGAGTGATAGCGCTCCATGCGCGAGCGGATCTTCCGCTCTTCCTCGACGCGCTCGGTCAGTTGCGCGCGCTCGATGGCCACCGCGGCGAAGTTCGCCAGCGCCGTGATCAGGTCGAGGTCCTCCTCGGTGAAGCGGCCGATGTGGATCGGCGAGTCGACCTGCACCGCGCCGATGACGTGCTGCTTGTTCCACAGCGGCACGCACATCGCCGAGCGGATGCCGTGGATGGCGATCGACTTGCCGCCCAGGAGCCGCGCATCCTCGAGCGCGTTCGACGTCATCAGCGCCACCTGCTGCTGCGCCACCATGTTCAGGATCGTTCGGGAGATGGGGATGTCGCGCGCGTCGGCGCCTTCGATGAAGCGCGTCAGTTGCGGCACCGGCTCGCCGTTCGCGTCGAAGAGGATGATCAGGCCGCGCTCGACGGGCAGGTACTTGAAGATGATGTCCATGACCGTGTTGAGCAGCGACTCGAGGTCTTCGCTCTGCAGCAGCACCTTGGCCACCTGCACCAGGACCTGAAAGACCTTCTCGCGCGAGGCCACGGCGTCGCGCAGCCCGCCGTCCGACGGCGCGCGCTGCGCGGTCGGCTTCTCCAGCTCGGCAAGGTCGAGGCCGAACTCCGAATTGAAGTCGGAGATGCGCCGGATGACCGTGCCGGAGGGGTTGTCGAACATCGACTCGCCGGTGAAGTTCACCGAGGGGAGGCGCTTGAGCTCGAGCTGCACGGAACCGATGAGGATCTTGTCTCCCGGATTGACCTGCGCCTCGGCCACGAGGTTGCCGTTCACCTTCACACCGTTGGTCGACTTGAGATCGACGATCCACCAGTGGTCGTCGCGCGGATCGAAGCGGGCATGGCGGCGGGAGACCGAGGGATGGTTGAGGACGAGGTCGTTTCCCTCGGTGCGTCCGACGGTGAGCTCTCCTTTGAGATCCGTCACCCGTGGGACGCCGAGATCGACGTAGTGGATCTGGAGTTGTTCCATCGGAAGGGGTCGATTATAGCGTTCTGCCGGGAGCGTATAATCCGGCGATCGTTCACAAGCGATCATGACGGAATTGCCCTCGGCTGAATCGCCCGCCGTCTCTCCGGAGCGCCTCGTCGTTCAGGCGGTGATGAAGACGGACGTCGGACTGGTCCGCTCGGAGAACCAGGACTTCGGCACGTACACCACGCCCGCGGAAGAGCGCGAGAGCCATCCCGGCGGGCGGCTGTTCGTCGTGGCCGACGGCATGGGCGGCCACCGCGGCGGCGCGACGGCCTCGCGCCTGGCCGGCGAGACGGTGAAGGCGCAGTACCTCGGCAGCGAGGAAGAGGACATCGCCGCCGCGCTGCGCGCCGCGCTCGTGCGCGCGAACGCGCGGATCTTCACCGAGGCGCAGGCCAATCCCGATCTGCGGGGCATGGGCACGACGACCTCGGCGCTCGTGGTGCGCAACAACAACGCCTGGTTCGCGCACGTCGGCGACTCGCGCATCTACCTGATCCGCGACGCGGCCATCAGACAGCTCACCGAGGACCATTCCCTCGTGGCCTCGATGGTCCGCGAAGGACTGCTGACCTCCAGCGAGGCGGAGAACCATCCGCGCCGCAACGTCCTGCAGCGCTCCATGGGTGTCGGCGAGGACGTGGAGGTCGACGTCAGCGGCCCCTTCCCGGTGCAGGACGGCGACATCTTCATTCTCTGCAGCGACGGGCTGCACGGCGTGGTCAAGGAGCACGAGCTGCTCGAAGTGGCCACGACGATGGCGCTGGAGGCGACGGCGAACGAGTTCGTGCGCCGCGCGCTGGAGCGCGGCGCGCCCGACAACGTGACCGTCATCGTGGCGCGCATCGCCAAGCCCGACGAGCTGACCGACGACACGGTCATCGACCGCTCGCGGCAGACGACGCAGAAAGTCGCCGTGGCCACCGAGGAGTCGCTCGACGAAACCCAACCGCTCGAGACCTTGCCGGATGCCGAGCTCGAACAAACGACCCGCGTGCGCCCGGAGCGGCCTCGCCGCAAGGGACTCTTCAAGTGGCTGTTCGGGGACCCAACCGCTCGCTGATCGCCATGTCTCCCCGGGCCCGCCTGCTCCTCGTTGCGCTTCTTCTTGCCGGGTGTCGCCACGGCGACGACGCGAAGCTCGACGACGTCTCGAAAATGGCGTACGGCGTGAAGCCGTCGGTCGTGCGCATCAGCGCGTTTGCCACGGCGCAGTTCCGCGCCGGCGACGGGATCGTGAACACCGGCGCGGGCGGCTCCGGCAGCGGCTTCATCATCCATCCCGACGGGCTGATCCTGACGAGCGGCCACGTCGTGGCCATCACGCGCGATCCCGCGGCGCTCGAGCGCGAGCTGCGGCGCAACGGCGCGAAAGCCGTGCTGCTGAAGCGCTACTCCATCGACGAGCTCCGCCGCGCCCGGCAGGAGGAGCGGCTGGAGGGGATGATCGCCGAAGTCGCGGCGCAGGGATCGCTCGACAAGGTCACCGTGGTCAACGACGTCGATCTCTCCAACGGCACGAAGCTGCCGTTCACGGTCGAGCGCTACTCGCCGGCTTTGAGCGAGCGCGGCGCCGACCTGGCGCTGCTGCGCATCGATCGCAAGAACCTCCCGCTCCTCCCGCTCGGCGACTCCGACCACGTGCGCGTCGGCGACAGCATCTGGACGTTCGGCTATCCGGCGGTGGCCAGCAGCAACGACGACGTCATCGGCGGCTGGCTCTCGCGCGACACCGACCTCGAGGCAACGCTGAACCCCGGCAGCATCACCGCCATCAAGCGCGACGTCACCGGCGCGCCGGTATTCCAGTCGAACGTGGCCATTTACCAGGGCAACTCCGGCGGCCCGGCCGTGAACCGCGACGGCGAAGCGATCGGCATCTCGACGTGGGGCCATCGCGACGCGGAGGTGAAGTTTCTCGTGCCGGTGAACGTGGCCAGGAATTTCCTCGCGGCGGCGAAAGTGCCGCTCAACGTCGACTCCGAGTTCAGCCGCCACTACCGCGCCGCGCTCGACGCCGCGGGCGACGGGCAGTGGCCGCAGGCGAGCGCGGAGCTCGCGGCGGCGTCGCGCTTTTTCCCCGGCTCGCCCGATCTGCTGCGCTTCCGCGCCGACACCGACCGCGCGCTCAAAGCGATGCCGCTGTGGCGGCAGCATCCGGTGGCGAGCGGCGCGCTGGTCGTGGCGCTCGTCGGCGCCGGCATCGCCGTCTTGATTCCGGTCACGCGCCGGCGCCCGCCGAAGGAGCTCGCCGTGGCCACGACCTCGGAGACGATGATCTCCCCGACCAGCGGCGGCACCGCCGCGGTCCTCGGCAAGTTCACGATCCTCAACGGCACGCGCGCCGGCGAGCGCCTCGGCCTCGGCGGCTCGGGCATCCGCATCGGGCGCGAATCGGCGATTTGTGAGATCGTATTGGAGAATCCGAAGGTCTCGAGGCTCCACGCCGAGGTCGTCTCGATCGACGGAAAGGTCCTCCTCATCGATCGCAACTCCTCGAACGGGACCTACGTCAACGACCAGAAGATCGACAAGCGGTACCTCAAAGATGGCGACATCATCTACTTCGGCGGCCGCAACGCCGTCGCGGTTGCATTCCATGCGTGAGGCGGAACGTGGCTGACAAGCGGTGTGAGAACGGGCATTTCATCGACGAGTCGTGGGACCTCTGTCCCTACTGTCCGGTGGACGAGGCGGACGCGGACATGCCGGTCGTGCGGCCGACGCGCTTCGGCGG